>JAVEXE010000047.1:0-12962 GCA_034004105.1 Azonexus sp. | reverse complement strand
GCGGGACATGGCAGGTAACCTGTGAATCAATGCATCGATTGTAGCCCAGGCCGTAGGCCTGACTCCGTCAGGCAGCCATCAGGAACCCACGCAGTCGTTCCACTGCTTCGGCTAAACGATCAACGCCGGTGGTGTAGGCGAAGCGGATGTGTTTTTCCGGGGCGTTGTTGCCGAAGTCGAGGCCGGGGGTGGCGGCGACGCCGGCTTTTTCCAGCAGGTCGCGGGCGAGGGTGAAGCTGTCAGGGGCGAGAGCCGAGCAGTCGCAATAGAGATAGAATGCGCCTTCCGGCTTGGCCGTAACCCGGAAGCCCAGTGCTTCCAGGGCAGGGGCGAGGAAGTCGCGGCGGCGGCGGAATTCGGCGCGGCGTTCTTCGAGGATGGCAATGGTTTCGGGCTCAAATGCCGCGAGTGCGGCGTATTGCGCCGGCGTGGATGGGCAGAGGACGAGGTTCTGCGCCAGTTTTTCGATGTCGCGCACGAAGGGTTCAGGAATCACCATCCAGCCGAGTCGCCAGCCGGTCATCTGAAAGTATTTCGAGAAGCTGTTGATGACCCAGATATCTTCGCCTGCAGCGCAGGCAGTGGGGGCGTCGATTTTGTCCCCCAAGGGGGCTTCCTGCGGGGCGTAGGTCAGGCCGTGGTAGATTTCATCGACCAGAAAATGGCCGTCGTGCTGGCGGCAAACTTCGGCCAGTGCCTGGATTTCGGCAAGCGACAGCAGCGTTCCGGTCGGATTGGCTGGTGAGGCAACGAGCAGGCCGGCGGTTTGCGGGTTCCAGGCACTTGAAACCTGGGCAGGAGTGGGCTGGTAGTTGCTTTCAGGGCCAACGGCAATTGCCTGCGGTCGACCTTCGTAGGTGCGTAAAATGTGCCGGTTGCATGGGTAGCCCGGATCGGCGAGTAGCCATTCGCTGCCCGGATTGGCCAAGCAAGCGAAGGCCAGATTGAGTGCGCCGGAAGCGCCGTTAGTGATGACAATGCGTGATGCAGGCACGGCTACGCTGTAGCGTTGGCGATAAAAATCGCTAATCGCTGCACGCAGTTCGGGCAGGCCGAGTGACTGGGTGTAGCGCGTTTTTCCGCTTTTTATCGCGTCGACCGCAGCATTGGCAATCGGTTGTGGGGTGGGAAAGTCCGGTTCGCCGACTTCCATGTGAATGATGTCGCGTCCTTCGGCTTCGAGTTGGCGGGCTCGGGTCAGCAGTTCGACGACGTGGAAAGGGGCAATATCATCCAGACGAGCAGCGGAACGGGGCATACTTTTCTCCAAAGTAAAACGGCCACCGAGTTTGCTTTATCTCGGTGGCCGTTGTTGTGGGCATTAAAGCCGCTGAATCAGTCGATCAGGCAGCATCCTTGAAGAGGGCCATTTCGAACAGTTCGCGCTTCAGGTTGAATTCCTTCGGCAACTTCTCGCCCATCTTGTCAAACCACTCCTTGTGGCCGGCCAGTTCAGATTTCCAGGCGTCCGCATCAATGGTGGTGAGGGCTTCGAACTCGTCTTTCTTGATGTCGAGATCTGTCCAGTCGATGTCTTCGAACTTCGGCATCCAACCCAAGGCGGTTTCCTTGGCGGCAACCTTGCCCTTGCAACGGTCAACGATCCACTTCAGGACACGCATGTTGTCACCAAAGCCTGGCCACATGAATTCGCCCTTTTCGTTCATGCGGAACCAATTGACGCAGAAAATCTTCGGTGTGGCTTCGACCGTTTTGCCCATCTTCAGCCAATGGTTGAAGTAGTCGCCCATGTGGTAACCGCAGAACGGCAGCATGGCGAACGGGTCGCGACGCACGACACCTTGCTGGCCGAAGGCGGCAGCCGTGGTTTCCGAGCCGAGCGTGGCGGCCATGTAGACGCCGTAGTTCCAGTTGAAAGCCTGGTACACCAGCGGCACGGTGGTGGCGCGGCGGCCGCCGAAGATGAAGGCAGAAATCGGCACGCCAGCAGGATCTTCCCAGGCGGCATCGACCGACGGGCACTGACCCGCCGGGGCGGTGAAGCGGGAATTGGCGTGGGCGGCTTTGCGGCCAGCCTTGCCATCTTCCGGCGTCCAGTCCTTGCCTTGCCAGTCGATCAGGTGGGCCGGAGCTTCCTTGGTCAGGCCTTCCCACCACACGTCACCGTCGTCGGTCAGCGCGACGTTGGTGAAGATGATGTTTTCCTTGAGCGTGGCCAAAGCGTTGTAGTTGGTCTTCTCGGAGGTGCCCGGTGCAACGCCGAAGAAGCCGGCTTCCGGGTTGATGGCGTAGAAGCGGGTGACGCCATCAGCATCGACGCGCGGCTTGATCCAGGCGATGTCGTCGCCGATGGTGGTGATTTTCCAGCCGTTGAAAGTCTTGGGCGGAATCAGCATCGCGAAGTTGGTCTTGCCGCAGGCCGACGGGAAAGCGGCGGCCACGTAGGTCTTTTCACCTTCGGGGGATTCGACACCGAGGATGAGCATGTGCTCAGCCAGCCAACCCTGATCGCGGGCCATCGTCGAGGCGATACGCAGCGCAAAGCACTTCTTGCCGAGCAGGGCGTTGCCGCCGTAGCCAGAGCCGTAGGACCAGATTTCGCGGGTTTCCGGGTAGTGCACGATGTACTTGACGGTCGGGTTGCACGGCCAGGCGACATCTTGTTGACCGGCTTCGAGCGGCGCACCAACGGTATGCACACAGGGGACAAATTCGCCATCCGTACCGAGCACATCGAATACCTTGGCACCCATGCGGGTCATCGTGCGCATATTCACGACAACGTAGGGCGAATCGGAAATTTCAACGCCGATGTGGGCAATCGGCGAACCGAGCGGACCCATCGAGAAGGGAATGACGTACATCGTGCGGCCCTTCATGCAGCCCTTGAACAGGCCGTTCAGGGTTTCGCGCATTTTGGCCGGATCTTCCCAATTGTTGGTTGGGCCGGCGTCATCCTTGTTTTGCGAGCAGATGTAGGTGCGGTCTTCGACGCGGGCAACGTCGGAAGGATCGGAAAAGGCGAGGTAGGAATTCGGGCGCTTTTCTTCATTCAGTTTGATCAAGGTGCCAGCCTTGACCATTTCAGCGCACAGACGGTCATACTCTTCTTGCGAGCCGTCCGCCCAGTAGATATTGGCGGGTTCGGTCAGGGCGGCGATGTCAGCGACCCATTGTTTCAGGGCTTCGTGTTTGACGTAGTCAGGCGCGTTCAGCGATACGGTCATGGCGATGTCTCTCTCCAAGTAACTGAAAAAGCAGGGTTTTCACGCCAGTCGCCGGGAGCTGCCACCAAGACTAGAAGCGGCGAGGGGCCGTCGGCTGGGAAGCCCATAATTATGCCTTAAACACGGGGAAATATCTACTTGACTTTGTTTGAACTAGGTGTTTTCCGAAATAAGTTTGTCAACGGGATGTGGTATTATTTATCGTATCGCAAAAAATCATTTCACGATATAAAACGGAGGATGACATGGATTCCAGGCAATTACGCGAAGCCGCGCTGTATTACCACCGCAATCCCAAGCCGGGCAAGATTGCGGTAACACCGATCAAACAACTGACCAATCAATATGATCTGTCCATGGCCTACTCCCCAGGGGTGGCCTTTGCTTGCGAAGAAATTGTTGCCGATCCCAGCGAAGCTGCAACACTCACGGCCCGGGCCAATCTGGTTGGCGTCATTACCAATGGTACAGCCGTGTTGGGTTTGGGGCCGATTGGTCCGCTGGCTGCCAAGCCGGTGATGGAAGGCAAGGGTGTGCTGTTCAAGAAGTTCGCCAATATCGATGTTTTCGATCTGGAAATCGAGGAGCGCGATCCTGACAAGCTGATCGATACCATTGCTTCGCTTGAGCCGACCTTTGGCGGTATCAACCTGGAAGATATCAAAGCGCCGGAATGTTTTTACATCGAGAAAAAACTGCGCGAGCGGATGAAGATTCCCGTTTTTCACGATGATCAGCATGGCACGGCGATTGTGGTCGGCGCGGCAATTCTCAACGGCCTGCATTTGATCGGTAAAGACCTGTCGACCGTAAAAATCGTCACTTCCGGTGCGGGCGCTGCGGCGCTGGCCTGTCTGGATCTGCTGGTCATGCTTGGGGCGCCGGTGGAGAACATCTGGGTCACCGACATCAAGGGTGTGGTGTACGAAGGCCGTGTCGAAGAGATGGATGAGATCAAGGCCCGCTACGCCAAGAAAACGGAGGCCCGGACATTGGGCGAAGTGATTGCCGACGCCGATGTTTTCCTCGGATTGTCCGCGGGTGGGGTCTTGAAGCCGGAAATGGTGGCAAAAATGGCGTCGACCCCGGTCATCATGGCCTTGGCCAATCCGACGCCGGAAATCCTGCCCGAGCAAGTCAAGTCGGTACGCGACGATGCGATCATTTGTACCGGGCGTTCGGATTATCCGAACCAGGTCAATAACGTGCTGTGTTTTCCGTTCATTTTCCGTGGTGCGCTTGATGTTGGTGCCACGACCATCACCGAAGAAATGAAGATGGCGGCGGTAAAGGCTATCGCCGAATTGGCCCGTGCCGAGCAATCGGATGTGGTGGCATCGGCTTATGGCGAAAAAATTGCCGGTTTTGGTCCGGAATATCTGATTCCCAAACCGTTTGATCCGCGGCTGATCGTTAAAATTGCCCCGGCGGTAGCCAAGGCGGGGATGGATTCTGGTGTGGCGACGCGGCCGATTCAGGACTGGGATGCTTACCTGCAAGGCTTGAACGAATTCGTCTATCACTCCGGTCTGATCATGAAGCCGGTCTTTTCGCAGGCGCGACTGGCTCCCAAACGCATCGTCTTTGCCGAGGGCGAGGACGAGCGTGTTCTCAGGGCTGTTCAGGTCATTCGCGACGAAGGGATTGCTCAGCCTATTCTGATTGGTCGGCCGAGCGAGATTCATCGGCGCATTGAGGCAGCGGGACTGCGCATTCGCGAAGGCGTGGACTTCGAAATTGTCTACGCCGACAATTGCCCCTTCTTTGACGCCCATTTCGAGGAATTCTGGACGACCTATCATCGCCTGATGGAGCGCAAAGGCGTCTCGCCAGATTACGCACGGCGTGAGGTCAGACGCCGGGCAACCTTGTACGGTGCCTTGATGGTACGTCTTGGGTATGCCGAAGGGCTGATTTGCGGCACATTTGGTCGGCACGAGACACACCGCGAGTATGTGCAATGCGTGATTGGTACTCGGGCAGAACAGGATCGTTACTACACCATGAACCTGCTGATGCTGCCGGGACGCACGGTGTTCATCGCGGATACCTACGTCAATTATGATCCGACGGCTGAGCAGTTGGCGGACATGACCCTCTTGGCGGCAGAAGAAATCCGCAATTTCGGTATTACGCCCAAGGTTGCCTTGCTGTCTCATTCCACCTTTGGCACCGAGAACACGCCCACGGCAGTCAAGATGCGTGAAGTGCTGGCTGAATTGCACCAGCGTGCGCCAGATCTTGAGGTTGAAGGGGAGATGCACGGTGATGCGGCCCTCGATGAGCAGATTCGGCATGCAGCTTTCCCGAATTCGCGACTGAAGGGGCAAGCCAATTTGCTGATCATGCCAACGCTGGATGCGGCAAATATTTCGTTCAATCTTTTGAAAGTGGCGGCTGGCGATAATTTGACGGTTGGCCCCATTCTGTTGGGGGCAGCGAAACCGGTCAATATTCTGACGCCGACCGCGACAGTCAGGCGCATCGTGAACATGACTGCCCTGACAGTGGTGGATGCTTATTAAATAGCTGATTCATAACAGCAAGTTAGCCAAGGTTGTTAAACAAGTCTTTGTGTTTTTGTGCCAGCTTCTTATACAATCGCCCCTTGTTCTGGAGGGGCATCATGCGGCGAAAAATACTGGTTAGTCTGACATCCTTGGCCTTGCTGGCTTCGCCTTCGCTGTTGCTCGCTGAATCGGCAAAAAAACCGGTCAAATCGCAGAACGTCAAGAAATCTGCCCATGCGTCCGGGGTGGCCAAAAAATCCAAGGCCAAGCTTCAGGCAAAGGCGCATACCGCCAGCGTGAAGAAAGTTGCTGTCGCGGGGGGCGCCGGGGCGGCAGTTCAGCCGGTCTCTTATGCAGGTGACAATGGCCTGCTCGCCATCCGTTCGTCTTCGGCGCTGGTTCTTGACCAGACGACCGGAAAACCCTTGGTCGAAAAGCAGGCGGACATGGTGGTTCCGATTGCCTCCATCACCAAATTGATGACTGCGATGGTGGTACTGGATGCTCGTCAGGATTTGCACGAGGTCATCGAGATTACTTCCGAAGATATCGATCATCTGAAAGGCACGCGTTCACGCTTGGCAGTGGGTACGACGATGACGCGCGAAACGGCAATGCTGCTTGCCTTGATGTCGTCAGAGAATCGTGCCGCCAATGCGCTGGGGCGGCATTACCCGGGTGGATTGCCCGCCTTCGTTAAGGCAATGAACCGAAAGGCGCGGCAACTCGGTATGTTCAATTCACGCTTTGAGGAGCCGACCGGACTCTCAAGCAATAATGTCTCGACGGCCAATGATCTGGCGCGGATGGTGATGGCTTCTGGTGCCTATCCGGAAATCCGAATTTATTCCACGACCTCAAGCGCCAGCGTGGAAATTCGAGGACGTGTTCAGGAGTTTTCCAACACCAACGCGTTGGTACGCAACGACAACTGGCAGATTGGTGTTTCGAAGACGGGTTATATTTCCGAGGCGGGCCGTTGCCTCGTGATGCAGGCTTGGGTGGCAGACAAACCTGTGGTGATTGTGCTGCTCGACTCAGACGGCAAGATGACCCGCGTTGGCGACGCCAACCGTATCAAGCGCTGGATGGAAAGCGCCAGCCTGGAGTCACTGAACACCGGGTTCCGCCCGGCCTGATTTATTCCCGGATTTTTTAGCTGCTGCCGCGTCGATAACCCAAGGCTTGTGAGACAGCCTTGGCTGTGCTCACCACTTGTTGCGCCCAGTCGGGGTTGTGACGATCTGCTGGGGCGGAGACTGACAGTGCAGCAACGATCTGGCCTTCGTCATCATAGATCGGGGCGGCCACGCATTTCAGGCCGATTTCCGCTTCCTCGTCATCGTAGGCAAAGCCGTGACGACGGACTTTGTCGAGCTCTTTTTCCAGCGCTTCCAGGGTGGTCAGCGAGTGTGGCGTCTTGCCGGGGAGCCCGGTGCGACGAGCGTACTCGCGAATTTTTTGCGTACCATCGGCGGCGAGAAAAAGCTTGCCTAGCGACGTCAGATGCAGCGGGGCACGACCGCCAACCAGATAAACCACGCGGACCAGTGCGCGCCCTGAAGAGGTACGCTCCAGATAAACGATGTCATCGTCGTGGCGCGCGCCCAGGTTGATGGCTTCGCCAATTTTTTCGTGCAGCGTTTGCATGAAGGGCAGGGCGATTTCCCGGACGTTGATCCGGGATTTGACGATATTGCCCAGTTCCAGCAGGCGAATGCCCAAGCGATACGTGCCGGCGTCCTGACGTTCGACAAAGCGGGCATTGCACATTGCGGCGAGAATGCGGTGGGCGGTCGAAGGATGGAGTTCCGTGGCCGTCGCGAGTTGCTTCAGGCTGGCGGCTTCGGGAGCTTGGGCAAGTGCGTCGAGCAGGGTCATCATGCGTTCGATGACCTGAATTGAACCGGGATTGCGGGCGGTGCCGTCGGCAGCTTCTGACAAACTGGATTCCTTTATTTGCGGGGTTTGAGTAGCATTGGCTACTTTGCCTTCTTGTGCGGCGCAATATTAGCATGCGGATTGCCTTATACGTTACTTGCCTCGTCGACCTGATGCGTCCATCGGTGGGCTTTGCTGCCTTGCGTTTGCTGGCCTCGACCGGGTTTGAGATCGTTGTGCCGCCGGGTCAGACCTGTTGCGGTCAACCGGCCTGGAGTGCCGGAAATCGACCGCTTGCCGAAACGCTGGCGAAAAAAGCCATTGCCGAGCTTGAGGCTTACGACAAAATCGTGGTGCCTTCGGGCTCCTGTGCTGAACAGATTCGGCTGACTTACCCGAAACTGTTTGCGGAAGATGTTAACTGGGGGCCGCGTGCGCGGGCCTTGGCCGATAAAACCCAGGAACTGACCGAATTCCTTGCTGCCTTCGGCGACGAGATCAAACTGCCGGGTGAGTTTGCCGGCACGGTGACCTACCATGATTCGTGCAAGGGTTTGCGCGGGTTGGGGATCAAGACGCAACCGCGCGCTTTGCTTGAGCGCGTGCGTGGATTGACCGTGAAGGAAATGGCCGATTGCGAGGAGTGTTGTGGCTTCGGTGGTGCCTTTGCGGAAAACTACGCTGATATTTCTGCGCGTATCGTGGATCGCAAGTGTGACTCGATTGCCGCCGCCGGGGCCGATGCGGTGATTGGCGGTGATCTGGGTTGTTTGCTCAATATCGAAGGTCGGCTGCGTCGCCGGGGCGACGAGACGACGCGGGTTTTGCATATCGCCGAAGTACTGGCGGGTGAGAGCAAGCCATGAAGGCGAGTCAGCATCACGTCACCGAGGGAAATGCCGCACATTCGCAGGCCATGTTCTTTACCGAACGTGCCGCGCTGAAAACCCGTAACCCGGTGCTGCAAAAAGCCTTGCAGAAGGCCAAGCCGCTGTTTTCGGGCAAGCGGGCCAAGGCAATGGCGGCCTTGCCCGACGATGGCCTTGACTTTGAACAACTGCGCGAGGCCTGCGCCGCGATTCGTGACCGGGCGCTGACTGACCTCGACGTCTGGCTGGAAATCTTCGAGGAAAACGCCCGTGCCCGCGGTGCCGAGGTATTGTGGGCGCGTGATGGTGCCGAGATCTGCGATCTGGTGATTGATGTTGCCCGCCGTCACGGTGTGAAGAAAGTGACCAAGTCGAAGTCCATGCTGTCGGAGGAGGCGCAGCTTAACGAGGCACTTGAGGCCGCGGGTATCGAACCGGTTGAGACCGATCTTGGCGAGTACATCATCCAGCTTGCTGGCGAGGCACCCTCGCACATCATCGCGCCAGCGGTGCACAAGACGCTGGCCGAGGTTGAAGCATTATTTGCCGAAAAGCACGGTCGACCGCAACAGGCTCGAACTTCCGCCGATATCCCGGCCCTGGCGCGAGAAGCGCGTGAAGTGCTGCGCCAGCATTTTTTGTCCGCCGACATGGGTATTTCCGGGGCCAATTTCCTGATTGCCGAAAGCGGTACCGCGGCGCTGGTGACCAACGAAGGCAATGGACGCATGGTGACGACGCTGCCACGCGTCCATGTGGTGATCACCGGGATCGAGAAGCTGGTGCCGACGCTGGAGGATTTCGCGACCCTGATGCGCCTGTTGCCGCGTTCGGCGACCGGGCAGACGATCTCGAACTACGTCTCCTTGCTGACCGGGACGCGGGCTGCCGACGAGCGCGAAGGGCCAAGCAAGACGGTCTTCATTCTGGTCGATAACGGGCGGGCGGATCTGCTTGGCTCGCACTATCAGGAGATGCTGCGCTGCATTCGCTGCGGTGCCTGCATGAATCATTGCCCGGTGTATTTCTCGCTGGGCGGTCACGCCTACGGCTGGGTGTATCCGGGGCCGATGGGATCGGTGCTGACACCCCTATACACCGGCATTGAAAATGCGCTCGATTTACCGTACGCCTCGACCGGCTGCCGCCAATGCTCGAATGTTTGCCCAGTACGTATCCCGCTGCCCGATTTGATGCATGGCCTGCGTCAGGAGCAGCAACGACGCGGCCTGCGACCTTGGGACGAACGTCTGGGCTTGCGTGCCTGGGCATGGATTGCCGGTCGGCCTGCGCTTTACCGGGCGCTGACCCGGATTGCAGCGCGCTATCTCAACTGGCTGGCCGACGGCCAGGGACGTATCCGCATTTTTGGCTTTGCGCCGGGGTGGACCGCAGCACGCGATCTACCGGTGGCGGGTGGCAAGACTTTTTTTGAACAATATGCAGCAAGAAAGAGAGATTGACGATGGAATTTGCACCCGAAGGCCCGATGGCCATTCCGCTCTGGATCAATGGCCGCGCCTATCTCACCGTGGGCGAGCGCTTTTTCGATGTGCTTAACCCGTCGACCGGAGAAGCCCGCCATCGGGTCCCGCTCTGCGGGGCTGACGAGGCCGCTGAGGCGGTTGCGGCAGCGCAGGCGGCACAGGGCGCGTGGGCCGATCTGGGGCTGGCGGAGCGTCAGGCGGCGCTGCGTCGTCTGGCCGATGGCTTGAGCCGCTATGCCGGGCATTTCAGCAAGTTGCTGAATCAGGATCTCGGCTGCGGGGATGCGGCGGCAGCCGATGTTGCGGCAGCCGTTGCGGCCTTGGGTCTGACAAGTGTGGGTGATGCCGGGGTGGTCGCGCTGGTCATTGGTGCGGACAAGCCTTTGTCGGGCCTGGTTGCTGCGATGGTGCCGGCCTTGCTGGCTGGGGCAACGGTGGTGGTCAAGCCCAGCCCGAAAGCGCCGTCGGCAGCCTTCGCCTTGTGCGAACTGGCGACGCGTAATGCATGGCCGGCTGGCGTGCTCAACCTGTTGCATGGCGATGGTCCGGCGATTGAAGGGCTGTGTGCGGCGGGCGTTGACCGCCTGATCTTCGCCGGCGAGGCGGCGTTGGGCGAACAGGTGCGGACGCTGGCGGAAAAACACGGCACTGCCTTTGTGCTGGCGGCTTGATGAACGCCCGCGACGACATTCTCGCGCGTGTTCGTGCCGGTTTGGGCAAGGGGGATTTCGCTGCCCGTCGTCAGGCTGCCGAGGCCAGCTTGCGCGCCAGGGTTTCCGGTCCGCAGCCGGTTCTTGATGCCGTTCTTGATGGTGATCTGGCGACGCGTTTTCGTGCCAAGGCCGAAAGTCTGGCCAGTACGGTCGATCATGTTGACCGTCGTGATGTCGTGCCCGCGCAAGTGGCCGCTTGGTTAACGGCGCAGCAACTGCCGTCCGAGGTCGTGCTGACCGGGGACGTGGCGGATCTCGATTGGGGGGCGGCGGGCATGGTTAGCCGTTGTGGTGTTGCGGTCGACGCGGATCGGGTAGGTATTTCCGGTTGCTTTTGCGCCATCGCGGAAACCGGTACGCTGATGCTGCTGTCCAGCGCCGCAACGCCGGCATCGGTCAGCCTGTTGCCGGAAACCCATATCGCGCTGGTGCCGCTATCGCGCATTGTCGCGACGATGGAGGAGGCTTTTGCCTTGTTGAGAGCCGAGTGCGGTCAACTGCCGCGCGCCGTCAATTTTGTCTCCGGGCCATCACGCACCGGTGATATCGAACAAACCATTGTTCTCGGCGCACATGGACCGTGCCGGGTCCATCTGATCCTGATCGGGGAGTAAGACTTCATGAGCCAGACATTTGTCGTCCAGGGCGACCATATTCAGCTTGACCAACTGCTCAAGGCAACCTGCCTGTGTGATTCCGGTGGTTCAGCCCACGCGGCTATTGCTGACGGGCAGGTGCGTGTCGATGGTGCGGTCGACACCCGAAAACGGGCCAAATTGCGACCGGGCCAGACGGTTGCTTTTGCCGGTGAAGTGCTGAAACTGGTGGCTGAATAGACCTTGAATTCGCGGCTGGTGCTTATTCCAGCCAGCGGATGGGTGAGGCCAGGTCCGGATGTTTGCCGGCGCGGTTTTGATAATGCGCGGCTATCGCGGCGATGTCTTGTGCCGGGTCGCCCGTCAGCGTCAGGTAGGCCAGGATGCCGGCCTCGCGTTTTTCGTAATCCAGAAATCCCAGCCCGATGGGCACTTGCGCTGCCAGGGCGATGCGGTAAAAACCGGTTTTCCAGCCAGGCGTCAGGCTGCGTGTGCCTTCCGGTGCCATGACCAGGGTGAATTGTTGGCGGCTGGCAAATTCAGCGGCCATCTGCTCGACAAAGCCGGTGCGTTGCCGGCGGTTGACTGGCACGCCGCCCAGCCAGCGCAGCACGCCACCGAAAGGCCAGCGAAAGAGGGCGTCCTTGCCAACCCAGTGGGCGTCCAGACCCAAGGCCAGCTTGAGCAGCAGGGCATAGAAACCATCCCAATTGGATGTGTGCGGATAGGCGACCAGCACGGCTTTGTCAGGGCGCTCAGCGCAGTCGACCAAAGTCCAGCCCAACAGGCGAAGAAAAGAACGGGAGAGGAGTTTCATTCGGTGGCTCAGCACATTTTGACGACGATGTCGTGCAGGGTGTTGGCGCAGTGCGCCATGCGGTCGGCGGCGTTGGCCAGGTGGCGGTAAATTTCGCGTTGCTTGAACATGTGGATGTAGTTGTCGCCTTGAAATAAATCGGCAATTGCGCGCCGGTAGGCTTTTTCCACCCGACGTTCCGCCTTGCGTGCGGCATCGGCATCGGCGGCGGCTTCGGCTGGTTTGGTGGCAAGGCGGGAAAAACCTTGCAGCAAGGCATCCGACCCCAGTTTGATGTGCATGGCCATTTCCAGGCAGTGCTTGTCGGGCTGCAGCCCAAGCACTTCCATTTCGCTGACGGTGGTCTTGCAGTAATTGACCACTTCATCGAGGTCCATGATCGCCCGGTAGAGGTCTTCGCGGTCGATGGGCGTCGAGAAGGCTTCGTTGAGCGTGTGCAGGTTGTGAATCTTCACCCGGTCGGCCTCGTGTTCGTCCTTGCGAATCTGCTTGCCGATATCGTGATTGGCGTTTTCCATGAACTCGACCAGTAGTCCGGTCGTTTTGGTGACCTGCCGGCATTGTTCGGTCAGCATGCCGAAAAAGTCAGGCATTTTCGGAAAGAGTCGGCCGAACAGACGGCTGAGCAAGGAGGGCTGGACGGATTCGCTGCTCATGCTTTGGCTCCGAGAAAGAGATTGATCAGCGCAAAAGCCTGAATGGCAACCAGCGCTGCGCCGGGGATGGTGATGATCCAGGTGGTGGCGATGTCCTTGGCTTTTGCCCAACGCACGGCTCGTGGACGTTCGGAGGCACCGATTCCCATGATCGACGTGGCGACGATATGGGTGGTTGATACGGGCGCACCGCCGAGCGAGGCGCTGAGGATGACCAGCGCTGAAGTCAGTTGCGAGCCCAGCGC
>JAVEXE010000292.1:0-2827 GCA_034004105.1 Azonexus sp. | reverse complement strand
CGAATCGGTTCGTTGGTAAAAAGTCGATAGCCACGCTCCGCTTTGCTGGCAATGCTGGGATGCAGATGCAGTGCCCGCTGCAAGTGTCGGCAAAGCGCAAACAAGTCGTCAACCTGACCGGAAATCAATTCGAGTTCGACTTCACAGATCCGTTCCCGGCGCCCATTGGCAGCAATGTAGCCTTGGTCCAGCGCCATTTCGATCTGTGATGTGCCAAATGGAACCTGCCAGCAGTGACGTTGGAAATCGGTGGTGAATACAGCCGTCAGATCTTCCCGTTGTTGATCGAGCGCTTCGCGTAGCGCCGGGGCGTCGACATGAGAAAAATCAAAGACGCCGGGAGTTGCCGGGGTTTCCCATTCGTTGCGAACTGCGAGACCACCCGCCGCCGGTTCCGCAGATTTTACGGTCAACAACCAATCCCAGCCTTTTTTGCGGAAACGCAGTGCGATTCGGCGGGCCCGCAGGCTGAGTTCCGGCGTGTCGTAGTAAGTGTTGAGGAGTTGTTGCTTCTGCGCCGCCAAGCCGGTCAGCAGAGGAAGTGCCAGAAGTTTCCGGATGTCCTTGTGGTTGATGTGCAGCTTGAGTTCAATTTCCTTGGCCATCTGGCACTTTCCTTGGTGAGCTACGGTCAATCGGCGAGAGAGGGATTGAGGCTGTAGATGCCTGTCATGCTGGCTTCAGCAAGCACATGGCCGGCAATTGCAGCGCGTACTTCCGGGCCGCCGAATTTGCCTTCCAGTGGCAATTTCTCAAGATCCAGGGCGTAGACCGTAAAAACATAGCGGTGCACGATTTCATCATTCCACGGCGGGCACGGGCCATCATAACCGTAGTAATCGCCGCTCATATCATGGTCGTTGGCAAACCAGTCGGTGTAGTTATTGATTCCTTGGCGCGCGCCGTGCGGGGCACTTGGCCCGGCCTTGCCGCGCGGGGTTACGGTTTGGCTGAATTCACCTTCTGCAATGGCGTTGACCGTCGCAGGTAGATCGACCAGTACCCAATGGAAAAAATCGACTCTGGGTAAGGTGGCTGGAACAGTTCGACCTTCCTGATTCACGTCGTCACCGCAACTGGGAACGTCGGGGTCGTGGCAGAGTACGACAAAGGATTTTGTCCCCGCCGGCGTGTCATGCCAGGCCAGGTGGGGATTACGATTGCGCCCCAGGCAGACGTGGTGAGCCGGGTCGGGGAGGCAGAACGCAAAATCACCGGGAATACGCTGGCCGTTCTCGAAGCTGTTACTGGTTAATTGCATGAATGTCTCCTGTTAGGTGGCTGCCCGCCTTGAGAAGTCGCGCGGGCGAAATCCGAGAAGCCATAGTGTAGCGAAATATGCTGATGCGCCAAGCGTTACCAGCAGGCTCAAATGCAGGATTCTTGCGGTCAACGTCAGGCTTAGCCATTTTTCTGCCGGACCCATGGCAAACCATAAGACAGTTCCCATCGTGATCATGGCCAAAGTGAGTTTCAGACCAAAAATCCCCCAGCCTGGTTGCGGTTGGTAGATGCCTGCCTGTCGTAATCCGCGATAGAGCAAGGTGGCATTCAGGCAGGCTGCCAGTCCGATCGACAATGCCAGTCCGGCGTGAGCAATCCAGCCGACAAAGGCCAGGTTCATCAACTGTGTTGCGAATAGTGAAATCAAGGCGATCTTGACTGGCGTCCGGACGTTTTGTCGGGCATAAAATCCAGGAGCAAGCACTTTCACGAGGATCAGCCCGCTCAGGCCAACCGCATAGGCAACCAGTGCTTGCCGGGTTTGCAGTACGTCTTCCGGCGAGAAGGCGCCATGGAAAAACAGCGTGGTGATCAATGGAATTGCCAGCATGGCGAGTGCCAGGGCTGCCGGTGCGGCGAGCAAGAAAGTCAGGCGCAACCCCCAGTCGAGCAAACGCGAATATTCGGCAAAGTCCTGCTTAGCGTGGCAACGCGATAGCGATGGCAACAAAATGGTGCCCAGCGCCGCGCCGAGCAGACCGGCTGGGAATTCCATCAGTCGATCGGCGTAATACAACCACGACACGCTCCCGGTCTGCAGGAAGGAAGCGAAGATGGTGTTGATCAGCAAACTGATCTGGGCGACCGAGACACCAAGCAGGGCGGGTAGCATCAATCCCGTGATTCGGCGTACGCCAGGATCGGCCCAGGCAGCACGTAGGTTCAGTTTCGGTCGTGGCAACATCGAAATGCGCCGCAAGGCTGGAAGCTGAATCAACAATTGCAACAGACCGCCAAGAAATACCGCCCAGGCCAGGGCCAGAATCGGCGGATCAAAATATGGCGCGGCAAAAAGTGCCATGGCAATGAAAGCAAGGTTCAACAAGACGGGCGTGAATGCCGGTAAAGCAAAACGGCTCCAGGTGTTCAGGATGCCACCCGCCAGCGCGACCAGCGACATGAACAGGATGTAGGGAAAGGTGATCCGGGTTAACGTAACCGTCAATTCGAACTTGTCGGCATCGGCAGAAAACCCCGGGGCTGACAGCCAGACCAGGAGAGGAGCTCCTGCCACACCAATCGCCGTGATGACGAACAAAACCATGGCCAAAAGACTCGCCACATGATCGACCAGGGTTCGCGTATCTTCCGGCGAGCGCTGATTCTTGTACTCGCTCAGAATGGGAACGAAAGCTTGCGAGAAAGCGCCTTCGGCAAACATCCGGCGCAGAAGATTGGGCAGCTTGAAGGCGACGAAAAAAGCATCGGTCATTGCCCCGGCACCAAATTCACGGGCAATCACAAAATCACGGACAAAGCCGAGAATGCGAGAAATCAAAGTCATCCCGCTGACTGTCGCCAGCGTACGTAGCAAATTCATTTT
>JAVEXE010000046.1:0-12965 GCA_034004105.1 Azonexus sp. | reverse complement strand
ATCAGAACGATACCTACATTGGCGAACTCGCCGGTCTCGACGAACGGGCGAAAACGTAGCAAGGCGTAGTGGCAGGCAAACTTCTTCATGAGGCAGTCCAAAAGTCTTCCCGGCGGCAGCGTTCAAGTCCGCGAGAACAGTTTCCATCTTTTCAAGGTACTTCGCTTGTTCGACAAGGTCGGTGGACACCCTGTTCCAGCAGGCTGAAAAAACGTGGGACGCCAGGAAGTGCGCCGTATCGAAGTCTGGGTCAAAGGCCTGGTTGTGGTCGATGACGGCGAGCTGTTCGGCCTGGATATCCCACAACAGGTTCGGGTTGCCGCCAAGCTCGGTCAGGTAGCGATCCTCGTTGTGCAGCCACCAATCAAACACCAGCACATCGGTCGCCTGTTCCACGTTCAGGCGACAAGGTACGCCAATGCGCCTGCTGCGCACTGGCTACGTAAGCCAAGCGTCCGCCGCTTGATGAACTGCGCGCGCTCGGCAGGTTATCGTTGTCAATGAGGGGCCGGCAGTCGCAACCGCCCGCGTAGCAGCAATCAGCTGCAGCAAGTGTCACCCCCGCTGTCGCTGCCGCAGTCGTCGGACCGGGGGGAGCGGTGTACGTACGCCCTATTTTATCCCCTTCCATCAAGCGGCCCTGCCCCTGCTGGCGACGAGGGATCACCAGCTAACGATGATACAAGTGCCATCACTATTGACACCAAAAGCCAATCAAAATATGATTCTAGAGACATCATACAAATCACATTGGAGTTAAATATGTCCTTTTCGAAAACCGAAATGCAGGAAGATCTGCTCAAGTTCCTGACGCTGCTGGGGCAGGAAATCGCAAGCTTGTATGGCGCCGGAGACAACACCTGGACAGACGAGGAGGCCATTAAGACGTCACCGGCCTGGAATGCCGTGAGCGAGATGTACGACTACGGGGTCATGGGCATTCCTACGGAAGATCTTGGGCCGGGAGGCACTGTTAACGGAGTCCACGCTCGTATCGAGTTGTTCTTCCGGGCAATGGATACTCTCCCGATGCGGCTGTACCTCAACGAGTTCAATAACGCCCTCCCCCATCTAGCATTGCGGGCAATACAAAGTGCTGTAGCGCGCATGGTGCTCGAAGGAGGAAACCGCTACACCGATTACGGTACCGACGAGCACGGACTAGGAAACGGCGAGTGGAACCACCTGACGCTTGCCGAGATCGCTCTGCTGGCAAACATGGATGAGCGGAGCGTCCGGAATGCGGCCAACCCCAAGCTGCCTGATCCACTCAAGACTGAGCAGATCGGCAAGCGCTCCCTCGTCAGCCCGGCAGAAGGTCGCCGCTGGCTGGCTGGCCGCAAAGGTTTTATCCCGACACAGGAGAGTGAAGTGGCTATTGCCCCCCTCCGATCGTGGAATATCGAACTGTCTGAAGAAATTGTAGAGCGTATTCAGAAGGAAGCCGAAAAGGCCGGAATTGATCCCAGCATTCACTTGAAAAATAAAGTGCTCGAGGCTTTTGAGGCAGAGATGAATGAAGGGAAGAAAAGATGATAGCAACCGCTCACGCACACATCCGCAGCCAGCAACGCGGCATTCCCCCTCTCGTGGTTGACCTTCTGCTTCAGTTTGGCCGTCGCGAGCACGATCATCGTGGCGCCGAGATCGTTTACTTCGACCGTCACTCCAGAAAGCGTATTGAAAGCTACGCAGGTAGTCTCATCAACAAGTTCAATGAGCATCTGGATATTTATGCTGTGCTGGCTCATGGGGAAATCATCACGGTAGGTAGCCGCTTCAAGCGAATCAATCGCAATTGACTTTTTCAGAAGGTGAAAAATATTTTCAGCGTGAAAGTGGCGCTATTAGCTGATTTTGAAATTCTGAATCGACGTACAAGTACACTTTGTAGTGTCGAATGATTTGAAAGTGCTGGAGTTCCGATTCTATGAGTGATTCTATTGTTACAGACCCACCCAGCCTTCTGTGGTCAGACTCTGAACTGCTGCAGTATCTTGCCGATGCGTGGGGGATGGCTGACCCCGGCCATATCCGTGTCATGGGGCGATTGCAGCTTACTGAATCGGACGGTTTTGGATTTCTCGTAGACTTGCACGACGCAATGACCGGCATAAAGCTGCCGACTTCCACCCCTGTATCCAAGCTGCCTCAGGGTGTCTTTGTTTCTTCTAGAGCGCTAGAGTCGCTGCATGAAAAATGTGGCTTTACGAACTATGCCGTGGCCGAGTTGGCATTGTCCCCGACCAATCTCCGACAGGAGAAGAACGACCCCCTTTCCTGCATGGTTCGACCTCGCTCGATGATGGCCCTGAGCAGAGTGCCTGAAAGCTGGGGTGTAAAAACTATTGAAGGTGAGGAAGTACCACTTCTGCTGGACATGGCTCGCGAAGCCATCATATCAAAATTGCAGCAGGAGACAGCTGAGCTTGCCCACCAATTGGAACTAACACGCCAAGAACACGCACAAGAACAGGCGCAGCAGAAGGCCGACCGGAAGGATGCCACAACCAAGCGGAAAGAATTATTGAGCGCTGTCAAGCATACTGAAGGTGAATTGCGTGCGGCACGTGAGAAGGCGGATGCACTAAATGCAGATTTCGATTTGAGGAGACAGACATTGGAAAACAAGCTGCGTGACCTGGAAACTTTGCTGCACGAGCGTGGTGAGCGCCTAGTGGCTCTGGATTTGGTGGACCGCGATGACCTTACAGCACTGACTCCTGCACTAGAGAAGACCGACACCCGCGAAGGACACGATTTTCAACAGTTGTTGGGAGGCGATTTCTCGCGGCTGGCGCCGTTCATCCAGGCTCGGCTCTGGCAGAAGGGGATGCTGTTTTCTCAAGGACAGTTGCGCGATTTCTTGGCACTCATGCATACCCATGACTTGGTGGTTCTCGCAGGGGATTCCGGATCAGGGAAGAGCAGCCTGGTGCGGGCAGTAGCGGAATCTATCGGGGGACAATGCACGGTAATACCAGTCAAGCCAAACTGGACAGGTCCGGAAGACCTGCTTGGTTACTACAACCCGATCGAGCGCAGCTACCAAACAACGCCGTTCCTACAAGCATTGCAGGCCGCTGAGCGCGAACCAGAGGTTCCGCACTTCATTTGTCTTGATGAGATGAATCTGGCCCGGATAGAGCACTACTTTGCAGACTTCTTAAGTCTGCTGGAAGTGCGAGATACCCCCCCGGTGATTCCCCTATACGCCTCGGATGAAGAGCGCCATGTGGTGGTAGAAAACAGCTTGTTCCTTGCGCTAGAGGAGGAGGCCCGACACCGTACAGGTATGGCAAAGGAGGCGACCCTAGCGGAGATGCTAAAGAACCAACATGCTAATGCATTGCTGCATCAATTGGGTGGGTTTCAAGATGCAGAATCGGTACTGCTACACCATGCACGTTTGCGTCGGTCAATGGGTGCCATCCTGCGTACGCCGTGTAGCATCCGCTTTCCAAGTAATGTGCGCATCATTGGTGCCATCAATATCGACGAAACGACGCACTACCTGTCACCGAAGGTATTGGACCGTGCCCATGTATTACGTTTTCGTAACCCCGTACTGACGGACTGGGACGCCATAGAAGCAGAAGTGGAGCACTTTGACGTGGATGTGGGGTTACCCGTACGTCTATCCGCCAGTGATCTGGGCCTGCGCAGTGGTTACCCTGCCTACGATAGACAAGACAGGCATGCAGCGCTGTTGAGCAAGCTGGCACGCAACCAATTGGACTCGCTGGGTGTGGAGTTTGGATTGCGTTCAATCCGCCAGTCCTTGGGCTACTTGCAAGCCGCCCAGCAGGCAGGCATAGATGATCTGACAGCACTCGATAATGTGGTACGACACAAAATCCTGCCCAAGATGATGCTTGATGCAGGGCGCACTGACGCCAAGGGTCGTAGCAAGCGAGATATTCTTATCGAATTACGCGATGAGCTTGATGCAATGCTGCAGGGGCTGCAGCCTATAGCGGGGGAGGAAACGAGCGTCATGGAGCTTGATCGACTAATTAATTCCATCGCTAGCAACAACGGCATGGCCAACTACTGGTTGCGCTGATGACGGACATCCCGTTTCAGGCTCATTACCTGGAAATCGAATGGCAGGAATCCGGGCGTGCACGTCAGATAACGGTAGCGCCAGAGCCCATTGAGATTGAGGAAATCGACAATGGCATCCTAGCGGCTGAAACTCAGGTCTTCCACGAACTGAAACCGTGGGTAGGTCTGCGCCTGGAAGGTGAGTTGGCCGATGAAGAACCGGCATTCGAGGATGCCGCCGGCCGGCTGACCCGCATGTTGCGAATCGAAGACAACCAAGGTGGATACTGGTGGGTCCAGAACGATGGCTGGGATCCTAATGGTAAGCGTCACCTGAGCGAATTACACCGCAGCATGGGGCAGTTCACGATCATTATAGGGCCGCGACGACTGCTACTCAATAATGTAGTCGATGAGCTAAGTCGGGTGACCCTGGAGGACTATCTGCGCGATTTCCAGCAGGACTTAATCTGGCTGGTAATGGGGTTTAGCGGTGCGACTGCGGCAACAGGTAGCGGAATAATAGTCAACCAGGGGATAGTAGAGGCCCTGGAGGCTTTCGCAGCAGCATCTCGTCAGGTACTGGCCCATCCAGCACGTCATGTACGCGAAACGCTGATTGAGAGTCGCCCAGCTCGCTTGCGGCCGAACATGGCGACTTTTCGTCAATACCTTCGCAGCCCCCACGCGGTGCGCCTGCCCGGACGGGGGGCTGAAGAAACATGCGATATTGCTGACAACCGCTACCTGCGCCACATGGTGCAGGTATGTGACAAATTGGCCTCCCACATCGCAAAGTCTGCTGTCCGTCATGCAGAAAGGTTTGCTGCCCGTGCTCGCGTTGAGGCTGAGCAGCGTGCCGAGTACCAGAACATGACACACCGTACAGTAGATTCACAGGTTTTTGATCGCCAGCTAGAGGAATTGAAGAAGAGGCTGGAAAGCGTTGAAGCTTATCGAGATGCTAGCCCTAGGCAAGGCGAGACCCCTAAAAGCCTAGAGTTTCGTCCTGGCGATCCTTTTGGAAACAAATCTGACCAGATTTTTTTTAATAACCCAGATGGGAGCAAGGCTGCAGGTGAAAACAATGGAAAGAAATATTCTTTCAGCGTAATTCGGATTCCCGAGCAACTGATCAAAGCAATTCAGTCAACGAAGTCCTTCTGCGATTACTATAAAATAGAAGGAGCAGGCCACACCAAGCAGGCATACACACAAAAAGACGCACCATACCGCGAGGTCCATGTAACAAAAATCTACTCCGTAAAACCATTTAGCCACGCGATTGTCCGCAAGGAAAGAAGGCGTACTGAACTGGAAAAAAATAGCTGGGTAGCCCAGTTAACCCCACAAGAGCGTCAGGAAAACTACCAAGAAGCGCGTACGGCCCATTTGCGTGAGCAAACTTATCAAAAGTACTGTGAGCAGGCAAAGCAGGCCTCATCAGCCTTGAGTAAGTGCCAAACTGAGCTCAAAACTCAGGACTTGGACTGGCTGAGAATGGGGGTGGCGTCAAACGCAAAGGTGCCGATGGGGGTCCGTTTCAGTCAAAGCCCAGTTTATACGGCTTGCCAAGTCGCCTTTTCCAGGGTCACCACGTTGGCTCACAGCAATGGTCTGGGTGAGGACACATTGGATGCTATCGAGGGAATCGGAGTCCTCCATGCGAGTGCGCTCTATGAACGCTGGTGTCTCGTGAAGATCATTTCCATCCTCACGGAGGATTATTTTTTCCAGCCAGAGGCAGGTTGGCAAGAGCGCTTAGTTCGCGCGATTGCCGGAAGGCCGAAAAGCCTAAATTTGAAACTCCGCCGTAACGACATTGAAATGGATGCGTCCTTAGAGGTTCAACCTGAATTGCCTAATGGGCGACGACCCGACTTCCGGCTGCGCTTTTCATATGGCGGATTAAATTCGTCTCCAGATCGCCAAGACAATACATCGCGAGATGGTTCGTTCTCTAAAGACCAAAGGCAAGGTCGGATGGCAAATGGGCTGATAATGGATGCCAAGTTTCGCACCCATTGGCGTAGAGGCGAACTCGGAAACATATTAGCGAGCCTGATCAATGAGAAAAAGTACGATCAGCAAGGCGACCGAGTGTTTATCCTACACCCCGCCCCGCACGCTATGTTGAGACCTACCTCACCTTTGGCCTGGGGTAAGGACTGTGACTATGGGCAAGAAATTGGCAACAAACACCAAAAAGGTGTCATTTACTTGGCGCCTGGAATAGGTATAGAGGGCAACTTACGACGGTTGTTGGCGATGCAGTTACAGGCGACATTCCCGGAACCGATGGAAGTAGAGATCAATGGCCAGCGTATGCTTAAAAGCAACAGCTTTTGCATTCGTTGTGGAACCCTACATAAGGTCGAAGATGTCAAGCTACGCACGACTAAGGGGGGGCGCAAATTTTGGCACCTGTTGTGCAGCAAATGTGGGATGCAATCAACACGAACCCACTGCTACGCCTGCAATCCGAGTGTTTTATTCAAGAACGGCTTAGATTTAACCTACCACAGAACGGTGGCCGACCAAGTTACAAATATAGTATGCCCCCAGTGTGGTCAGTACTTCGACAATGAAGTGCATGGGAGGTGAAAATGGTGCGTCAACGGATGATTCCATCCGTTGGGGAGATTTATGTGAGACGTCATTCAGGATGCGCACGGAAATACTCAAAGATTCTCTGAAGGTAGTGAACGAAATTGTCACCCTAGGCGGAGCAAGCAGGCTTGAAGAGGCGAAACGTGCATACCAGGAAATGTACGACGGATACCTCATCGTGTACGAGGAGGCCGAGGAGTACAGGACCAAAGTCGAAGGGAACGTGAAGGAGAGCGAGCAGGACTGGATCCTCTTGAAGGATTGCAAATGAGCAAGCTGACGATCAAAACGGGTACCGAAGACAATTTTTTCCAGCGGGGCCGGAAACTGGCGGGCTGCAGACCGCGGTGAGGCGCTACCGGAGGAAAGCACAATCAGTTTTGAGGATCCGGCGGATGTGGTGAAGCTGATCACCACCGCGCGGCTTGCCCTGTTCCGTGCCATCAAGGAAATGCCGGGCTCGGATCACCCAGATTTCCGAGCGCCTCCACCGCGACCGCAGCGCGGTCAAGCGGGATGTGGATGAGCTGGCGCGGGTGGGCCTAGTTACGGTCTCGGAGAAGGTTCTGCCTGGCAACGGCCCGGATGAAGGAGGTCCGGGCGACCGCGCAGCGCATCAGCCTGATGGCAGAAGTCGCCTGACGGGCACACCAAGCTGGACCGTCTGGTCACGTTCTGGTCAGCGCTCCGTCAAAGCCGGTCCAATCAGATCCCGATGCGGGGACTGCTGAAAGCTGAGATGCGCCTTCACCAGCCAAGGAAGTTGTTTTACTTTCAGGGCTTTGGAGAGATGGCGGGGCCACCTGATAGGGGCCGCTCGACGTTTTCGATTCCCATCGCCCGCTCCACATCGGATTCCTCCAGGTTGTTGAACTGGGAGCACAAAGGCCAACCTCCAGGGGTTGGCCTTTTTGTCGTCTGGTCGATATCTGGTCGGAGGTGGGTAGGGCTCGGTTAGGTCACATCAAGGCCATACCAGCAACAAGACCGGCCCGGGCCGAGTCGAATGCCTCGATGGTGACCCACTGATACTCACTCTACTGCCACTGTTGCAGACGCTGATGGCATTCGGCTTGGGGCAAGCGGGCACCATGCTGCAGCATGGCACGCAATGCCTCTGCTGCGCGTACCGGTGCAATCAGGGTGTGGGCGACGAGCTGGTCCAGTAGCCAGAGCACGCCAAATACCTGAATGCCATCTTTGCTGGCTTGTTTACGTAGCTTGCCATCGCCAGTAAGCAGAGGGTGGCCAGTCTGCTGGGCCAGGTAATAGCAGGACACATCGGCCAACGAGCTATTACCATGGGCGCCCATCAACGTGAAAAGTTCGGCGACAGCACCTTCGTTTAATGTCTCGACCTGCAAGCCCCGTTCGATGAGCATCCCCTGCGGCAAGTCGGTCAGCTCATTCAAAACGAAGTCAGTACAGCACAATGTCAGGGGAAGCTGAAACAGCTCCACCAGCAAATCTGCATTGCGAAAGTCGATCCAGATGTTGGTGTCGCTGATATAGACCTTGGTCATTGAATCCCCAGCGGACCAGTCAGGCTCGGATCAAGGGCACTCAGCGGTTGCTGTAGAAATTCGGCTGCTCTGGATTTACTGAAGAAGTCTTCGGCCAACCCCCAGAACACCAGCGATTCGAAGCGCCGGGGCGTTTCGGAGGGCAGTGCTTCCGGCTCTTCTTTACGCCATCCGTTCTTGCTGAACTGAATCGTGCAGTACTGGTAACCGGCATCGCTGAGCAAGGCCAGATCTTTCAGGCGACGCAAGGCAGCAGCCATGGATAGGCCGTAATGCTGCTTCGCAATCAGCAGTTCGCGAGGATGAACCCGTGAACGCGGGTGCCCGCCAAAATCGGCAGTCACGCAGGAGGCGGGATACAGAAAAGCGCCGGCAAAGCGGTGGCAGCAGTTTTCGGCGTCCTTCTCGCTCATGTCGGCCGGGAACTTCATGACCCAGTGCCCCAGCTCATGGGCAGCGGTAAAGCGCATGCGTTCGCCAGGGCGTTCCGCATTCAAGGCGATGAGGACGTGCTTGCCATCCTGAGTGGCCGCGCAGGCGCCGTCAAAGTCATCGGGGCCATGCAGCAGCGCGACTTTAATCCCACGTTCTTCGAGTAATTCAGTCAGGTTGGCGATGGCATCTTCGCCGATTTGCCACTGTTCACGAAGCTGCTTGGCCGCTGCTTCAGCCTCGTCAAACGAAGTCACGGCAATCATTTGCCGCCGGGTGACCGGAGTATCGATATCGGTGTGTTCGAAGCAGTTTTCCAGGGCGATATAGCGCTCCAGATGCTCCCGGATGCGCTCGGTTACCTGCTCTTGCCGATACTTCGGCATCTTGGCGAGTTTGCGAAATTCGAGCGGAGCCAACTCGACCACATTTGCCCGGAAAAAATACTCGGGACTTAGCTCCAGTGCCTTGGCAAGTTGCAGCAAGCGGGTGGAGTTGGGCGCAGCTTGCCCGCTTTCAAACTTGCTGAGGGCCTGCTTGGTAATGCCACCCATGCGTTGAGCAAGTGCGTCCAAGGTGTACCCCTTGAGCACCCGCGCTCGCCTGATGCGATCATGAATCATGGCCACTCCCAAAGTTGACAACCAATGAATTATAAATGACTTGTCAACCTCCCGATGGCTGGCCTGGCACTTTCCCTCTTTACTTGTTGGCCAGGTGTGTCGCTGCTGCGTCGAGTTCGTCGGCATCATGCCCCGCTCCACATAAAGCCCCCTGCCCCTTGATCTGCAAGGAAAACCAGCCTGAGAGCATTAGCCTTGTGGCTTGCGGCACCCCGCCATTCCGCCGCTCAGCCTTCGAAAACCCTCTCCCCCGATCATTCCTCCAGGCCACGCCTGGGGCGGGTTCATTGTCTGACGGTGCGCAGGCGCCGTGACAGGAGGAAGCCCATGCCCACCAAGCCTGCCGCCAGGCTGCCGGCCACGCCGGTCACGATGGTCTGGCGCCCCTGGGCGGCGGCGTAGAGTTCACGGGCGTTGCTCAGTTCGCAGACATGGGACGTGCTCAGCCCGTCCTTCTTTTGCACCTCGCGCAGGTGCCACTTCGGCGCCACCGGCAGGTTGCGGTTGCCGTACAGGTTGCCCTGGCTGATACGGCACACCTCCTCCCAGTAGGTCAGCGGATTTCTGGCGTAGGGCATCAGGTTCTTGAACCCCTTGTAGCTGTGCTCGGTGCATTTGTAGACCGGCGAGCAGCCGTCAAAAAGCTTCTGGTAGGGCGTGTCGGCCTGAAACAGCGCACCGTAACGCTCCCTGGCGGTGCTCACCGCCACGTCGCGCGACATCTTGATGTAGGACCCGGGCGTTTTGGGCGTGTTGTAACTGGGGTAAAAGATCGGATAGCGCTCGAAAGGCGGGTCCGGAGAGAACGCCGTGGTGGTGAGGCTGTAGGCCCACCAGGCGGCCGCGCAGCTCAGGATAAAGACACCGAGCTGTTTGACATTGAGGCCTGCGCCCCCACCGCTCCCGCTGTAGTACCCGGGGGTGGTCGTGGTCTGACCGAAGGGATTAGTGCTGGTGGCCGGGTTGCCCAAACCGTAGTTATCGTTGCGCATGCCATCGGCGATGGCCTGGGCATTGGCCTGGTTGGCCTTGGCCGTCCAGTAATCGACGGACCCGGTCCCACCGTTCGACGCGATGTGGTTGGCCTCGTTGCCATACTGATTGGCTTGACCGTCGAAGTAGTTGTCGCTCATATAGTCGTCCCCGGATCCGGGCGCTCATTCTGACAGATTGCGCCCCCGGATCAGCGACGGCACGCCGGTGCCCAACAACACATCCACGACTCTATGCAAGCTTTACTCGATGCCATCGCCACGATGCGCATGCCCACCGATGCCCAGCGCGTGTTCCACGGGCGGGGTGGTCTGCACCCCGGTTGCGAACACTGGACGCTGGACGTCTTTCCGCCGGTCTGGGTGCTGACCAGCTTTCAGCCGGCCACCGACGATGAGCTGGCCACCGTCCACGCCGCCTTGTCGGCACGCTGGCGGCAACTGAACCCCGAACAGCCCCTGAACTGGGTCTACCAGTACCGCTGCGAAGCCCGCGCCGATACGCGGCTGATGGCCGGCAGCGTTCCGGAGCCGCACGTGGTGACGGAACACGGCGCCCGCTTCCGGGTGCATCTGCTGCGCGGGCTGAACCATGGCTTCTTCCTGGACATGGCCGAGGGCCGGCGCTGGGTGCGCGAGCATGTGGCGGCCCGCCCCGGGCTCAAGGTGCTCAACCTGTTTGCCTACACCTGCTCTTTCTCCGTGGTGGCGCTGCAGGCGGGCGCCCGGCAGGTGGTCAACATGGACATGAGCGACGGTGCGCTGGCCATCGGAAAGCAGAACCACCAGCTCAACGGCGTCGCTGCCGGGGCCAGCTTCCTGCCCCATGACATCTTCGCCTCGTGGGGCAAGATCACCCGCGGCGGCCCGTATGGGTTAATCGTTGTTGACCCGCCCAGCTACCAGAAGGGCAGCTTCGTCGCTGAAAAGGATTACGCCCGCCTCCTGCGCCGCCTGCCCGACTTGCTGGCCCCCGGCGGGCACGCGCTGCTGTGCCTGAATTCACCCAAACTGGGGGTCGCCTTCCTGCAGGACCAGATGCAGGCCTTGGTGCCCCAGTTGCGCTTTGAGCAGCGGGTGCCCAACCCGCCGGTGTTTGCCGACGTGTCGAGCGAGCGTTCGCTGAAGGTGCTGGTTTACAAGGCGCCTGACTGAGCAGGCAGGGCGCACGGCTCAGCGTCGGCTTGCGGTGGCTGCGACAGCCAGTGCAGCAGGGATTCAAACAGCTTGTCCGGATTGACCGGCTTGCCGATGTGATCGTTCATACCGGCCTCAAGGCAGCGGCGCCGGTCTTCGTCAAAGGCATTCGCCGTCATGGCCAGGATGGGGGTGGCCTGGCGCCCGGGAATCAGGCGGATGGCCCGTGTCGCTTCAAGCCCATCCATCCTGGGCATCTGCATGTCCATCAGGATCAGGTCATAGTCCTGGCGACGGCTCATTTCCAGGCCCTCCAGGCCGTCTGAGGCAACATCCACCCGCAGATTGACGGTTTCGAGCAAATCCCGCGCAACTTCCTGGTTAACCGGGTCATCCTCGACGACCAGGATTTGTGCCCCCGCATGGCGGGTCTTGAGCACTTCTTCAGCCTGCGGCGTGGTGGCCTGTGCGGCCGCCGGGGCGGTCGCCTCGCCTTTTGCCAGGCGCACGGCAAACCAGAAAGTGCTGCCCACCCCGGGCTGGCTATGCACGCCGATCGTGCCCTGCATCAATTCGACCAGCCGCTTGCTGATCGTCAGGCCCAGACCGGTGCCGCCATATTTGCGGGTTGTCGAGCCATCGGCCTGTTGAAACGCGGTGAACAAGCGTTGCTGGTCCTCCACGGAAATCCCGATCCCCGTATCCTCGACCTCGAAACGCAGCAGCGTGTCGGCGGTGCCGGCCTCGGTCTCGCGCACCCGGATCGTGATGGCGCCCTTTGAGGTGAATTTGATCGCGTTGCCGACAAGGTTGATGAGGATCTGCTCAAGACGCAGGGAATCGCCGGTGAGGGGCAGGTCGACCAGCGCCGGCGGTATGTCAATGTTGAGCCGCAGCGCCTTGTCCGTGGCCTTTGCGCTGAGCATGTCCGCCACATTCGCCAGAACGTCTTTCAGTTTGAAATCGACATGCTCCAGGTTCAGCCGGTCGGCTTCTATCTTGGACAGGTCGAGGATGTCATTGATGATGCCCAGCAGGCGATGGGCAGCCTGTATGACCTTGGCCAGCTGATCGCTTTGCCTGAGGTCTGTCGCACGTCGCAGGGCCAGTTCCGTCATGCCGATGATGGCGTTCATCGGGGTGCGCAGTTCATGGCTCATGTTGGCCAGGAAGGTGCTTTTTGCGCGGTTGGCGGCTTCGGCTTCCTCTTTGGCAAGCAGCAGGGAGACGGTGCGTTTTTCCACCAGCTCTTCCAGATGATCCTGCTGCTCCTTCAGCGCACTCAGGTTGCGCACGCGCTCGCTGATGTCCCGCGCGGAGCAGTACAGGAGCGTTTCTCCCGCCATCCGGATTCCGCGGGCGCTGATTTCGACGTCGATGACCTGGCCATCGCTGCGCCGCACGCGCGTTTCAAAGGTGGCGCCCTTGAGGATGCCTTCGCTCATGATGGCGCTCAATTCTTTTGGCGCGAAGTGCCCATCCCAGTCACGGACATTCAGCGTCCCGCTGCTGGCGGGATCACGACCCAGCATGCTGTAAAAGGAGTCGCTGGCTTCACGCAGGTTTCCCTCCCCGTCGAGAACGTGAATCCCGTCGGTCGA
>JAVEXE010000291.1:0-2828 GCA_034004105.1 Azonexus sp. | reverse complement strand
CGACGGTTTTTCGTCATCGCGGCGGCTCAGCCTTATTGGGCGAGCCGCAACTCCTGCACGACATCGTTGCGGCGATGCGGGCGGAAATTCCGGTCGACATCCCGTTGACCGCAAAAATGCGCCTGGGGATTGAGGATTGCTGTCTGGCGGTGGATTGTGCGCAGGCTATCGAGGCGGGTGGGGCGGTTGAGTTGATCGTTCATGGCCGGACCAAGGTGGATGGCTATCGACCACCGGCCCGCTGGGCGCAGATCGACCGGGTGCGGCAGGCAATCGACATTCCGGTCATTGCCAATGGCGAAGTCTGGACGGTGGAGGATTACTGGCGCATCCGTGAGGAAAGCGGCTGCGTGGATGTGATGCTCGGTCGGGGTGCGTTGGCCGATCCGCTGCTGGCGCGCAAGATCCGTGGCGAGGCAACAGGCGGTTGGGACGAATTGTTACCCTGGCTGTCGGTTTTCTGGTTGGGGGTGCGCGAGCGTGTGCTGCCAGTCCATGCCGGTGGCCGCCTGAAACAATGGCTGATGCTGCTGCGCCGGCATTACCCGCAGGCCGAACAACTTTATCAGCGTCTGCGTCCGGTCAAGGCTGCCGAGGATATCGACCGCTTGTTGCTCGACGCCGGTGTTCTCGAACAGTTGCCGTTGGCCGCCTGATGGAAGCCAATTCCCGTTTCATCCAGAGCGCCCAGCACGGCCCGCATGCCGATCTGGATAAATTGCTGCAACGCCATCTCGCCCAGCCATTTCGCAAGCCGATACTCGACTACAACCGGCTTGCCTTCGATCAGGCTGTGTCGATATGGCGCACCGAACATGCGGAAAAGCCGCTGATCCTTGACGCGGGCTGTGGGGTCGGCTGGAGCACCTTGCATCTGGCGGAAGCCTTTCCGGATCATTTCGTGCTGGGGGTTGATCAGTCGCTGGACCGGTTGGCTCGCGGTAAACCCGCGCAATTGCCCC
The DNA here is from genome assembly GCA_034004105.1 of Azonexus sp. Lineage (GTDB taxonomy): Bacteria > Pseudomonadota > Gammaproteobacteria > Burkholderiales > Rhodocyclaceae > Azonexus. Next base: position 1,866 of record JAVEXE010000291.1, on the reverse strand, counting down.
CAAACGCCCTGCTGCTGCGGGCTGACCTCGTCGATTTCTGGCGTTTGCTGGCCGAATCCGGCATCCGTCTGGCGCGTCACTACAACCTCTATCCCAATCCCTGGCCAAAAATCGGCCACCTTTCCCGCCGCTGGCATGGTCATCCGGTATTTCCTGTCTGGCAGTCCTTGGGCGGGGTGCTGGAATGTCGCAGCAATTGGTCAATCTATATCGAAGAAATGGCCTTGGCGCTGACGGCCTTGAGTGGGCAGGCGGTGCTTGCCGAGCTTTATCAGACGGATGTACCGATGACGCCCTTCGAGAAAAAATATCTCGCTTCCGGCCATGCCTTGTGGCGCTGTCAGCTTGATTTCAAATGAACGGGGGCGGGCGATGAGCGTTTGTCAAAGCTGCGGTGCGTGTTGCGCGAGTTTCCGGGTGGATTTTCATCCGGCGGAACTGGCCGGTGGCAGCTTTGCCTGGGGGGCAGGGGTGCCGGTTACGATGACGGTCCCGGTCACGCCTGCGATTGTCCGGATGAAAGGCAGCGACGACCCTGAGCCGCGCTGCGTTGCCCTGGCCGGCGAGGTTGGAAAAACCGTGGCGTGCACGATTTACGCCGAACGCCCGTCACCCTGCCGCGAATTTGATACCGAACACGCGGCCTGTGCGCGGGCACGTCAGCGTTGCGGGCTCAAACCGCTGGCCTGACGCCAGACGTAACGTCCGAATTGGAAAAGTGCCAGACCAATCGCGATACCGATGCCATCAGCTAGCCAGTCGGCCCATTCAGCCTGCCGGTGTGGCGTCAGCGATTGCAGGATTTCAATCAGGCCGCCATAGGCCATCAGCGCTAGCGCAATCGCTTGCCAGCGTCCCGAAAAGGCGAGGCAAGCCAGCAGCGTCAGGGTGACGAAGGCCAGCGCATGATTGGATTTATCCCAGCCTGTATGAGGCACTTCCGGGCCGATGTCCGGCATCAGTGACAAGGCAGTAACAGCGAGCAGGCACAATCCCAACAGGGTACGCCACAGCGTGGTATTTCGTAAGCTCATCAGCGAACCAGTTCGAGCAATTTGGCGAAGGCTTCAGCAAATTGCTTCAGGCCCGCGGCCTGCAGTTCTTCGCCCACCTGATCGAGGTCAATGCCCAGCGCCGCGATGGCAGCCAGTTGCGCCGCCGTACCCGCTGGGTCAAGTGCCAGCGTCGCGGCAGCGTCGCCATGGTCGCGGAAGGCCAGTAAAGTCGGGTCAGGAACGGTGTTGACCGTATTCGCCCCGATCAATTGTTCAACGTAAACCACATCGCGATAGGCCGGGTTCTTGGCCGAGGTCGAGGCCCAGAGGAGAACTTGCTGGCGGGCATTGCCGGGCAGGGCGGGGAGATTATGCCAGTCGATATACGCCTGACGCGCCATGGCAATCGCCGTTTTGCCCTGCAGTTCGGCAGGCAGTTTCGGGTCAAGCAGGGAATCCAGGCGGCTAATGAACACGCTGGCGACCGAATGAATGCGGTCAACGGGCAAACCGGCGGCAAAACGCCGTTCGATGCCGCGCTGATAGGCGGCCTGAACGTCGGCAAGTTGGCCGGGTGAAAAAATCAGCGTCACATTGACATTGATTCCCGCTGCGATGGCGTCAGAAATGGCAGTCAGGCCGGCATTGGTGGCCGGAATCTTGATCATCGCATTGGGACGATTGATTTCCGCCCACAGACGCTGCGCCGCGGCAAAGGTGCCGGCCGCATCATCGGCCAGTGAGGGCGAAACCTCAAAGCTGACAAATCCCGCTGTCCCCTCGCTTTGCGCATACAGCGGCTGAAATAGGTCGCAGGCCCGTTGAATGTCGGGCAGGACGTGCATTTCGAAGCGTTTTTCGCCGTCGACCG
>JAVEXE010000290.1:0-2849 GCA_034004105.1 Azonexus sp. | reverse complement strand
AGGCGTAAAACTGAAATCGGGGAATGAGCCAAGCCTGTGACATCATTCAACTTATCGAGGAGTCCATCATGTTGTCCCAAAGCAAATTACTGATCAGTCTCGTCACCGCTGGCCTGCTGCTGGGTTCAGGTGGGGCGTTTTCGGCCGACCCGGTCGCGGCACCCGCGTTTGGTAGCCAGTTGATGACCGAGCAGGAGCGCGTCGAACACCGCACTGCCATGCGTAGCGCCCAAACCGACGATGAACGCGTCGCCGCTCGCGCCAAACACCATGAACAAATGGTGCAACGCGCGCAGGAACGCGGCGTTACCTTACCGGCCACACCACCGGAACAACGACCCTATGCCGGCGCACGCGGCGGTATGGGGCCGGGGATGAATGCAGGCGGTCAGGGCATGGGCCGCGGTCGTCAATAGTCCGATGCGCTTCTTTCGACTGCTCTGCTTATCACTGCTCTCAGCCTGCATCGGCATTGCGCCGGTGCAGGCCAGTGGTCGCCAGGATCACGAGGTCGCCCGGCGGGCGCTGGAAGCGGGTGAGATTCTGTCGTTGCGCCAGGTTCTTGAGCGCATCGAACATGAACATCGCGGTGAAATCCTGGAAGTCGAACTTGAATTCGAAAACCAACGCTGGATTTACGAAGTGAAGCTGCTACGCCGCGACGGCGGCATCAACAAGCTGATCATCGACGCGCGCGACGGCAGGGTGCTGGAGGTCAAGAGGCGGCACGGCGGTCGGCATGGAAGGAGAGACTGATGCGCATCCTGCTGGTCGAAGACGAACCGACACTGAATCTCCAGCTCGCCCGCAAACTGAAGGCCGAGGGCTACGTCGTCGAGGTCGCAGTCAACGGGCGCGATGCGCTGCATCTGGGCATGGAAAACGATTTCGACGCGGTGATCCTTGACCTTGGCCTGCCGCTACTCGACGGCCTGTCGGTACTGAGCCGCTGGCGTGGCGCCGGGCGTGCCATGCCGGTACTGATCCTGACTGCGCGCGGCGACTGGCATGAACGGGTGGCCGGGATCGACGCCGGCGCCGACGATTACCTGGTCAAACCCTTCCATATGGAAGAACTGCTGGCCCGCCTGCGCGCCCTGATCCGGCGCAGCGCCGGCCAGGCCAGCAACGTGCTGGTGTGCGGCCGTTTACGCGTTGATATCCGGCGGGCGGAAGCCAGTGTTGATGGCCAGCGCCTGATGCTGACCAGTCACGAATTCAAGGTGTTGGCCTACCTGATGCAGCGACGTGGCGAGGTCGTCTCGCGTAGCGAACTGTCCGAGCACATCTACCCACAAGACAGCGACCGTGACTCCAACACCATCGAAGTCTTCGTCGGCCGGCTACGCAAGAAACTGCCAGACGAGATGATCGAAACCGTACGAGGCTTCGGGTACCGCCTGGATCACGGCTCATGAAATCCAGCAGTCCGTCACTGCGTTTCCGCCTGCTGGCCGGTACGCTGATCTGGGTGGTGACCACCCTCGGTGTTGCCGGCTGGGTTTTGCAAAGCATGTTCGAGCAACACCTCTCCCGTCAGTTCGACAATGAACTCAGCATGCACATGGCGCAACTGGCCGCCCATCTTGAAACCGATCGCAACGCCAACCCTGTGCTGAGCCAAGCACTCAGTGACCCTCGCCTTGAGCGCCCTTATTCCGGCCTTTACTGGCAGGTCGAGCATATGACAAAAGATGGCGGCAACGTGATCGTGCTGCGTTCACGTTCGCTGTGGGATGCAAAACTGCAAGTCCCTGGTGACCGACTGGCCGATGGTGATCGACACACTCACCGGGTCAGTGGCCCGAACGGAGAGGACTTGCGCATGCAGGAACAAGTGATGCGCCCCGCTGAAGCGCCTGAGCAGGTTTGGCGGCTCATTGTGGCCGCAGACGAGAAACTACTGACGGAACCCTTGGCTCGCTTCCAGCAATTGTTGGTGTTGGCATTGAGTCTGCTGGCGACCGGGCTGCTCGGTGCCGCCATTTTTCAGGTCATTGCCGGACTCAGGCCACTGAAAAATCTGCGCGAGGAACTTGCACGCCTTCGCGATGGCGAACAAACCACACTAAGCCGTAGTCACCCAGCCGAAGTCCAGCCGCTGGTTGATGCCTTGAATACACTACTGATCCGTAATACAGAATTTGTCGAACGGGCACGCAGCCAGGCGGGCAATCTTGCCCACTCCCTGAAAACACCACTGACCGTCATTGCCAACGCTGCGTCGGAAAATCAGGGGCCCTTCGCCGAACTGGTCAACGCACAGGTTGCCACGGCACGACAGCAGATCGACCGCCACCTTGCCCTTGCTCGCGTCGCTGCCTCCGCGCAAGATCAAGGACAGCGATGTCAGGTAGTGCCGCTGGTCGATGGTCTGATCCGGGTCATGCACCACGTGCATCCGGAACGGCATTTCAATTTCTGCCCCAAGCCCGACGACGAAACACTGATGTTTCGTGGCGAAGCCCAGGACTTTCAAGAGATGATGGGAAACTTACTCGACAATGCAGGGAAATGGGCCAAACAAGCAATCCATATCCGGCTGAGCCAGACAAGCGATTCACTGCTGCTGGAAATCGAAGATGACGGCCCGGGCATTCCGGCTGCACAACGAGCCAAGCTACTGCAACGGGGCAAACGCGGTGATGAAAATGTCGGCGGGAGTGGACTCGGCCTGTCGATTGTCGATGAACTCGCGAATCTTTACGGCGGCAGCCTGGCACTCCTCCAAGCACCAGGCGGTGGGCTGCGTGTGTGTTTGACGCTTCCCCGCGCTGGCTTGGCCGCGCATGAAGGCCAATCATAAGGCGAAGTACTCGCGAATTTTGCCTCTGAGCAACTCTCGGCAA
>JAVEXE010000289.1:0-2864 GCA_034004105.1 Azonexus sp. | reverse complement strand
CTCGATGAATTTCCAGCCGTTCCAGTTCGCGCAAGACTTCCGGCGACTCGACATACTCGGCGACAACGGCAATCCCCATTTCCCGCGCCAACGAGCGAATGCTGGTCACGAAGGTTTTGTCCTTGTCACTATTGAGCATGTTGGCAATAAAATCCCCTTCAATTTTCAGGTAATCGATCGGGAAACGACGCAAATAATGGAAAGACGAAAAGCCTGAGCCAAAATCATCAATGGCCAGTTTGAAGCCATCCGCTTTCAAATCAAGCAGGAAGCGCTCCAGCAAGGCAAGATTTTTGACGGTATCACGCTCGGTAATTTCAAAAACGATGCGGTCCGGGGAAATTCTGCTCTCGCTGACAATTCGACGCAAATGACGGGCAAACTCGTTGAATACCAGCGCGCGCGGCGAGAGATTGACAAAAATTTCTCCATCATGATGCTGGGCCGCCAGGGTTTTTAATGCACGCTCCAGCACCAGCATATCCAGTCGATGGATGACCCCAATTCGTTCAGCGATTTCGACAAACTCATCAGCACGAATGACCTGTCCCGCCAGATCAATACGCGACAGAACTTCATAAGCAACAATTTGCCTGGAGGCGACATCCAGTATCGGCTGGAAGTAAGGCAGCACCCGCCGATTTTCGATTGCTTCCACAACCATCAGGCTTTTCTGGGAAATATCGCGGAAAATCTCGACCACATCGTCCTGAGTCGGCACCGCCACCTGATCCTTACCCATATCTTTGGCACGGTACATCATGTTGTCTGCAAACATCAGCAGGTCTTTCGCACTCTCGGCGTGATCGGGATATACCGCCAGACCGATTGATGCGGTAGCGCGCAAACGCGCCCCTTGCGGCGTTACCAGTTCCAGTGTCTCAACCGCCTTCAGAATGCGTCTTGCCACCGCAACAACGGTGTCCAGGCCAGCTTCGGGCAAAATAGCAACGAACTCATCGCCACCGTAGCGGGCCAGGATATCGCCTTCTCGTAGCGCTGCCTGCACCTGAGCGGCAAAACGCTGCAAATAGCTGTCTCCAACGGTGTGGCCATGATGGTCATTGATCAACTTGAAGTTATCCAGATCAATCAACAGCAGACCAAAACTGTAGCCATTGCGCTGCGCCCGACCGATCTCGTTGGCCGAAAGCTCCCAGAATACGCGTTGATTGAACAAATCAGTCAGCGGGTCCCGGGTCGCGTAGTACTCAAGGTCGCGGGTGTATTTGTAAATTGCCTTCACCGACCCGACAACATTGAGCAAGGTGGACAGAACGCTCTCGACCACCAGATAACGCGTTTCGTCATCCAGCACGCCAGCATTGACCCCAATACCAACGATCCCGCCAATTTTGGGCTGGTCGACAAAGAACGATTTGACCCTTAGCGACACCTCATCATCCGTCAATTCGAGAAGCGGCAGTTCCTTATTGACCACGTGGTGATGAATCGTGAACGCCCCCACGTCGGAGAAGCCCACGTTCTCCGCCAGCGCCTGACGGATGAAAAACTCCATGCGCAACTTGGTCTGCGCCGACACTGGACTGAGCCAGAACACCTCAAGGTCAAAAACCTCATCGTCGATCTTGAAAATGGAGAACAGGGTATGCGCCGGCAAGATGCTGTTGATGTCAATCAGCAAACGCCCCACGTACTCGCGCCAATCGCGAACCACATCTGCCGTGATGACAAATTTTTCCAGCAACCCGATCTCGAATGTCAGAATTTCCTTATCAACCGCAACGCCCCGCAATTTATCAAGCAAACCGCGCAAGGCCTGATCAATCCGGTTCAATTCAACGAAACCAAAATTTCGCTCCGCAACGGCCAGGGCCTTCAGATCGGAAACTCCTTCAACCTGTTCGAATTCTTCCTGTAAAGACAACACAGCTTTTTCGATTCGCTGACCAACCCACCAAACCGCGCCGCCGGCAAAGAGGGCGGCCAAGGGCAGCAACACTGCAAACGCCAGCAACAATTGCGTACGGGCATCCGCCAGCAGCCCGGTGTAATCCTGACGCACCTCGATTGCCCCGAGCGCAACGCCAGGCGAAGCATTGGAATGACATGCCAGACAACGCTCATCCGCCAGCAAGGGGTAAATATGTCGAGCTTGCTCAAGCGCATCAATCCGCAGGGGAAGCGCTTCACGCATGGAACGTTGCAAATCGCTATCCAGCGGTGGCTGATCAATCTCGCCATAAAGATCGACCACCAATTGGCCGCGATAAATCTGCACCCGCAAACTGCTGCTGCCGGAATGCGCCATACTGCGAACAAAGTCATCCGCCTGACTTCGGCTCCACCCCTGACTCATCAACTGGTACATTGCATCAAAGGTAATTTTTGAAGCGGCTTCCGAGGTACGCTCGGCATTGGTTCGCACAATATTGTCAAAAACTCTATCAAGCGCCCAATATGCACCTGCAAAAAACAAGGCTGCGACCAATGCTGAGGTCACCAAAATGAAGTTATTTATGCGCATAGCGTTCTCCCGAAAGAGAGATTATCATCAAAGTCACAATATTCAATCGACCAATCTTAAAAACATCACAATCAACAAGACAAAAACCCGAAGCATTTCTTGACACTGTGAACAACTTCTCCTCTCCTCACACCCTCATCTCGACGCACTCGGTTCATGTTTGATAACAAAGGCGCCCCCTTTCGCCTCCCTTTTTTTTTCGCAGCGCTGTTCCTGAGCGCAATCGGTCTTGCGACCTGGAAAGCTAGCCAGCAGCCCGATCACATCGAGATTCAGTCCTCGCTGGCCCCTCCTGTGCCCCACGAGCTCGAAAGAGAGGCCCCCTGGCATTTAACCGAAATGCTCCCCGGCATCGGAAAGCTCGCAGCCTCCCCAA
>JAVEXE010000288.1:0-2880 GCA_034004105.1 Azonexus sp. | reverse complement strand
GCCGGGTTGCGCTCGCCGTTGCGCAGGGCGTGTTCCAGTTGCAGCGCTTTTTGTTGCAGATCGCTCAAGCCCAATGTGGCGCTACTGCCTTTGAGCGAGTGTGCCAGACGCTGAGCAGTTGCAAAGTCATTCGTGCTCAGTGCCGTGCCTAGCTCGCTGAGCTGGCTGTCCCTGGCCTCCAGGTGACGGTTCAGTAATTTCAGATAAAGCGCGGAGCGGCCACCTACGTAGCGTAGTCCGCTGGCGTAGTCGAGGCCGGGAATATCTGCGAGTTCGGCTGGCGGCCTGGACGATGGTGAAGGCGTGGCGGGAGTTGTGTCGGTGCTTGCGGGCAGGGTGGCCAAACCAGGTTGTGCCACCTGGGGGTGCCATTTGAGAAGCAGGCTGACCAGGGTGGAGGACTCAACGGGTTTGCTCAAAAAATCGTTCATGCCGGCGGCCAGGCAACGGGCGCGGTCTTCGGCAAAGGCATTCGCTGTCATGGCGATGATGGGCAGGTCAGCGAGCGCGGGGTTGCTCCGGAGTCGAGTGGTCGCTGCCAGACCATCGAGAACGGGCATCTGCATGTCCATGAAGACCAGGGTGTAATGGCCTTGCGGGATGATTTTGCAGGCATCTTCGCCGTCGACCGCAATATCGGCCTGAATGCCCAGGCTGGCGAGCAGTTCAACGGCTACCTCCCGGTTGATCGGGTCGTCGTCGACCACCAGCACGCGGTAGTCTGAGGCAATCGTCAGGAGTTGTTGCCGCAGTTGGGCGTCTGTCACGCGGGCTTGATGGATGTTGTCGCCCTGCGCGGGTTTGAAGCGAGCCGTGAACCAGAAGCAACTGCCCTGGCCGGGCTGGCTGTCGACCCCAATGCGACCACCCATCAATTCGACGATTTTTCGGGTGATGGTCAGGCCCAGACCCGTGCCGCCAAAGCGGCGCGTTGTACTACTGTCGGCTTGCTCGAATGGGGCAAAGATTCGCGACAGATGTTCCGGGGCGATTCCGATGCCGGTGTCACGTACTTCAAAGCGTAGTTCGACGAATTCATCGTCTTCGCTGAGCTTGTCTGCCTTGAGGGTGATACCGCCTGCAGCGGTGAATTTTTCTGCATTGCCGGCCAGATTGAGTAGACACTGACGCAGTCGGGTCGAATCGCCGCGTAGCGCCAGGTCGTCTGCTGGCGCAATTACGCTGACATTCAGCCCTTTGCCGCGAGCCCTTTCGCTGATCATCGAATGCACGTCGCCCAGCAAACGGTTGAGGGAAAAGTCGCTTGCTTCAAGTTCGACGTGACCGGATTCGATCCGTGACAAGTCGAGAATATTGTTGATGACCTCCAGCAGATGCTGAGCGGCACCTTGCGTCTTGGTCAGATATTCTTCAGCGACCGGGTTGTCCTGGAGACGTTCACGCAGCAATTCGGTTAGCCCGACGATGGCATTCATCGGGGTGCGGATTTCATGGCTCATGTTGGCCAGGAAGATGCTTTTGGCCGCACTGGCCGCCTCGGCCTGCTCTTTTGCCAGTTCCAGTTCGTGGGTACGCTGTTGCACCAGATCTTCCAGTGAGGCGTTCAGATTTTGCAGGGCTTGCTGATCGGCTCGAATCTGCGCTGCATGTGCTTGCAAACGCGCCGCCATGGCGTTGAAGGTTTCATTGAGTTGCCGCAGTTCCCGGGGCATGTCATCGGTGCTGAGGATATGCGCGAAATTACCGGCGCTAATCGAACTGGCAGCGTCGCTGAAGGCAGCAAGCCAGCGCTCAACGGTGCGGTAAAGAAAATATCGGGCCAGGAGTATGGCGAGCAGGGAAATGCCAAACAGGAAACCGAGGCGCAACCAGAGCTGCGTTTCCAGTTCATGCAGGATGAGGCCAATCGGGACAGAAATGGCGACGAACAATTGATTGTCGGCCAGTCTTACCGGCTCGAAGACGAACAGGCGCTCGGTACCGCTCAAACCGGTGCCGCGAAAGCGGGTTTGCCCATCCGCTAAAGTCGCCTGAAAAGTTGCCAAGCTTTCGGCGGGCAGGCTGGCGTTTCGCCACTGTTCCGGGTCAGGAAAGTGTGACACCACAGCGCCGTCGATGGTCACTAAATAACTGGACCAGTGTTCCGGGAGTTGGTAGCTGCTTGTCAGACGATCAAACCAGGAAATGTCAGTCGATGCGAAAGCTAGCGCACGGCGTTCTTCTTGAGCATTGAATATAGGATAGCCAAAAACGATTGAGGGTTTTCCGGAGATACGACCAATCAGGTATTGACCCATAGTTAGTCCGGGGCGATTCATCGCATCCTTAAACCACTGCCGGTCAGCGACATTAATCTGTAGGCTGCTCTGTAATGAGTTACAGAAAACCTCACCATTGGGTAGAGCCACACCAATGGCTTCATAACCCTCGTGCGATTGGTGCAGTCGACTCACCAAACCGGTGCAGCTCTCTGTCTCCAGGGCAGCCATGTCGTTCGCGTTGGCCAGGGTACTCAGCAGTTGCCGTACTTGACGTTCAGCGGCCTTTTCTTCGATGTGCAACGCCCTGAGCATTTGCCGCGCCTGTTCCTCGACACTCCTGACGGCTGCTTCACGCGCATCAACGTAATCGTGAATGATCAGCCAGAGCACAGGCGCAAGTACCAGCAGCAGTACTTGCCAGAAACGCATGCTCAACGAGGATTGCCAAGTCATGGACGGTGCTGCCTTTCGCAAGCCACCAGAAAGATATTCAGGTTACACCAATGCGACATGAAAGGCGTGGGCGATTGCGTTAAAAGCGCGACGAATTATGGGTATAGGCCATCATGGCCTCCGGGAGTTTGTCCAGCGGCAACACCTGATCGACGGCATGGAGTTTGATCGCCTCACGCGGCATGCCGAAGACGACACAGCTGGC
>JAVEXE010000287.1:0-2887 GCA_034004105.1 Azonexus sp. | reverse complement strand
TCGAAGGTGCGAATCCGCGTCAGCCGCCAGCCGATTTCCTCAACCGTACCTTCGATTTCCTTGTCCGGAGAACGTATCCATTCGCCCACGGCAAATGGACGATCGAGATAGACCATTAGCCCACCAAAGAAGTTAGCCAGCAAGTCCTTGGCGGCGAAACCGACAGCAATACCCCCAATACCCCCGAAGGCGAGCACACCGGAAATCGAGAAACCCAGGCTTTGCAAACCAACCAGCACGGCCGTGATCAGCACCGACACCCGCAGCAATTTGCCGATGGCGTCCACCGTCGTCCGGTCGACCGTCTCGCCGCGTTCAATCTGCTGCTGCAAGATGGCAGCCTGCATATTGCCGATGACACGAACCAGGAACCAGGTTAAACAGCCAATCACACCAATCGTGCGTATCGGGTCAATGGCTTCAAACAATGGCGCATCGGCCTCGCTCTGAACAATACGGGCCGCAAAAGCCAGGCCGACGATCCACGCCAGCAAAGGCAAGGGACGGCGCGCTGCCTGGAGCAGCGCATCATCCCAAGGGTTCTGGGTCTTTGCTGTCCGCTCCGACAAATGATCCAGCAGTCTTCGCAGCAAGAAATTCCCCACCACAACCACCGAAACAACGAGGAATACCTGCAAAACCAGGGTCCAGGTTGCATCACCACCTGTCAAACGCGACAACCAGGTTTCAAGCTGAAGCATGAATGACCATCCTCCAAAATCGGAATACAGATTTTAGTCAAAGAAAATGACAATACGCAGCGACAAAATCATGATGACTGCCCTCCGCTTGCAACGGCCTCAAGAAACTCCTGCCCCCAACGGACAATGTCGTTGTGACAGACAATCTCGTTGAGTCCGCGCAAGCGTGAGTCACGCTCCTCCTGATCCATGTCAAGCGCCTGACACAAACGCTCCCGCAGGTCTGCTGGATCATGGGGGTTGGTCAGTAGCGCGCCATGCAACTCCGCCGCCGCACCGGCAAATTCGGACAGGACCAATACGCCATGCCCATCAATCTGCCCTTGCGTCGCCACATACTCTTTACAGACCAGATTGAGGCCATCACGCAGTGGCGTTATCCACATCACATCAGCCTCCGCATACCAGGCCACAACCTCCTCAAATGGTAATGGCCGGAAGAAGAAACGAATGGGTGACCAGCCGACCTCCGCATACTGACCATTCACCCGGCCAACTGCCTGTTCAATCTGCACCTGCAATTCGTCGTACACCGTCATTTCCTTGGCTGCCGGCACGCAGACAACCGCCAGCGAAACCTTGCCACGCATGCGTGGATAACGTTCCAGCACATCACCAAAGGCACGAATCTTTTCCAGCGTTCCCTTGGTGTAATCCAGGCGTTCAACCGACAACACCAGACGCTTGTCAGCAAACTCATTACGGATTGCCGCCCGCCGCCCAGGCGTTTTCGGATGCTGAAGCGAACGCCGGATTCGATCAAGATCCAGCCCGACCGGATGCGCCCCCAGACCAATCTGCCGCCCATGCACCTCAATGCGGCTCGTCATCGTCTCCAGGCCGACAGCACAACCATAGGTCAAATAACGCGGGGCGCACGCACGACGTTCAACAATCCGCAACGAAGCAACACCCGCAGCAACATCGACAAAATTCTTTGCCTGACGGGGAATATGAAACCCGATGTAATCACACTGCAGGAGGCTGCCAACAATTTCCCGCCGCCAAGGCAAAACATTGAAGGCATCGGCAGAAGGAAAATACGTGTGATGAAAGAATGCGATCCTCAGGTCTGGGCGAAGCTCTCGCAATGCAGCCGGCACCATCCACAGATTGTAGTCATGCAGCCAGACTGTCGCACCTTCGGCAGCTTCTGCCGCCGTTCTTTCGGCAAATTTGCGGTTGACCGCAAGAAAGACCTGCCAATCCTCCTCCCGGAAAATGGCGCGCTCCCAGAATGTATGCAGCGTTGGCCAGAAAGCCTCTTTCGAAAAACGCTTGTAAAAAACATCGACCTCTTCTTTGGATAGAGCCACCCGTGCAGCGACCAGCCCCGGATAGTCCTGTGCATCAACGGTCGTGTGTATTTCGAAGGGAGGATCACTGCGCTCGTTGTGAATGCTCCAGGCTACCCACGAGCCGCGCTGACCCGCCGCGAAGAATGACAACAGTGTCGGAATGATGCCATTAGGTGATTTTGGCCTGCGCTGCACGATCCGGCCGTTGATGCGCTGTTCTTCATAAGGCAGGCGGTGATAAACCATCACCAGGTCGGAACGGCCACGCTCCGCACTGAGGGTTGCCTCATCCAGATAGCCTGGACGCAACAAGGCAAAATGGACGATGGCTTGCAGAATTCCGCCGCAACCGGGGTCAGTTGCCTGAAACACCTTCGGCAAATCGGCCGTTGCCGCCAGCAGCGCCGGCTCCGACTCGCCCACGCAGACCCCTTGAAACCCGGCTTCGTACATCGACAAATCATTCAGGGTATCCCCGGCGACCAAGACCTGATCCTCTGCGACACCCAGGTGGGCCACCAAAGCTCGCAGCGTGCTTCCTTTGTTGACTCCGGCTGGCAGGATATCCAGATAACGACTGGCCGAGAACAAGACCTCACAATTCAGGGCCCGTGCCGCCCCCAACAAACCCGGCGTCACAGCGTCCTGATGACAAAAATACGAACAACGCCTTTGCTGGGGCACCTCCTGGCGTTCCAGTTCCGGGAACACCGACATTGCCTCGGCCACCATTCGCTCACCCGGCCAGCGACGGTCGATATCCGACTGAATGGGTTGCACGGCCTGCAGCGATGCCCCTTCGACGACGGTACCCCCAACATCGCAAATGATGTAATCCGGTGTCGGCACCATCGGATCCGACAACAAGGGCATGACCGCTTCCAGGCC
>JAVEXE010000045.1:0-13289 GCA_034004105.1 Azonexus sp. | reverse complement strand
AATCTTCTTGCCGAATCAGCGGATGCGTTGGTAGCGGTTGCCGGGAAGGACTGCAATCTGGCCGGCGAGTTCCAGGTTGAAAAGCTCGGAGAGCAGTTTTTCTGCGCTCATGCCGCTACGCTCGGCCAGTTCATCCAGCCCGCAAGGGTCGTGACCAAGGGCGAGCAACACCGGGTGGGCCTCATCACTTTCTGCCTCCTGGGGCAGCGGATCAGCGAACATGGGGGTGGGTTGGCCGAGTTCTTCCAGGACATCATGGGCGGTCTCCACCAGTTTTGCCCCTTGCCGGATCAGGCGATGGCAGCCGCGTGCAACTGGTGAGTGAATGGAGCCGGGAATGGCGAAAACTTCTCTTCCTTGTTCTGCTGCCAGCCGGGCAGTGATCAGTGAGCCACTTTCAACAGCGGCCTCAACCACGAGAATGCCAGTCGATAAACCTGCGATCAGGCGGTTGCGACGGGGGAAGTTGCCGGCCATCGCGGGGGTGCCCAGCGGAAACTCGGAAACGATGGCCCCGTGGGCGGCAATGGCGTGGGCGAGCTCCCGGTTACGCGCCGGGTAAATGCGGTCAGCGCCCGTACCAATAACGGCAATGGTGGAGCCACCGGCTGCAAGGGCTCCCCGGTGGGCGGCCGTGTCAATGCCCAGCGCCAATCCACTGACAATGCACAGACCTTCGCTGGCCAGCTTTTGGGCAAAATTCTCGGCAGTCTGCAGTCCTTGCGGCGTTGCATTCCGACTGCCGACGACGCCAAGGGCACGCTGTTGCAGCAGCGCAAGTCGACCGCGAACATAAAGCAGGCTGGGCGGGTCAGGAATTTGAAGTAGGGCTTTCGGATAAGCGCTGTCAGCCAAAGTGATGATGTGTTGATCTGGCTGGCTGGCCCAGGTGATGCTGCGGTCGACGGCTTCCTGATCCGAAAAATCAAACAGCGCTTCAGCCTTGTTGCCGATGACGGCGCGTACCGCGGTACGACCCGCCGAAAAAACCGCTTCCGGCAGGCCGAAGCTTGCAAGTAACTTGCGTTGCGTTTCGCTACCGATGCCGGGTGCGAGGGTTAGTCGGAGCCAGGCTGTCAGACTGTCCTGGGTATCATCGGGCTGGATCACGCTCAAGGATTACGCGCCGCATCACCAACAACGACGGAGCGGGAGGACTCCACAACCAGTGCGTAGGCAACCTTTTCAAAAGTGCGGAAGACGAAAGCCAGCGCGTAACGCTCGTCGGGAATCGTCGTTGTCACCCTTTTTTGCGCTGCATCGAGATCTACGGAGACCCGCTTGCGGTAGAGTGCAAGTACATGGCCGTTTTCGAGGCCGTCTGCGGCCCCTCGGTTGAGCGTTACGACCGAACCGGCCCCGGCTTCGCTCACGCCGCCGTAAATATTTGCAATACGGGCGTTGATTTCAATTTCCGGTCGCCGTGGTACATAGGCAACGATACTTGGCAGCGGGGCCGGGCGCAGCCAGTCGCCACGCGTGATTTCTTCTTTGGCAACATTGATCCGGACGGTAGCGGGGTCGCCAACCTGAACGAGGCTGGCATTACCCAGGAAAAACGCCTCATGCGCGATGACATTCCCGGTTTCGGGGTCCTTCAGGGGCTTGCCAGGCCGGAAAACCTGCCATTTTTCAATACTGGCATCGCTGATCCCGCTGACAAAAGCGGTATCACCATTCCCTAGCAGGACGCGGTCTTCCTGGGTAGCAACGATGCGCACCGCAGCATTTTCCTCGCCTGCCTCGGTGATCAGGGGCTGCGAGATGAAAGGTTCAATGGCACTGGCCGGGATGCTGGGAATGGCTTGCGCGATAGGCTCGGCATGGACTTTGGGTTCCAGGCGGCTGACGACGGGCTTGCCCAGACGCAGTCTGGGTTGGCCATCACTCATGTCCAGCCAGACGATGTCCCCAGGATAAATTTTGTGGGGATTCCGGATCTGTTCGCGATTCATCCGCCAAAGCTCCGGCCAACGCCAGGGCGTTTTCAGAAAACGGCTGGAAATGCTCCACAGCGTATCGCCTTTGGCAACGACGTGACGTTCCGGTGGGTTATTGACCAGATTCAAGGGTTCGTTTGCCTGAACACAAACCGCAGTGGCGGCAAAGATGAGCGCGGATATAATGCGAAGCATGGAAATTCCTCAATACCGTTGGAACGCCTGACCGTAATGATGGTCCCATCGGCGTCTGCGTTATGCGTTCATGTCTCGGGGACTGCTCGGGATTCTGCATCGACTTAGTTAAGCAAGCAAGCCTTTATTCCTATATTTGCCATGGCACTTTTACCCATTTTGCGTTTTCCGGACCCTCGTTTGAAAAAGGTCGCCAAGCCGGTGGCGAAGATTGACGAAAGCATACGTCGGCTCGCTGCCGACATGGCAGAAACGATGTACGAAGCGCCAGGTATTGGCCTTGCGGCAACTCAGGTTGACGTGCATCAGCGTGTGGTCGTCATTGATGTTTCCGAAGACAAGAGTGATTTACGTGTCTTCATCAACCCGACACTGGAAAAAACCGAGGGGTTTGCTGTCGGTGAAGAAGGCTGCCTTTCCGTTCCCGGGATCTATGACAAAGTCGAGCGCGCTGAGCGCGTTCGGGTGAACTATCTGAATCTGGACGGCAAGTCGCAGGTGCTGGAAGCAGAAGGCTTGCTGGCGGTGTGCATCCAGCATGAAATCGACCATTTGAACGGTAAGGTGTTTGTGGATCATCTCTCGCAACTGAAGCAGACCCGGATCAAGAACAAGCTCGCCAAACAGGCGCGTGTGACGGCATGAAGGTGATTTTTGCCGGTACGCCGGAATTTGCCGCACAGGCGTTGGCGGCGATCATTGCTGCGGGTCATGAAGTTTCTCTGGTCCTGACTCAGCCAGATCGGCCTGCAGGTCGAGGCATGGGTTTGCAGCCTTCCGCGGTGAAAAAACTTGCCCTGGCCCATGGTCTGGCGGTTTATCAGCCCGTCAGTCTGAAAAGCCTGGAGTCGCAGCAGTATCTGGCCGATTTTGCTGCGGATGTCATGGTCGTTGCGGCGTATGGCTTGATTTTGCCGCAGGCCGTGCTGGACTTGCCGCGTCATGGCTGTTTGAACATCCATGCTTCCTTGCTGCCGCGTTGGCGTGGGGCAGCTCCTATTCAGCGGGCCTTGTTGGCAGGCGATGCGCAAACCGGGGTCTGTATCATGCAGATGGAAGCCGGGCTGGACACCGGGCCGGTGTTGCTGCGTGAGGCTTTCCCGATCGAAGACAAGGATACGACCGCCAGCCTGCACGACAAGCTGGCGTCTTGTGGTGCCGGACTGATTGTCAAGGCACTGGCGCAATTGCCACGCTCGGGGGAAGCTCAGCCTGAGTCCGGGGTAACCTACGCCCATAAGATCGAAAAATCAGAAGCGCTGATCGACTGGCGTAAAACGGCCCTTGAGCTGGACCGTCATGTGCGCGCCTTCAATCCTTTTCCTGGCGCACAAACTGGCTTGGGTGGGGTATCGGTAAAGCTGTGGCAGGCACATCCGGTTTCAGGTCGAGGTGAGCCTGGGCAGGTACTGGCCATTGAGCGGCAGCACATCGTCGTGGCCTGTGGTGATGGTGCCCTGGCAGTCAGTGAATTGCAGAAGGCCGGCGGCAAGCGACTGCCGGTAAAGCAATTTCTGGCCGGCCACCCTGTGTCGGTTGGCGACCGATTTTTCGCGCCAGCCTGAACGGTCGTGCTGTTCCGCGTTGTTGTTGCCGTTTCACGTGAAACGGGCAGACGCTGACTTGCCTGCATCGGATAATCGACACATCCGTGCATTATGCCCCGTGCGATAATTGCCCCCATGTCTCGATTACCTTTCAATTCTCTGGCCTATGCCTTGCGCGAGGCCGCCCGTATCGACGCCGCCGTTTTTGCCGGTCAAAGCTTGGCAGACAATCTGTTGGGTCGCGTTGATGTGATTGCTCGGCCAGCCGTGCAGGACCTGGTTTATGGCAGCCTGCGTGCTTATGGTCGCGGTGAGTTTTTTCTGGCGCATTTGCTTGAGCGGCCTTTGGCCGTGGAAGAGATTCGTGCGCTTCTGCTGGTTGCCTTGTACCGACTGGAAACCCGGCCCGATGCTGCACATACCGTCGTCGATCAGGCTGTTTCCGCCGCGGGTGAAATACTGCACGGCAAGTTTCGTGCGCTGGTGAATGCAGTGTTACGGGGCTTTTTGCGTCAGAAGGCGTCGTTGACCGCAGCACTGGCAAAGGATCCGGTGGCCAGTGCCCAGCATCCTGACTGGTGGTTGCGCCGTTTGCAGCAGGCTTGGCCCGAGGCGTGGTCGGCGATTGTAGCTGCCGGGAATCAGGCTCCGCCGATGGCGTTGCGGGTCAATCGTCGGCGTATCGATCGTGCGGGCTATCTGTCAGAACTCAGTGCCGCCGGGATTGCTGCCCGTCCCGTGGGGGAGGATGGCCTGGCTCTCGACAAGCCGGTACCCGTTGATCGTTTGCCAGGTTTTTTTGATGGTCTGGTTTCGGTTCAGGATCCGGGCGCCCAGCGAGCAGCCGAGTTGCTGGCGCCGGCAACGGGGAGTCGGGTGCTGGATGCCTGTGCTGCACCCGGTGGGAAGACGGCGCATCTGCTGGAAAGGTTTGATCTGGATCTTTTGGCGCTGGATCTCAAACCGGCCCGCTGCCGGCGTATTGATGAGGGCCTGGGACGTTTGCGACTTTCCGCCCGGATCGAGGTTGCCGATTGCGTGCAGGTACAGCGTTGGTGGGATGGGGTGCCGTTTGATGCGGTGCTGGCCGATGTACCCTGTACTGCCAGCGGTGTGGTGCGACGCAATCCAGATGCCAAATATTTGCGGCGGGAAGACGATATCGCCAGTTTTGCCAAGACCCAGGCCCGGATCGTTGATGCGCTCTGGCAAGTACTGAAGCCAGGGGGCAGGCTGCTGTATGCGACCTGTTCGGTTTTTCCTGAGGAAAACAGTGAGCAAATAACCCGTTTTCTGGCTCGTCAACCTGGCGCCCGACGTTGCCACGAAGAGCAGATTCTTCCTGCTGCCGATCATGATGGCTTTTTCTACAGCTTGCTCGAAAAGCGCCTTTGAGCGTTTCCGGCACTTTCTGTGCCTGTTGCTTTTTCTGCCCACCTTGGCGTGGACCGCAGAAATCGTGGTTCGTGAGCCGCAGCTTACGCTGACTGACGAGGGTTATGTCTTGGCGGCGGATTTTGAGTTTGAACTCAATGCCCGGCTTGAAGAAGCGGTGAATCGTGGTGTCGTCCTGCATTTTCTGACCGAATTCGAACTGGGGCGTGAGCGCTGGTACTGGCTTGACGAGAAACTGCTGAGTCGTACCCAGACGCATCGACTCTCTTATCATGCACTGACCCGCCAGTACCGGCTGAGTACTGGTGGCCTGCATCAGTCCTTTGATTCCTTGGGTGAGGCTTTGCGCATGTTGCGACGCCTGCGCAACTGGCTGATCGTCGAGCGCGCGGAGTTTGCCCTGGAGCCTGGTCAATATCAGGCTGCCTTGCGCCTGCGTCTGGACGTAACCCAGTTGCCGCGCCCGTTTCAGATCAGTGCCCTGGGTAACAAGGATTGGAGCTTGTCTTCTGACTGGAAGAACTGGTCCCTGAACGTTTCTTCAACCGGGCTGATGGGGGATAAATGAAGCGTTTTCTGGCGGTAGCGGGGGCACTGGCAGCAACGCTTGGGGGCATCCTGTGGTTTTTGCTGCTCATGGCGACGGCGGCGGATACCGTGGTTTTCTCCAGAAACTATCCCTTGCTGATTGTCCTGAATGTCGTTCTGGCGCTCTCCATGCTCGGTCTGGTCGGCTGGCAGTTGCGCGCCTTGTGGCGTGATTATCAGAAGCAGGTTTTTGGTGCCCGCCTGAAATTGCGCCTGATGTTGATGTTTGGCGTCATTGCTGTGCTGCCTGGTGCCTTGGTCTATGGCGTTTCGGTGCAATTCGTGACTCGCTCGATTGAGAGCTGGTTTGACGTGCGGGTGGAGAAAGCCCTGGAATCGGGATTGCAACTTGGGCGCTCGGTGCTGGATGCGCAATTGGCTGATTTGAACCTTAAAGCGGCTGCGATGGCGGATGAGCTGGCCTTGGTGCCTGAATACGGTCGTCGTTCGGCCTTGCTGCGTTTGCGCGAGGAAAAAGGTGTGCAATCGGCGGCGTTGTTTTCTGCGGCAGGTCAATTGCTCACCAGCGCGACGGCAGGGCTTGAAGTCAGCCTGCCGGATATGCCAAGTCAGGCGCAGTTAAAGCAGGCGCGCAATTCCCGCGGTTTAGGGGAGATTGAAGGCGAGAATGAGGCGCTGCGCTTGCGGGTGCTGATGCCGGTGAATTCGCGGGCTGTTTTTGAGGAGCCACGTATCCTGCAACTGACGCAGGACGTACCGGAAACCTTGGCACAGGATGCGGAAGCCGTGCAGGCGGTCTATCGGGATTATCAGGAGTTGCAACTGGCGCGCGGTGGTTTGACCCGGATTTACGCCATGACCCTCACTTTGACCGTGCTGGTTGCCTTGTTCAGCGCGTTTGCTCTGGCTTTTCTGATGGCGCGCCGTCTGGTTGCGCCGCTGTATATTCTGGCAGAAGGGACGCAGGCGGTGGCTCAGGGCGATTTTTCCCAACGTCAGGCGGTGTATAGCGGTGATGAACTGGGCGTGCTGACACAATCCTTTAACCGGATGACCCGGCAGCTTGATGAGGCGCGACGTGAAACGGATCGACATCGCAGTGAGGTCGAGGCTGCACGTACCTATCTGGAATCCATTCTGGCCAATTTGTCTGCCGGGGTGCTGGTGTTTGACCGTCAATTTGCTTTGCGTACGGTCAACGCCGGCGCACTGAGTATTCTTGAAGACGGTTTCGAGGGGCTGGTGGGCGTTTGTCCGGAGGCGTGGCCAAGGCAGCGACGACTGGGCGAATTCATTCGCGAGAAATTTGCTGCGACAGAAGACCCGGAATGGCAGGCACAACTCGAACTTGAACGCACGCATGGCATGCCGAAAGTGCTGTTGCTGCGGGCTTCGCGAATTCCCGAGGCCAGTGGAGGCGGGGATGTGGTGGTGTTTGACGATGTGACGCGGCTGATTGCTGCTCAGCGCAGCGCCGCCTGGGGCGAGGTGGCGCGTCGTCTGGCGCACGAAATCAAGAACCCGCTGACGCCAATTCAGCTTTCTGCTGAGCGCTTGCAGCACAAGCTGTCTGGCAAGTTGCTTGACGGAGATGCCGAGATGCTGACTCGGGGAACGCAGACCATCATCAATCAGGTGCAGGCAATGAAGCGCATGGTTGATGATTTTCGTGATTACGCCCGTACCCCGGCCCCCGAACTTGCGCCGCTGGATTTAAATGCTTTGCTGGCTGAGGTGCTGGGCCTTTACGAAAGTTCGGCCGTCGGGTTTGCGGCAGACATGGCGCCGAACTTACCGCCCATCCTTGGGGATGCAACCCAGTTGCGGCAGATCATTCACAATTTGCTGCGTAACGCCGAGGATGCCCTGGAAGGACGGACGGATGCAGCGGTTCGGCTATCGACGACACTGGAAGGCCGTTATGCTTGTCTGCGTATTGCCGATAATGGACCGGGCTTTCCGGTGGAACTGTTGCCGCGTATTTTCGAGCCTTATGTAACGACCAAGGTCCGTGGCACGGGCTTGGGCTTGCCGATCGTCAAGAAGATCGTCGATGAACATCAGGGTAGTATAGAAATCAGCAACGTTCCTGAGGGTGGCGCGCAGATCGTGATTCGTCTGCCCTTGCAGCGGGAGCGGAGCAAGGGGGATAAGGAGGACAAGCATGGCAATCATTCTGGTCGTTGACGACGAGGTCGGGATCCGTGAACTGCTGTCGGAAATCCTCATGGATGAGGGTTACGACGTGCGACTGGCCGAGAATGCCACTGCGGCGAACCGGCTACGGCAGGAATTGCGTCCGGATCTGGTGCTGCTCGATATCTGGATGCCAGACACGGACGGCATCACTTTGCTCAAGACCTGGCACGCTGGTGGGCAACTGAACATGCCGGTGGTGATGATGTCTGGTCATGGCACGATTGATACGGCTGTTGAAGCGACCCGTTTTGGAGCCTTTGATTTCCTGGAAAAACCGATTGCCTTGCAAAAATTGCTGGCGACGGTACAAAAGGCCCTGAAGCACGATACGCCGCAGCATCGCCCACCTTTGACGCTGGAGGCATTTTCCCGGCTGGCATTCGTCAAGGAATTTCGCCGTCGTCTGGAACAGGCGGCTGCCAAAGCCAGTGTTGTCCTGCTGAGGGGGGCGACGGGGGGTATGGCCGAGATTGCCGCGCGTACCTTGCTGGCGCCACGGGCACCCTGGCTGGATCTGTCCATGACGTGCAGCGCCTTGACGCAGGAGATGCTGGAAAAGACCGGCGGTGGGATCTTGTTTGTGCCTGATCTGGCGGTGCTGGGCAAGATGCAGCAAATGAATCTCGCTTTTGCGGTCGACCGGGCAGAAAGGCTGAATTTGCAACTGCTGGTTGCGACGACGGTTCCATTGGCACAACTGGCGGAACAGGGTTGGGACAACAAACTGCTGGCCCGTCTCGGGGAAATCTGGGTGGCGCTGCCCGCATTGTCCGGACACGTCGATGATCTGCCGGAAGTGGCCAGCTTGCTGCTGACCAATTTTGTCGAGCGGGGCGAAGTACCGATGCGCCGCTTTACCACCGCGGCGCTGAACAGTCTGCGGACCCTCCCTTGGAAGAAGCATCCCGAAGCCAGCTGGAATGTCCTGTATGGACTGGTGCGCAACGTTGCCCTGAGTGCGCTGGATGAGGAGATCGATAGCGATGATGTCGCGCGGGTGATGCCGCCTGAAATTGAAGCGGTGCCAGAGCCGGTTGCAGCGCCAAGCTTGCTGCCCTTGTTTGAGCAACCCTTGCGTGAAGCCCGTGATGCCTTCGAGAAGTTGTACTTCGAGTATCACCTGCGCCAGGAAGGCGGAAACATGACCCGCCTTGCTGAGCGTTCAGGTCTTGAACGCACGCATCTCTACCGCAAGTTGAAGCAGCTCGACATCCGTCTGGGTAAACGGGGTGACGACAGTCTGGCTGAATAAGGAAGTTTCATGAAAATCATCATTCTTGGTGCCGGACAAGTGGGTGCCAGCGTGGCCGAAGGCCTGGTGTCTGAAGAGAACGACATCACCATCGTCGATCAGGATGCCGCACGGCTGGGACAACTGCAGGACCGCCTGGATCTGCGGACGGTGGTAGGTGATGCCGCGACGCCCTCCGTTTTGCGCAATGCCGGTGCGGAAGATGCCGATATGGTCATTGCCGTTACCCAAAGCGATCAGGCCAATCTGGTCGCCTGCAAGCTGGCCCAGTCGGTTTTCAATATTCCGACCCGGATTGCCCGCCTGCGTTCGCGAGATTTTCTTGAAGATGAGACCTTGTTGTCGACGGACAATTTTGCGGTCGACTTTGCCTTGTGCCCGGAACAGGTGATTACCGATTACATCCGTCGCCTGATCGAGTTCCCGCGCGCCTTGCAGGTGCTCAATTTCGCTCGCGGCCGGGTTTGCCTGGTCGCCGTGCGTGCGTATGAGGGCGGCGCTTTGGTCGGCAAGCCAATCAAGGCCATGCGTGAGCATTTGCCGCCGGAAATCGATGCCCGTATTGCTGCCATTTTCCGCGACAACCAGCCCGTATTTCCCGAAGGTAACACGGTGGTCAAGGCGGGGGATGAGGTGTTTTTGCTCGCTGCGGCAGAGAATATTCACCCCGTGCTCAACCAGTTGCGTCGGCAGATGAGTCGGGTCGAGCGGATCATGATTGCCGGTGGTGGCAACATCGGTTTGCGGCTGGCGAAGTCACTGGAGGACCGTTACGAAGTCAAGCTGATTGAAGGGCGCCGCCCGCGTGCCGAACTGCTGGCGAACGAGTTGAACAACACGCTGGTACTCTGCGGCGACGCTACCGATGAGGATTTGCTGGAGCAGGAAAATATCGCCGAGATGGACCTGTTTCTCTCCATGACCAACGACGACGAAGACAACATCATGGCCGGCAGCCTGGCCAAGCGTCTGGGTTGCAAGCGGGTTGTGGCCTTGGTCAATCGTCGTGCTTACGCGGAAATGATCGAGGGCGGGCCGATTGATATCGGGATTTCGCCTGCTCAGGTGTCGATTGGCACCTTGCTGGCGTACGTGCGTCAGGGCGATGTGGCGGAGGTCCATTCCTTGCGTCGCGGTGCTGCTGAGGCGCTGGAAATCGTCGCGCATGGCGACCGCAACACGTCGAAGGTCGTGGGGCGCCGCATTGATGAGATCAAATGGCCCAAAGGCGTGACGGTTGCTGCGCTGGTTAGAAATTTCGACCAGCCGATTGTGGTTGGGCAAACCGACGACTGGACCGCCATCACCCGCTACGGCGAGGTGGTCATTGCGCACCACGATACCGTGATCGAACCCGACGATCATGTAATCATCTTCTGTACGCGCAAGAAACTGGTCAAGAAAGTGGAAAAGTTGTTCCAGGTCGGATTCCATTTCCTGTGAGCGCACGGCCATGACGCGATTTGCTCCGGTCTACCGGGCTTTGGGCATGATTTTGATGCTTTTTGGCCTGACCATGCTGGCCCCCTTGGCCCTGTCTCATTTGACCGATGACGGCGCGCAGCGGGTGTACGACGAGGTTTTCCTGCTCACCATGCTCTGTGGTGCCTTCCTCTGGTATCGCTATCGCAATACCCAGCGCGATCTGAATGTCCGTGACGGTTTTCTGCTGGTTGTTCTGGTCTGGACCGTATTGCCGGCTTTTTCGGCATTGCCCTTCATGATTCATCTGGGCATGTCGCACACCGACGCCTATTTCGAGGCTGTTTCAGCGTTGACCGCAACGGGTGCGACGGTGATGTCCGGCCTGGATGATCTGCCCAAATCGATGAACCTTTGGCGACACCTGATGCAGTGGCTGGGCGGGATGGGACTGATTGTGCTGGTGGTGGCCATTCTGCCCATGCTGGGCATTGGTGGGCGACAGATGCTGCAGGCTGAGGTGCCTGGCCCGATGAAGGACAACCGGATGACGCCACGGGTGACGGAGACGGCAAAAGGGCTGTGGTTGATTTACATCTTCATTACCATTGCCTGCACGTTAGCCTACCGCTGGGCGGGAATGAGCTGGTTCGATGCGCTCTGTCACAGCTTTTCGACGGTGTCACTCGGCGGGTTTTCGACGCATGATGCCAGCCTTGGCTACTTCAATTCGCCAGCGATTGAGTGGATTTGCATCGCTTTCATGCTCTTTTCCGGCATCAACTATGCGACACACTTTCTGGCCTTGAGTGGACGCTCGCTGTTTCTGTACGGACGCGACCCGGAGGCCGGCTGGTTTGTCGGCGTTCTGCTGGTCAGCGTTTTTGTACTGGCGAATTACATCTGGAAAGAAGGCACCTTCAGCGACATGGACACGTCGTTCCGTTATGCCTTGTTCAACGTCATTTCTGTGGCGACTACAACGGGCTATTCGACCACGGATTATGGGCAATGGCCGATGTTTGCCGGTCTCTGGATGCTGTTTTTGTGCAGTTTTTCCACCAGTGCCGGCTCGACCGGCGGCGGCATCAAGATGATGCGTGCCCTCCTGCTGTACAAACAGGTCTATCGGGAACTGGTGCGGGCGATGCACCCGTCGGCGGTGTACAACGTCCGTTTGGGCGGTGCGACAGCGCCACCCTCGGTACTCTTTGCCGTGCTGGCTTTTGCCTTTATCTATATGGTCAGCATCGTTTCGATGACCTTGTTGCTGGCCTTTACCGGCCTGGATATCGTGACCGCTTTCAGTGCCGTGGTGGCCAGTGTCAATAACACGGGTCCGGGCCTGGGTTTGGTTGGTCCAGCAACGACTTTTGCTGTACTGGAAGATTTTCAGACCTGGGTGTGCATCTTTGCGATGTTGCTGGGCCGTCTGGAGATTTTTACCCTGCTGGTGGTGCTGACCCCGGCATTCTGGCGTAAATGATGTCGTGCCGGATGGTCGACCTTGCTGTTGCAGTCCGCCGTTCGGCTGCATGGAGAATGCGATGAAATTGTTGTTGAGTGTTTCTTCCCTGCTGGTGATGGTGCTGCTCAGTGCTTGTGGTGATTCTGCTGCCCCGCCAGCAGCGGCCGAAGTGGCAAAGCCGGTCTTCACGCTGCAGCGCTTGGACGAGTTGGCCTTGCATCCGGAACGACAGGCACCGGCGGCGGTGATTGGCCGGCATGAGGCGAGAATTTCCGCCGAGGTGGCGGCACGCGTTGAGGCTTTGCCGGTGGATGTCGGGCAGCGGGTCGCGAAAGGCGCATTACTGATCCAGCTTGATCCGCGTGACGCGCAATTGGCACTGGAGCGGGCTGAGGCCGCCCTGGCCCAGACAGAAGCCCGGCTGGCCCAGGCTGAAGCCCAGTTGCAGCGGGCGCAGGCCTTGCAGGCGCGCAATTTTTACTCACCGGAGGCGTTGACCCTGCGTGAGACGGAGCGAACCGCTGCGGCGGCGGATGCTCGGGCTGCGCGGGCCAATCGGGATACGGCAAGGCGTGTTCTGGAGAAGCATCGCTTGCGGGCACCATTTTCTGGGGTGGTTCGTGAGCGTCAGGCGCAGCTGGGGGAACTGGCGGCGGTGGGCAGTGTTTTGCTAACGCTGGTTTCCGATGGGGCGCTGGAAGTTTCGGCTCAGGTTCAGGGGCAGGATGTGGCGTCACTGGGGCAGGCGGGGGCCTGGGTTTTCGAGGCTGCCGGGCAGACTTTTCCGCTGAAGTTGCTGCGTATTTCGCCGGCAACGAACCGCGCCTCCCGCAGTCAGGAAGTGCGTTTTGCTTTTATAGCAGCAGCGCCGGGGATTGGTCAGTCGGGGCGTTTGCGTTGGCATGAGCCACGCAATTGGTTACCCGCAGACGTGCTGGTTCGTCGGGACGGGCGTTACGGTATTTTTGTAGCGGAAAATGGCAAGGCGAAATTCCATGCTCTCGACGGCGCCAGCGAGGGCAGGCCGATTGCGGTCGACCTGCCGGAAACGACAAAAATCGTCGTTCAGGGCCGCCATGCCCTGCAGGACGGAGCGGTGTTGCCGTGAGTTTTTATCGCAAATTGCTGGAAAACCACCCGCTGGCCAATATCGCTTTTCTGGTGGTTCTGCTGTTGGGGATTCTGGCCTATGTGACCATGCCGCGCGAACAGGACCCGGAAATCAATTTCAATTGGGTGGTCATCACCACCGTCTTGCCGGGTGCCTCGGCCGAAGATGTGGAAAAGCGGGTCACGGACCCTCTGGAAGATGCCATCAAGGG
>JAVEXE010000286.1:0-2892 GCA_034004105.1 Azonexus sp. | reverse complement strand
GCAAACCTGCTAATATTCGCTTCCTCGCTGCATGATAAAAATTCCCACAATGTCTTCCCCCAATGATCGCATGAGCCCGCAGGAGCGCCGTGTTGGCGCTTCGCTGGCGTCCATCTTTGCCCTGCGCATGCTGGGGCTGTTCCTTATCCTGCCAGTGTTTTCCCTGCATGCGGCGACCATGCCGGGTGGCGAGAACCTGCTCTTGGTTGGTCTGGCGCTGGGTGCGTATGGCCTGACGCAGGCGGTGTTCCAGATTCCTTTTGGCGTGGCATCGGACCGGGTTGGCCGCAAGCCAGTGATCATCGCCGGTTTATTGATTTTTGCCGCGGGTAGCTTCATCGCAGCCTGGGCACCCGACATGCACTGGATGATTGTCGGTCGGGTATTGCAGGGCATGGGGGCGATTTCTGCCGCAGTGACGGCGCTGGCCGCCGATCTGACCCGCGAGGAACACCGGACCAAGGTGATGGCAATGATTGGCTCATCGATTGGTTTGGTCTTTGCCCTTTCTCTGGTTGGCGCGCCCTTGCTTTACGGCTGGGTAGGCATGGGGGGGCTGTTTACGCTGACCGGCGTGCTGGCTTTGTTGGCCATTGCGTTGCTCCTGAAAGCCGTGCCAGCCGTGCCCAAGCCACCGGCACACGCCAAACTGCCTTTGCGTCAGGTGCTGACGCATCCGGATTTGCTCAAGCTGAATCTGGGCATCGGTACGTTGCACATGATCCAGATGGCCATGTTCGTTGTGCTGCCGCACGCGCTGTTGAACCGCGGTGGCTTGCAGGTCGCAGAGCATTGGAAGGTTTACTTGCCAGCGGTGCTTGCTTCATTTGCCCTGATGGTGCCAGCGATCATCGCCGCCGAAAAAAAGGACAAGATGCGGCCGATTTTTCTGGCCGCAATCGGGTTGACCGCAATCGTTCAGTTGGGGCTCTACCTCTTTAGCCAGAGCCTTTGGCTACTTGGCTTTTGGTTGCTGCTGTTCTTCGTTGCCTTCAATATTCTGGAAGCCACGCTGCCCTCGCTGGTGTCCCGGACCGCGCCGCCAGCAGCTAAGGGCGCAGCGCTTGGGGTCTATAACACCACGCAGGCTATTGGCCTGTTCATCGGTGGCGCGGTCGGTGGTTACATCGCGCAGCACTTCGGCGACAGCGCCGTGTTTGCCGCCTGCATCGGCCTGGCCCTGCTTTGGTTGGCCGTGGCAAGCACCATGAACTTCCCCCGGCGTCGGACAACTGGGGGGTAGTTTTACGCATGGACTGAGTCAGTTCGACGCTGGGCTTCGACGCCTTTGCAGGCCAAGCCGACGACCTTCGGAATCGGTCGGCTACCCGTGCGGTAATGCGCAATCATTCGGCGTGTCATCCCAAGCGTTTCGGCAGCAGTCGCCAGCGACAGACCATTGCGCTGCATCCACGCGTTGAAATCGCTCGCGGTCGGCAATCCGGCCTGATGGCGACAAAGCTCGTAAAGCGTATCGGCACCAAGATCAAGGCCGTCTGGCCAACTCAAGCCATGACCTCCCCAGTCGTCAAGCTGCATTTGTGCGAAAACGGCAGGATCAGCGAGCACATCAAACGGCGGGCGCAACCATCCGGTCATATCGGCAATCAGTGTTTCGCCGGTACTCCAGTCGATTTCGACCTTCAACGGCCCGGTAATCCTGGCGTTTTTGATGGTGATCGCTTTCATGGATTCAACCTCCTGAATTCACACAGATACGTCTCGGCATGCGCGGCAATATCTGCCAGCGCTGGCGTAATGCGCTGGGCGGCGTGACATTGCCTGCAAGGATTTCACACGTTTCTATCGCCACCACGACACGGCTGCCATCACGGAATTCGACATGGACATGGGGCACGCCATGTTCCATGCCGTTGATCTTGATGCGCCAGTCACTAATCGGTGGGTAAGTCGTCATGACTTGTATTGTAGTGAAATGATTGCACTGCGTCAGGTGTCAGTCTGCCAGTGCCCTCGTGACCACTTCCAGCACATCGCGCGATAGACCTTCGTGGCCGCGTACGCGTTCCAGCGCGGCTTTGGCGTGAGCTTGACGGGCGGCGTCGAATTTTTTCCAGCGGTCAAAGCAGCGGGCCAGGCGGGAGGCGACTTGCGGGTTCTTGTCGTGCAGCAGCAGAATGCGGTCGGCGATGAAGGCGTAGCCGCTGCCGTCGGCGGCGTTGAAACGGACCAGATTGGCCCCGAAGGCGCGGATCAGTGCGTAGATCTTGTTCGGGTTACCCGCGTCGAAAGCCGGGTGTTCGATCAGTGACTTGACGGTGGCTAGCGTATCCGGGCGGCGGCTGGTCGATTGCACCTGCAGCCATTTGTCGACCACCAGCGCCTCATGCTTCCAGGCCTCGTAAAACTCGGCCAGGGCTTGTTCACGTTGTGGGCAGTGTTCGGCATTGACGTTGGCCAGTGCGGCGAGCGCGGCAAACTGGTCGGTCATGTTGTTGGCGCGCTTGAACTGCTGGTAGGCCAATTCGCGGGTGGCTTCGCTGTCGAGTTCGAGTAGGTAGGACAGGCAGAGGTTGCGCAAGGCGCGTTGGCCGGCTTGTTCGCTACTGGGCGCGTAGGGCTCGGTCACGGTCAACGCGGCGTAGAGGCCGGAAAACTCGCTTTCGAGCTGCTCGGCCAGGTGGCGGCGCAGGCTGTTGCGGGCGGCATGCAGGGCATCCGGATCGACGATGTCCAGTTGCTCGGCCAGTGTCGATTCGCCGGGTAGGGTCAGCGCTTCAGCGACGAATGCATTGCCGCGCAGGGCGTGCGTTTGCAGCAGGCTGCGGCAGGCGGCAACGAAGTTTTCCGGCCACTGGGTTTCCCGTCCGGCAGCGAGGTCGCGGGCAGAGTTGAGGATCAGCTTGCCGGCTAGGCGTTGACCGGCTTCCC
>JAVEXE010000285.1:0-2893 GCA_034004105.1 Azonexus sp. | reverse complement strand
GGACGTTTTCCAGTAAGCGGCTGCGCGAAATGACGCCAAGCACGCCTTCTTGTGCATCGGTGACCACGACATAGCCAATATCGTTACCGGCCAGTAAGGTGATGACCTCGGAGACAGATGCATCGGCAAGTACCTGACAGCCGTTTCGCCGCACCACTTCGCTGAGTGCGGTCGGGCTGCCATCGGCATGTCGGGCAAGAATCGACGGAGCTTGATGCTCGGTGAAAATTCCCAGAAAGCGCTGCTGGTTGTCGGTTACGGTGACGCAGCCCGTTTTTTGCTGCACCATCAGGTCGATGGCGTCGAGTACGGTATCGTTCGCACGCAGACGTGGCACCGTTGGGTCGATCAGCGCACGCAGGCTATGTACGCTTTCAAAGAGCTCCAGACCCAGGTAACCCAGAAAGTCCTGCTCATCGGCAACGCCGAGAACACAGCCATCCGAGCTCAAGGCAACCAGATGGCGCAAACGGCTCAGGCAAAGCTGGACGTAGGCTGCCTTGAACCCCAGATCCGCGGGCACGGTGCTGACCGGCGTACTCATCACGTCCTGCAGCGTACGGGCACATGGCTGTTTGCGGTGCAGCAAGCGGACCAGGTCCCGCTCCGTCAACAAACCAACCGGCGTTTGCCCATTCAGAACGACAACGTGGGTGGTCGGCTGATGCTTCATGCGTTCGATCATTTCGCTGACAGGGGTTTCAGCAGGCAGCGAAAAGACGTGATCCTGCATGACATCGAAAAGACGCAGGGTATCCAAGGGTTTCATCAGAGGCATCCAGGCAAAGATTGCACCCGCTATTCTACGCCTCACCCGGTCGGGGGATGCCCATGGATGCGCCTCTCAGGACAATAACGTTGTTGCTGGCGTGGTTTTCGGCGCAGGCGTACGATAGGTAATCTATGACTTTAGGAGTAGTGCGTGACGGTGTTGGCGCGAGATGCTTGTGCGGCTGAGAAAAGCAGTCTGGATTCTGACCTGCAGATTCTGGAGGGCTTGCACGAGGGCGTGCAGGTCTGGGATACGAGCGGCAGGCTGGTTTACGCCAATCCGGCGACGGAACGCTTGTTTGGGGATATGACGCGAACCCTGTCCGGTGTGCATTGGCTGGACTGGTTACCGGTGTGTTTCTGGCATGGTGGCTTGAATTGCTCAGCGCGCGATTTTCCGGTGCATCTGATACTTGAGGGCAAGACTGTCGATATGGACCGACCATTACGCGTGCTGCGGCCTGATGGCAGTGCCTGCTGGGTGAGCTTTCATGCACAAGCTCGGCGCGACCCGCATTCGCTGGAAATTATCGGTGTTGTCAGTTCCACGGTTGATGTGACGCCCTGGATGGAGCAGGAAGGGCGCTTGAAGCAGGCGGCCCATTTCGATCGGCTGACCGGCTTGCCGAATCGCAGCCTGTTTGCCGACCGTATCCAGCAGGCGGTGGCACGGAGCCGCCGCAAAGGGGAACTGCTTGCGGTTTGCTTGATGGATCTTGATGGATTCAAGGCAGTGAATGACACCTTGGGCCATGGGGCCGGTGATCGTTTGTTGCAGGAAATTTCCCGACGCCTCCAGGATGTGGTTTCTGCGGGAGACACGGTGGCGCGTCTGGGTGGCGATGAGTTTGCCTTGTTGTTGGCGGGGCAGGCAGATTTCACAGCCTGTGAGCGACTGCTCCAGCAATTGTTGCTGGCCGTTGCCAGGCCGGTTTCCGTGGAAGGAACGGATGTGCGCGTCAGCGCCAGCATCGGTCTGACGCTTTGCCCCTCTGACCCGGCCGAGCCTGAGCAACTGATGCGCCACGCGGATCAAGCGATGTACCGGGCCAAGCTGGCGGGTAAGAACTGCTTTGAGTTGTTCAATCAGACGCAGGAATCCAAACTACGGGCCAACCAGTCCTTGCTGCGCAAGATCGAGCAGGCGATGGAGCGCAAGCAATTTCAGCTCTATTACCAGCCCAAGGTGGATTGTCGTCGTGGCAAGGTGCTCGGACTCGAAGCCTTGTTGCGTTGGGAGCATCCCATCCTTGGCGTGCGAACGCC
The DNA here is from genome assembly GCA_034004105.1 of Azonexus sp. Taxonomy (GTDB): domain Bacteria; phylum Pseudomonadota; class Gammaproteobacteria; order Burkholderiales; family Rhodocyclaceae; genus Azonexus. The sequence goes on along the minus strand of JAVEXE010000285.1, from coordinate 856 downwards.
AGCTGAGTTTTTGCCCCTGATCGAGCAGGATGATCTGATCATTCGCCTGGGCGAGTGGGTGGTTGTCGAAGCGATGTACAAGCTGGCAGAACTGCATGCTTCGGGACACAAGCTGAGTATCAGCGTCAATATTGCCGCGCACCAGTTTCTGCATGGGCATTTTGCCGAGCGACTGGGGGCATTGCTGAGGGATTTTCCGCCGGAATTGGTGCGATACCTGCAGATCGAGATTCTCGAATCTGCGGCCCTGCAGGATGTTGGTTTGGTGACCCGACTGATTCAGGAGCATCGTTCGGCAGGTGTCGGTTTTGCGCTGGACGATTTTGGGACGGGATTTTCTTCGCTGGCGCATTTGAAACATTTGCCTGTAGACACCTTGAAGATAGATCAGTCTTTCGTCCACGACATGCTCAACGACCCTGGCGATCTGAGCATTGTCCAAGCGGTGATCCGGCTGGCGCAGTCATTTCAGCGGCAGGTCGTGGCTGAGGGTGTTGAGTCCATCGAGCAACTGCTGATGCTGATGGCCTTGGGCTGTGATGTGGTTCAGGGGTACATGATTGCCCGGCCAATGCGCGCGAGTGCGTTGCAAGCCTGGTTGGTAGATTTTCAGGCTGATCCGCGTTGGCAACTGGCCAATAGCGCCTACCCCAGCCGGGCTGATTTCCAGATGCTGATGCTGGAATCCGAGCAGCAGCACGTTTTTGATCGCTTGCTGAATCCTTTGGCGCTACAGGGGGCCATTGCGTTTGCCTGCGCGGCCAACACACGATTTTCTGCGTGGTTGGCAGAGCCTGCGGTCAGGGCTTGTTATGGTAGCGCACGCCTGTTTCATGAAATGGAAATGGCTTATCTG
>JAVEXE010000284.1:0-2906 GCA_034004105.1 Azonexus sp. | reverse complement strand
GCGAGTTCGCCTTGCAGCGGCAGGATTTCCTTGCCAATAACCTCAAGGCCCTGTGCTTTCAACTCGGTTTCGAGCAGGGGCTCGACTTCCTCAACGACCACGACCTGATCAACCATCGCAGCCAGTTCGCGGCATTTTTCAAACGGAACAGGACAGGAAAATCCCAGCTTCAGCACCGGCGCATCCGGGAAAGACTCCTTGACATGCATGTAGGCGGGGCCGGAGGTGATGAAACCCACGCGCTTGTCTTTCCCGCTCTCGATGAAGTTGAGCGGCGATTTCTCCGCCTCCGCACGCAAATCCCGGTCACGCTGGAACATCAAGGGAATCCGCTTGCCCGCATTACCCGGGACCATCACATAACGCGCCGGGTCTTTCTTGAAGCCGGCACCGACGTGTGGCTGGCGCTCACCCACCGTCACTATCGACTTGACGTGATTGATGCGCGTGGTCATACGCAGAATGACTGGCACCTGGAAACGCTCGGACAAGGCAAAGGCATCAAGCGTCATCGCGTAGGCTTCCTGCGAATCGGCGGGCTCAAAGACCGGCACATGGGCAAAACGTCCCCAGTAGCGGGAATCCTGTTCGTTCTGCGACGACGACAGCCCGACATCGTCAGCAATCGCAATCACCAGACCGCCACTGACGCCGGTCAGGGTCAGGGTCATCAGCGCATCTGAGGCGACATTCATGCCGACATGCTTCATGCAGCAGAAAGCTCGCGACCCCGCATAGGCAGCACCAATCGCCACCTCAAGCGAAACCTTCTCATTGACCGACCATTCGGAATAAACGTCCGGATAGGTCGCGATAACTTCCAGCATTTCGGTCGACGGCGTACCGGGGTAAGCAGCAGCGACTTTCACGCCGGCCTCCCAGACAGCACGAGCCACCGCCTCGTTACCAGACATGAGAAGCCGGGTAGCGGCCGGCGCGGGCATGACTGCAGCCATGATTGCTCCTGATAGCAATTGGAAAGCCCTCAATTATAGAAAACAGGAAAGACACCAATTTGATACAGCGCAATCCATCGACAAATAGTTTTTGTGTCAGATACAAAAAACAAGGGCAAATCGCCCGAACGAAAAACTTTTTATTGCACAATGCGAATTTTGTTTTTACAATGCGCAACAGCAACTAGGTGTAAACACGGGGTGCGATCCTCCGTGCAAAGCGTTAAAGTTGTTTTGCCTACCCGGCAAAACAGAATGAAACCCACGTAGGAGACAAACCATGGCCGAACAGCCGAAAGCAGTACCTGCCGATCTCGACCCGCAGGAAACCCAGGAATGGAAAGACGCCCTTGACGGCGTAATTGCGCAGGAGGGCCCGGAGCGCGCCCATTACCTGATCGAAACGCTGATCGGCCAGGCTCGCCAGGACGGGATCGACATCCCCTACTCCGCCAACACCGAATACATCAACACCATCCCCGCCGACCAGCAGCCGAAATACCCCGGCAACCCGGACATGGAGATCAAGATTCACTCCTACATCCGCTGGAACGCCATGGCCATGGTCGTGCGCGCCAACAAGGACACCAACGTCGGCGGCCACATCGCCTCCTTCGCCTCCGCCGCCGCGCTGTACGACGTCGGCTTCTCGCATTTCTGGAAGAGCCTCGACCACGACACGGGTGGCGACCTGATCTTCTTCCAGGGCCACTCGGTCCCCGGCGTCTACTCCCGCGCCTTCATGCTCGGTCGCCTGACCGAAGAACAGATGGACAACTTCCGTCAGGAAACCGACGGCAAGGGCATTTCCTCCTACCCGCATCCCTGGCTGATGCCGGACTTCTGGCAGTTCCCGACCGTCTCGATGGGTCTGGGCCCGATCCAGGCCATCTATCAAGCCCGTTTCATGAAGTACCTGGCCAGCCGTGGCCTGATCGATGCCAAGAAAGCCGAACAGCGCAAGGTCTGGGCCTTCCTCGGCGACGGCGAAACCGATGAAGTCGAATCGCTGGGTGCCATTGGCATGGCCGGTCGTGAGAAGCTGGACAACCTGATTTTCGTCATCAACTGCAACCTGCAGCGCCTCGACGGCCCGGTGCGCGGCAACGGCAAGATCATTCAGGAACTCGAATCCGAATTCCGCGGCGCCGGCTGGAACGTCATCAAGCTGATCTGGGGCACGCACTGGGATGCGCTGTTCAACCGCGACAAGAAGGGCATCCTCAAGAAGCGCATGATGGAACTTTGCGACGGCGAGTACCAGACCTTCAAGGCAAAGAACGGTGCCTACGTTCGCGAGCATTTCTTCAACACGCCAGAACTGCGCGAGTTGATTTCCGACTGGACCGACGACGACGTCTGGCAACTGAATCGCGGCGGTCACGACATCTTCAAGATCTTCTCGGCCTACAACGCCGCCGTCACCCACAAGGGTGCGCCGACGCTGATCCTGGCCAAGACCATCAAGGGCTTCGGCATGGGCCAGGCCGGCGAGGCGATGAACATCTCGCACCAGCAGAAGAAAATGGACCACGAGCAGATCAAGCGCTTCCGTGACCGTTTCGGCTTGCCGGTACCCGACGACCAGATCGACGCCCTGCCCTACCTGAAATTCCCCGAAGATTCTGCTGAATACCAGTACATGCGCGAACGCCGCATGGCGCTGGGCGGCTTCCTGCCGTCGCGCCGTCGCAAGGCTGAAGCCCTGGCGATTCCGGCGCTGGAAAAATTCGATGCACTGCTGAAGGCGTCCGGCGAAGGCCGCGAACTGTCGACGACGATGGCCATCGTGCGCATCATGAACATGCTGCTCAAGGACAAGCAGGTCGGTCGTCATGTCGTGCCCATCGTGCCGGATGAATCGCGCACCTTCGGCATGGAAGGCATGTTCCGCGCCGTCGGCATCTGGAACCAGCAGGGCCAGAACTACGTGCCGGAAGACCACGACCA
>JAVEXE010000283.1:0-2917 GCA_034004105.1 Azonexus sp. | reverse complement strand
TTCCAGCAATACCTTTACCAAGGCTGAACTGAGACAACTCGTTCGGCCCGCGTTAGACTTCGCCAGCACTGCCTCGATTGAGCAATTATCAGGAGAGATCATGTCCCGCCGCCAATGGATCAAACAGCTCACTGCACTTGGTATCGCAACCCGCCTGAGCCTGCTGAACGCGGCGTGGGCCGCAGGGAAGAAATTCGCCGCCCCCGGCATTCAGAAAATCCAGGGAGAAGTCCGTATCAACGGGCAAACAGCACGGGTTGGCATGCAGGTCAAAGCCGGTGATTCGATCAGCACCGGACCGGCGAGTGAAGTCATCTACGTCATCGGCCAGGACGCCTATCTGCAGCGCGAAGACTCTGTCGTTACCCTGGCGGCCGATGTACTCAAGGATGGCCTGCGCATTATCAGTGGTAAATTGCTCTCTGTTTTTGGCAAAGGCAACAAACGGCTGGTAACGGCAACCGCCACCATCGGCATCCGGGGGACCGGCTGTTATATCGAGTCCAGTCCTGAAAAAGTGTATTTCTGTCTTTGCTACGGCACCGCCGAAGTGGTGCCGATTGCCGCTCCGGATCAACGGGAAACCATCACCACCCGGTATCACGATCACCCGATTTACCTGCATGCGAGTGGTGAACAAATGATGGTTCCCGCCTCAGTCATCAACCACACGGATGCCGAACTGATCCTGCTCGAAAGTCTGGTTGGACGACTGCCGCCGTTTTACAACAGCGGTTACAGCCCGCGCTACTGAGGAATCTGGTAATTGGCCTGTGTCATCAGGTCCACACCACACTCCATGCTCTCAACCCAGGAAATGAAATCCTGAACGGCTTTGCGGCCAACAAAACGGGCACCGTGCTGCGGCACGATCTGCTCGATGTCCAGTTGCCGCACCATGTTCGCCCAGTAGCGGCAAACCTTGCTCGTGACGATGTAACGCTTGTGGAAACCTTCCATGTAGCGGACATGGCTGTGGAAATCGGTAACCGGCTGAGCGGCTTGTTCGTGCGTTACCAGGGATGTTCCCAAATCACCCGAGAACAGGATTTTGGCGATCGGGTCGTAAAACTGAAAATTGCCCTCGGCGTGCATGAAATGCGCTGGCAGCGCCAGCATCTTGCACTGCCCGAGCGGAATCACAGCCCCCTGGTCGGGAATCCCGATGATGCGGTGAGAGACATCTTTTCCGGTCGTGAAGTGCGGCACGAAGCGGGTCCATAAGCTGGAAATCATCACTTTGCAGTGGGACGCCACAAACCACTTATTGACCGATGCGATGATGTCCGGGTCAGGATGCGAAGCCAGAATCAGATCGAGATCCTTGGACGAGAAAAATTTCTGCATGTCCATCAAAAGCCCGGTGTAGGTCATGTTGCCACCCGGATCAATCAATGCCCCGTGCCCATTATTCACCACCAGAAACTGATTACACTGCACCGCCCCACCCGGCGAATCATCCACCAGATCGTAAAAGGCGTGGACGATGTGCTTGCCATCGTTAAACAATTCAACAGCCATGATTTTTCCCTACCCCATCGCTTATCAAAAGACCCGCCGCCACTTTACCGCGATTTGATACTGTTTGCAGAAATCAACCAGACAGCAAAAAAGCCAACCCGCAAAGGTTGGCTTTTTGTTTTCAGCTCAACGAGCTGCCTGAACTCTATGTGGAGCGGGCGATGGGAATCGAACACGTGGAACAGCCCATCGCCCCCCGTTACAAGCAAGCCAAAACTGACGTGGCTCTGACCAGAGTGTGACCAGAACCCCTTCGGCACATTACGCTGACGCAGCCTTTCCAAGATCAGAAAAATTACTGATCCGCACGGCACCATCGGGGAAGCGAGCCACAACTTCCAACTCCCCGCCCATAGCCTCGATATGGCTCCGCAAAGTTGAGAGGTACATATCCGTCCGCTTCTCAATTTTGGCGATTGAGGGCTGTTGAACATGGAGTACTTCAGCCAACATTTTCTGCGACAAGCCGCGCGCCTGACGCAACTCGTTCAGCGGCATTTCCGCCAGCATGGCCTCCGTCTGTTGGGCGGCATGTAGACGAGCTTCTGGCGACATTTTGGCGCGCAATTCAGCAAATTTCTTAGTCATCTATCAGCCCTTCCTTCCGTAGTTGCTGCAAGTGTTCGTCGTACAGTTGATCGGCAAGCGGGACATGAGTTTCATACCATCGGTTGTTCCCTGTCTTGTCGCCGCCAATCAGCAGGATGGCATTCCGTCTTGGGTCAAATGCGTAGAGCGTTCGAAACGGGCGGCCACCATGTTGGGTGCGGAGCTCTCGCATGTACCCGTGCTTTGAGCCGTTGATGCCGCTGCTGTGCGGAAAGCCCAACGCAGGCCCCCGCTCTTCAAGCAACCCGACCGACGCCGCGACGGAAATTTGCTCATCTTCTGAGAGTGATTCCCACCAACTGCCGAACTCGTCTGTGTATTCGATATCCCAAGCCATGGTCAAAATATAGCCCCAACGGAATATTCCGTCAAAGGAATACGAGACAAGCATTCTATTTGGAGCGGGCGATGGGAATCGAACCCACGGCTCTAGCTTGGGAAGCTAGGGTATTACCATTATACGACGCCCGCTCGGGCGAGGAAGTCAGGCATTCTATGCTTATCGGAGCGGTGTTTCAACCGGTTCGAAGCGGGTTCACAGCGTTGCCAGATGGCGGTATTGGCCGGCGTGGAAGAGTAGGGGCGCGAGGTCTGGGGTTTCGCTGAATTTTTCGACACGGCCAATGAAGATGGTGTGGTCACCGGCCAGGTGCGCGGTTTCGTTGGCGACTTCGAAGCTGGCGCAGCAGGCGGGAAAGAGCGGCGCGCCGCCGGCACCGGCTTGCCAGGGCAGGCCGGCGAAGCGGTCGACGGGCCAGGTGGCAAAGCGGTTGGAGAGATCCTGCTG
>JAVEXE010000282.1:0-2919 GCA_034004105.1 Azonexus sp. | reverse complement strand
TCGGCGATGGACTGCATGGCATCGACGGTCTTGCCGACGGCTTTGCCGCCTTCAGCGGCTTCGCGAGCGGCTTTGGTGGCCATGTTGTCGGTGACTTTTGCGTTCTCGGTATTGTGATTGACCGATGCGGTCATCTGTTCCAGCGATGCGGTGGTTTCTTCGACCGAGGCAGCTTGTTCGGAAGAGGATTGCGACAGGGACTGAGCGGTCGCCGAGACCTGAGCGGCGGCATTGGAAAGCGCGTCAGCGGCGGTGATGATCTGGGCGATAGTGTCAGACAAGCGGGCGATGGTGTTGTTGATGGCTTGCTTGAGGGTGTCGAAATCGCCGTTGTAGGACTGGGTGATGGTTTGGGTCATGTCGCCCTGTTCCATGGCCGCCATGACGCGTTGAACGTCCCGAATCGGGCCAACAACGGCATCCAGTGTCTGATTGATGCCTTCAACAATATGCCTGAACTCGCCTTCGTGCATTTCGGCGTTGGCACGGGTCGTGAGTTGGCCCGCCTGAGCGCTCTCCGAGAGGCGATTTGAGTCCTGGATGAGTTTCAGGATGGCATCGGTTACTCGATTGGTTGCCTCTGAAATGAGGGTGAACTCTTCGCGCGTCTCTGCAGTATCTGCATCGCCCGCTGAAACTTCGGCTCGGGCACGCAGGTCGCCGGCGGCGATGCAGCCGAGAACTTGTTTGAGCTTTTCCACTTCATTGCGCTGATAACGTGCGATCCGGGTTGCCTTGCGCTGTGCCTGCTTGATCGCCGACTGATCCATGACCACTTCGAAGGCTCCAACGACCTCTCCATCGGCATCGGTGACGGGAATGCCGATGTAGTCAATATCAAGCGCCATGTTCTCCAGGGGGCGGGCAACCGTCGAAGAGCTGCTGGTCCGATGATCTTCCATGGCTCGCTTGCAGGCGCATTTTTGCGTATGGCAATCGCTGGTCTTGAAATAGTTGTAGCAAGGCTGGTCCCGGAGTTGTGTCAGGCTGGTTCCGCCAATCGCCAGACCCGCTTTATTCATGTAACGGACCTTGAATTCCTTGTCGATGATCATTGCCGGCAGAGGCATGTTGTCGAGGAAGCCGACCAGGCTATCCAGGGCGCCATTGACGCTGGCGATGACTTTGCGATATTCGCCAGGGTGGCGGCTTTCATCTGCCCGCTTCAGCAAGTGCCCAATCCCTACTTGCTCGCTCAGGTTTTCGGCGTCGTGGGTCAAACTGCGGATCTCGGTCAACACATGGTTGAGTGCGGCGAGCAGGCTTTTTTCATCTGCCTTCGTCATGTCGATGCTGAAATCCAGATCGCCGGCAGCGATTCGGTGGGCGATGTCGGCAGCCATCGCCGGCTCGCCGCCCAGTTGTCGGAACAACTGGCGGATCATCAGGAAGGCAAGCAGCAAGCTGACCACAATGCCCGCACCGGCAATCAACAAGGTATGCAGGCGGCTCTGTTGATTATCGGCATCAAGCGCGGCCTTTTTGGCGGTCACTTCTTCATTCAGTTGTTCGATTGTTTCCAGCAAAAGTTTCTTGAGTGCTCGCCAGGCCGGGGTTTCGGCACGATTGAGCGTCTGGATGGCTTGCTCGATCTGCTTGTCGCGGACGTGCCCGAGTACATCGGATTGTGCTTTTTGTTCTTCCAGGTACAGTTTTTCTACCTGGCTGACGATGCCAGCGAGGGGGCTGTCATTTGCCAAAACGCCGGTTTGCTTGAGGGCCTGCGCGAAGGCGCTATTGGCCGCGGCCAGATTGTCATAGGCCTTCCGGTTTTCCGGATCAAGAATGATGTTGCGCAAGGCCTGACCAGATTGCAGCCCCTGTGCATACAACTCGTTGAATCTGGCCAGCAAGGCGTAGTCGTGGGCAATGAAACTATCCACCCGTGCTTCACTGCTGCGCATGGCAGAGAGTGCAAACAGAATCGAGGAGATGAACAGGGCAATGGTGGTGCCGACCAGAAGGAACATCTGGGTTCGCACCCGGAGCGAATGGAATTTCATGACAACTATCCCGGCAAGTTTCGGTGTTCAGCTGGCAGAAGGAAGGGCCTTACTCCGCCCTTCCTGTCACGCTATCAGGCAGCTTCGCCAGTGCTGGTGTCGCTCAACTGGGTCAGCATGGCAATTTCTTCGATCGACAGTACTTTGCCGATGGAAAGAATGATGACAAATTTGCCATTCACCTTGCCCATGCCGGAAATGAAGTCCGTGCGGATCTTGGCGCCGAAGCTGGGCGGCGGCTCGATTTCGCTGGCGGAAATTTCCAGGACTTCAGAAACGGCATCCACCATGATGCCGATATCGTGTTTGCTGTCGCCTTCCTGCATCTCGATGATGACAATACAGGTACGGCGGGCAACCTCAGTGGCTTTGCCGCCAAAGCGACACGAGAGGTCAATCACCGGCACGACCGCACCTCGGAGATTGATGACGCCCCGAATGAAGTTCGGCATCATCGGAATTTCCGTTACAGCACCGTATTCGATGATTTCTTTCACGTTGAGGATGGCGACGGCAAACATCTCGCCCCCCAACGTGAAGGTCAGGTACTGCTGTGGTGCGTCAAGCTTGCTGGCAGACACCGCATTTTTCCCGCTGTTCTGGACGATTTGTCCCATGTTTTGACTCCTGGTGGCATTCAGAACTTCTCGAAATCGGATTCATCGAGTGTGGACACGACATTCCGCGTGCTGCTACGGATCGATTTCGGATTGTCAAAATTGCGGTTACTGGTGCTGCGGGAAGGTTGCGAAATTCGCCGTTGACCATTGTCGACCGAGAAGAAGCCCATCAATTGCTGGAGTTGGCCGGCTTGTCCACCGAGTTCTTCGGCTGTGGCGGCAAGTTCTTCCGAGGCCGATGCATTTTGCTGGGTGGCCTTGTTGAGTTGTCCCATGGCGTTGTTGATCTGCGAGAC
>JAVEXE010000044.1:10678-13446 GCA_034004105.1 Azonexus sp. | reverse complement strand
AAAAAAAGAGCCCCAGAGTTCGGGGCCCGAAACGACGCCAGGGTCGCGCAGAGTTGGTTCAGACGTCTTCAGCGATAGCTGATCGCCATACGATCCAGTGAAATGGGTTTGATACGGGAAGCCTGCCCGGCCGAACCAAAGGCCTCAAAACGCAAGCGGCAGATTCCTTTGGCGGCCTCAACAGCAGCTTTCAGAAAGGCGCGCGGGTCGAACTCCTCGGGTTTTTCCGCCATCGCCCGACGCATCGCACCGGTCATTGCCAGACGAATGTCGGTGTCGATATTGACTTTGCGCACACCGTGGCGAATGCCTTCAATGATTTCTTCGAGCGGTACGCCGTAGGTTTCCTTGATCTGACCGCCGTTCTGCCGGATCACGGTCAGCCATTCCTGGGGCACGCTGCTAGAGCCATGCATGACCAGATGCGTGTGCGGAATCTTGGCGTGAATGGCCTTGATGCGTTCGATCGCCAGAATTTCGCCGGTTGGCGGACGGGTGAATTTGTACGCGCCATGGCTGGTACCAATCGCTATCGCCAGCGCATCGACACCTGTTTTGGCGACAAAATCCGCCGCCTCCTCCGGGTCGGTGAGCAGTTGCGCATGGTCGAGCTTGCCGCTGGCACCAATCCCGTCTTCCTCACCCGCTTCACCGGTTTCCAGCGAACCCAGACAACCGAGTTCCCCTTCAACCGAAACGCCGATTGCATGCGCCATTTCAACCACTTTGGCGGTCACTTCGACGTTGTAGGCATAGGTGGTCGGCGTTTTTCCATCGGCCCCCAGCGAACCATCCATCATCACGCTGGAAAAACCGCTACGCATGGCCTGCTGGCAAACCGCCGGCGACGTGGCGTGATCCTGATGCAGGCAAACGGGAATTTCCGGGTACTGCTCAATGGCAGCCTCCACCAGCTTGCGCAGAAACGGCTCGCCTGCATATTTGCGCGCCCCGGCCGACGCTTGCAGGATGACCGGGCTGTCGCATTCCGCCGCCGCCTGCATGATGGCGTGGATCTGCTCCATGTTATTGACGTTGAAAGCGGGTAGACCGTAATCGTGCTCGGCGGCATGGTCGAGCAATTGACGCAGGGAAATCAAAGCCATGATGTGTCCTCAATGCGATTGGGTGATGTGGCGGGCCAGCCGCAACAGGTTGCAGGTGTAACCGTATTCGTTGTCGTACCAGGCAACGACCTTGACGAACGTTGGGTCAAGGGTTATGCCGGCGCCAGCATCGAAGACCGACGGCTGCGGGCACCCCCGAAAGTCTGTCGAAACAACCGACGCATCGGTATAGGCCAGCACGCCGTTCATTGCCCCGGCTGCGGCTTCACGCATCGCCGCACAGATCGTTGCATAGTCGGTCGCAGTTTCCAGCTCGACGGTCAGGTCGACCACGGAAACATCCGACGTTGGCACGCGGAAGGCCATGCCGGTCAGTTTGCCATTGAGTGCCGGGATGACCTTGCCAACGGCTTTCGCCGCCCCGGTCGAGGCGGGAATGATGTTCTCCAGAATGCCGCGTCCGCCACGCCAATCCTTACCGGAAGGGCCATCAACGGTTTTCTGTGTGGCCGTCGCGGCGTGCACCGTGCTCATCAGACCGCGCTTGATGCCGAAGCGGTCGTTCAGCACCTTCGCGACAGGAGCCAGTCCATTGGTCGTGCACGACGCTGCCGAAACAATCGCCTGCCCGGCGTATTCATCATGATTGACACCGTAGACGAACATCGGGGTATCGTCCTTGGCCGGCGCGGATTGCACCACTTTCTTTGCCCCGGCAGCCAGATGGGCGGCGCAACTGGCCTCGGTGAGGAAAAAGCCGGTCGCCTCGATCACCAGATCGCCCCCGAGTTCTCCCCAGCGCAAGGCCGCTGGGTCCTTTTCGGCGCTCAGCCGGATACTGCGGCCATTGACCCGCAGCATGTCGCGGTCAACCTCAACTTCACCCGCAAAACGGCCATGCACCGAATCATGTTTGAGTAAATAGGCCAGATACGCCGGCTCCAGCAGGTCATTGATACCGACCACCTCAAGTCCGGAAAACTCGGCCTCCTGCGTGATGGCGCGAAAGGCCATCCGTCCGATACGGCCGAAGCCGTTGATTGCCACCCGTATTGGCATGGGTTTGTCTCCTGGTTTTTATGAAAATTTCTGGGTCGACCGCAAGCGTCAGATGTCGCCGTCGCTACCACTCTCGCGGGCAATGGTTTCAACCACCACGCGCGCCAGATGCGCTGCCGTCAGACCAAAATGTTCGTACAAGGCCGGGGCAGGTGCGGAAGCGCCAAATGTCTCGATACCGACCACTTCGCCGACCAAGCCAACGTACTTGCGCCAGGGATCAGGATGGCCGGCCTCGATGGCGATACGCACCACATCCGACGGCAACACGGACTTCTTCCAGGCGCTCTTCTGCCGGTCAAAGCGTTCGCAACACGGCATCGACACCACACGTACCGCCACGCCCTGCGCCGCCAGATCACTTTGCGCCGCCAGCGCAATGCCCACCTCGGAACCGGTAGCCATGATCACGGCCTGCAATGGCCCTTCTGCGTCACGCAAGACATAGCCGCCACGCGCGATATCTTCAGCCCTGCCAGGCCGGTCACCACATTGCGCCAGATTCTGCCGAGAGAGGAAAAAGGCACTCGGACCATCTCGACGCTCCAGCGACTCCGCCCAGGCCACCGCCGTTTCCAGTTCGTCACAAGGCCGCCAAACATCCAGGCCAGGAATCAGACGCAAGCTGCCAACATGCTCAAT
>JAVEXE010000044.1:4804-10578 GCA_034004105.1 Azonexus sp. | reverse complement strand
CGCATCATGACCATCCACCGGCCCGATGACATTCCAGCCATAGGCCCGGAAACGTGCTGGCGTATCGTCACGGAACCAGCCCTCGACATGGCCGTCGATGGAAATCCCATTGTCGTCCCAGAAAGCCACCAGCTTGTCCAGCCCCCAGACACCGGCCAGCGCACAGGCTTCGTGGCTGATCCCTTCCATCAAACAACCGTCACCCAGGAAGGCCCAGGTGCGGTGATCGACAATACGGTGACCCGGCCGGTTGTAACGCTGGGCCAGCAGCTTCTCTGCCAAAGCCATCCCAACCGCATTGCTGATTCCTTGCCCCAGCGGTCCGGTGGTTGTTTCCACACCCGGCGTATGCCCGACTTCCGGATGCCCGGCGGTCTTGCTGCCAAACTGGCGAAAACGCTTCAATTCCTCCAGCGACAGATCGTAACCAGACAGATGCAACAAGGCATACAGCAACATCGAGCCGTGACCATTGGACAAAACAAAACGGTCACGATCCGGCCAGGCGGGATTGCCGGGATTGTGTTTCAGGGTGTCGCGCCACAAGACTTCAGCAATATCTGCCATGCCCATCGGTGCGCCGGGGTGCCCGGATTTTGCCTGCTCGACAGCGTCGACCGCAAGAAAACGCAGGGCATTGGCCAAGTCGCGGCGGGAGGTGGTTTTGGTCATGTCTCTCTCCATTATTTTCATTGTGTACGCTGCGCCAACTCAGGCGCGGCGCTTTTGGTCCAGCAGGCGCAACACCATGGGCGTGAAAATCATCTGCATTGCCAGCCCCATCTTGCCGCCAGGGACAACCAAAGTGTTGGGCCGGGTCAGCATGGCACCGTGCAAAATGGTCAGCAGATACTGAAAGTCGATGCCTTTGGGATTGGCAAAGCGGATCACCACCATGCTTTCATCGGCACTCGGAATGTCGCGGGCGATGAAGGGATTTGAGGTATCGACGATAGGCACGCGCTGGAAATTGACGTGCGTACGAGAGAACTGCGGGCAAAGATGATTCACATAATCCGGCATGCGGCGCAGGATGGTATCGACCACCGCCTCTTGGGAATAACCCCGCATTTTCTGGTCACGATGCAGTTTTTGTATCCATTCCAGATTGATGATGGGTACGACACCGACGCAGAGATCCACCTGAGCCGCGATATCGATGCCATTGCCGGCCCAGGCACCGTGCAAGCCTTCGTAAAACATCAGATCGGTTTCACCTGGAATATCCTGCCAAGGCGTAAAGGTACCCGGCTGTTGCCCCCACGGTTCGGCTTCCCCGGCATCGTGCAGATATTTGCGAACCTTGCCCGTGCCATCACGGCCATAACTGACAAACAGGTCGTGCAATTCCTGAAGGAGGTTCGCCTCCGGCCCGAAATGGCTGAAATTGACGTTACCCGCGGCCTCCTGAGCCTTCATTTCGGCCCGCATCGACAGGCGGTCGTAACGGTGGAAGGAATCGCCCTCAACAATCTGGGCATTGAGTTTTTCGCGCCGAAAGATATGCTGAAAACTTTGCATCACGGTGCTGGTGCCGGCACCGGATGAACCGGTGATGGCGATGATCGGGTGTTTGACGGACATGCTGGATCTCTCCGGAAAATGGAATGCGGCGGCCTAGTCGCGGAACAAGGAACGTTCGGCAAACAAGGGCGAGACAAAAGGCCGGTCGGCCCCGGTGTCGTATTCGTGGTGATAGCGCTCGACGCGCTCGACCTCTTCGCGCGACCCCAGAATGACGGGCACGCGCTGATGCAGTTCATTCGGCGGCACGTCGAGAATTCGGCCACGCCCGGTTGATGCCGCCCCGCCTGCCTGCTCGATCAGCATCCCCATCGGGTTAGCCTCGTAAAGCAGCCGCAGACGGCCGGGCTTGGCCGGGTCCTTATTGTCTTTCGGGTACATGAAGATGCCACCGCGCATCAGGATGCGATGCACTTCCGCAACCATCGATGCGATCCAGCGCATATTGAAATCGGCACCGCGCACACCCGTCTTGCCGGCCTTGCATTCGCTTACATAGCGTTGCACCGGCGCTTCCCAGAAGCGTTCGTTCGAGGTATTGATGGCAAACTCACGGGTGCTTTCCGGCACACGAATGTCCGGATGGGTGAGAATGAAATTGCCGCTTTCGCGATCCAGGGTGAAACCGTGGGTACCCGTGCCCACGCTCAGCACAAGCATGGTTGCCGGGCCATAGATGGCATAGCCCGCAGCCACCTGCTCCGACCCAGGCTGCAAGAAATCCGCGATTTCGGCCTCTCCTGCGGTCGACCGCAACAAAATGGAAAAAATGCTGCCCACCGAAACATTCACGTCACTATTCGATGAACCATCGAGCGGGTCAAAAATCAGCAGATAGCGGCCACGGGGATAACGTTCGGGAATGGCATAGGGCGTCTCCATCTCCTCCGAGGCCATGCCCGCCAGCTGCCCACCCCATTCGCAATGCCGCAAAATGGCTTCGTTGGCCAGCACATCAATCTTTTTCTGCACTTCGCCCTGGACATTGATCGAGTCCATGGCACCGGAAAAGCCGCTTAATGCCCCTTTGCCGACCAATCCGGAAATCGTTTTGACCGCAGCAGCCACGTCGATGAGCAAAGCCCCCATCTCGCTGTGCCGCTCTCGTGTCTGTTCGATGACGAACTTCGACAGCGTCGTACGCCCGATATGCATTTTGTCTCCAATCTTTTTA
This sequence comes from Azonexus sp., assembly GCA_034004105.1. GTDB lineage: Bacteria > Pseudomonadota > Gammaproteobacteria > Burkholderiales > Rhodocyclaceae > Azonexus. The sequence continues at coordinate 7,880 of JAVEXE010000044.1, read as the reverse complement.
ATGTTTTAACTGATTGGAGACAACAATAAGCTTATTCTAAATTAAGGCAAGTCAGAATTCTTTAACGAGAAATTCAGCAATCGCTGAATCCATGAATCGTCAAGCTGGTTCGCAGTCGGCATCACTACGCGCAGGAATGACAAACCAGAAACAGCTGCCCTCTCCCGGCTGACTCTGCACACCCACCTCGCCGCCCATCAAATGCGCCAACTTACGTACAATCGCCAAGCCCAAACCCGAGCCACCATGACGGCGCGTCGTACCGTCGTCGATTTGCGAAAAAGAATGAAAGAGGCGTCCCTGATGCGCTGGCAAAATCCCTTGCCCGGTATCCTCTACCGCATAACGGAGCCTGGGTTGGCCCGCGTCACATACAAGTTCAAGCGACAAGGTGACAGAACCAGCATCAGTAAACTTGATGGCATTATTGACGAGATTGGACAGCATCTGACGCAAGCGTTCAGGATCACCGGAAAACATCTGTCCCGCATCCAGACGACAATCCATCCGCAAATCCAGCCCCTTTTCCGCAGCCGCCCCACGAAACAGGCGGTAACAGTCTTCCAGGACCAAGGCTGGCGCATAAGGTTGCTCACGCAGGCTCAAGCGCCCAGCCTCGGCCTGCGAAAGATCCAGAATATCGTTGAGCATGGCAAGCAAGCCTTCACCAGAGACCTGAATGGTGTTGGCAAAATCGATTCGCTCCGCCTCGCTCAAACCCGGCATCTTGAGTAATTGCGCCATGCCAAGAATGCCGTTCAAGGGCGTGCGCAACTCGTGTGACATAGTCGCAAGAAAACGACCTTTGGCAATATTGGCGGCTTCTGCCGCCTCGCGGGCGACGGTCAACTGGGTGACCCGCTCGGAAACGGCTGTCGACATGGTATTGAATGCCGCACCAAGTTGTCCCAGGTCATCGGGCCCCTCGGGCAGCGGCGCTGGCATCAAATCACCGTCAGCAACGGCCAGACTGGCTTTCGTCAGCAACGATAGCTGACGGGTCATCAACCAGCCAATCAAGGTCAATAGCGCCGCGGAGAGGAGCAGTTCTCCAATGGCAATCAGGACGCCCTGCCACGCCAGCGATTGCCGCGCTTCAACAATACGCGTCAGATCAATACCGAAATGCAAGGTACCCAGGACTTGCCCGGCCATTGTGATGGGTCGTACGACATCGTAGCGCGGCGGCGACTCTTGCTGATCGAGTCGGAAAACCACATCGCCCTCGGGCAAGGTAGCATCCTCCGCCAACCCGCTGCTTGCCACCCGACGCCCACTGGCATCCAGCACAGCAAGGTACAGCAGACTCTGGGTTTCATGGCTCTCGTCAAGTACCGCCTGGACCGTCTCGTAATCAGCTTGTGCCAGCGGCGCGACGAGCGCCGCGTGCAGCACCGGGGCCAACTGCTCACTATGATTGGCCGCTTGCTCTCCCATATGCTGATGCAGCAAACGCAAGCTGTTGCCCACCAGCAGCGCCAGCATCACGGCTTCAATGAACAAGGCCAGCAACAACAGGCGCTGCCTGATGCCGGAATGCTTCAACCACGCAGCAACCACCTACGGCTTCTCCTGCAAGGCTTGCCGCACCTCATTGGCGTAAGGTGCCATCGCAAACAATTCGCGGGGATACAAGGCACGGTAGCCTTGCAGTTTATATTGTTTGAAATAGGCCTCCGCCTCCGGTGTTCTGGCAAAAGCCCACAAGGCATCCAGCAAGGTTTGCTGCAAACCCGCATGCCGGGGGGAAAGCATATAAACGCGCCCCGCCATAGGCAAACTTTCCTCAAATACCCGTAAGCCGGCGCGAACCTCCGGTTTCAAACCCTGAAAATTGGCCAGTGAAATCAGGGCCGCAGACGCCTCGCCATTGAGGACCAACTGAACGGCACTGTCCGAGGCACTGACATAGCGCAACTGCACGTTCTCGACCTGATTGCGATGCAACCAGTGTTGTCCCCAGATCGTTACCAGCGATGACTGCGACAAGCCAACCACGGTAGCTCCCGCCAAGTCGCGAGGATGCCGATAGGCCTTGTTTTCCGGCACGACGACAACAGCGCGAAAATCTGCTGCGTACGTCAGCAAGGGTAAATACGCCGCATCGCTGGCAAGCAACTGTGCCTGATGCCCGGTCGTAATCGCCAGATCGTATTCCCCTTGCAAAGCCCGGCGGGCAAATTCGGTGAAATCTGCTGCGGTCACCACAGCGACCGGACGCTGCAAAATACTTTCCAGAAAAACCCGCAAGGGTTGATACATTTGCAAGATCACCCGAGCACTGGAATGTGGCGCAACGCCAATACGAAATATCGTCGGACGCGCGTGCACTACGCCCATCCAGGCCGGCAGACACCCCAACGCCAGCAGATTGCACAACAAAGCCCTGCGTTTCATCTTTTTGTTCTCCCACTTCATGCCGCGGCATGAGGTGGCGATGATACTCCGCCGACAGCGAACAGAAACACTGTCAGAAAAATATCCCATCCGCCCAGATAAGCCATCCTTGATCCAGAAGGTCAGCAAGACTGAATGCAGGCCTTTGTCAGACGCGTTAATCTGACGCAATGACGATCATTCAAGCCCTAATTTTCGATGTCGATGGCACCCTCGCTGAAACTGAACGCGATGGTCATAGGCCGGCTTTCAACCAGGCCTTCGCCGAAGCAGGCCTGCCTTGGGTATGGGACGAGGCGCTCTACGGCAAGTTGCTGGCGATTACCGGCGGCAAGGAACGCATCACCCACTACGCCCAGCACTACCACCCCGAACTCAGCAATGCGCCGGATTTTACTGAGCGCGTCAAACGTCTGCACCAAGCCAAGACTGCGCACTACGTCGCCCAGGTCGCCCGCGGTCAACTGCCCTTGCGCCCTGGAATTCCCCGTCTGCTGCGCGAAGCGCGGCTCAAGGGATTACGGCTGGCCATTGCCACGACCACGTCGCCGGACAATGTGACCACCTTGCTGGAGGCAACGCTCGGCCCGGCGGCGGTTCAGTGGTTTGAGGTGATCGGCGCGGGCGACATCGTGGCGCAGAAAAAGCCGGCACCGGATATTTACTGCTGGGTGCTCGC
>JAVEXE010000044.1:0-4704 GCA_034004105.1 Azonexus sp. | reverse complement strand
GGGATGTCATTCCAAGGCTGGCTGAAATCCTTGTAACGCTGGTAAAAAACGTTATGCCGCCCATCCGACTGAAAGCCGTGAATGGCAAAGGCATCGCCAACCTGATTGACGGCCTCACCCAGCAATACCGTCGCCGCCAGCGTCAGATCAAGCACGGTGAAATCCTGCCCGGCCACCCGCTCGTTGGTCGAGGCCGAAAGATCGAGCAAGACCAGTACAGCAATATCCCGTGTCTTGCGGACTGAGCGCATCATCACGCGCAAGTCAGGCTGACTGCCATTACGCAAATCAACCAACGCGCGAATGGCGGCTTCCAGATCAATTTCATCGCCTTCTTCGAGTTTGCGGATACGCTGCACGCCCTGAGGCTGCATGGCATCGAGCAAGTGACGCAAACGCTGCGCCAGCTTGCGATTATCGTCAATGATGCGGTCGACCTTGGCCAGGTCACCAAAACGGGCACGCTTTTCCAGAACGGTCGCCCAGGCTGGCCGGGCGAGTTGCAACTGGTAATCGAACTCGTCGTAATGTCTCGGTTCAGCGACCGGCTCGCGACCCTCCCGATCATTGAAGGTCGTGCCATCGTCGTCAAAAAACTCGCTGGCGCAAACCCAGATTTCCTGCGCATCATCGCCGGCGGTTTCGACCTCGACCTCATTGACCATTTCCGAAACGCTGACGTACTTGCGCACTTGTCCGGGAGGCGCCAAGGCAGCCAGCATCGATGCTTCATCGTAGGGCGAGTAATCCCAGAGATAGCGGTTATCGTCCCGGTAGGGCGCAGCCTGCACATCGCGATAGGAAGAAAATGGCAGGCGACGACGCTGAAACTCGCCGGCCAGCCAGAGGCCAATATCCCGCGCCGCCTCGTGCGTGCCCAGATCGGCGGCAGCGAAGCTTTCACGCACGTATTCAATCAGCGGATCGGCGTCGACATGCGCCGGCTCCAGGAGCGCCCTGGCAATCCGGTTCAGATACGCCCCTACCGTTTCACACACGGGCTCCGCCCGATGAAACTGTGCCCACAAACTGCGCAGACGAGGAAAACGTGCAATCGCCAGCGCCTCGACACGGGCATCTTCGATCAAGGCAATGCAAGCCTGCTGCAGGGCAGACAGCTGTTCGCTGTCCATCCTGGCCTGGGTAGCGACAACATGGGCGGCACAGTGCGCAGCCGCTGCCCGGTACAGATCGGTACCGGGGATGCCTTGCCAGTCATCGTAGGCATCTGGCAAATGGAGGAAATAGTCGGCAATGAAGGGCTTGAGGCCTTCGCGGGCTTCAAAATCCCCCGCCGTTGGCCGCATGAAAAAATCCCGGCCCCAAAGCGCCCGTAAATACATCCCCAAGCGCCGGTTGAGATCGACAAACAGCGTTCCCTTGCGCTCCTTCTGAAGCATGGCCTTGGCTTCTTCGGACTGCAGCGAGAAATAGCGGACCTGTTCATCAAAGTGGTTTCGATGCGCCTGAGCGCCCCACAAGGCCCAACGGCGCAAGCCCCCCAGGGTCAGCACGGCAAGCAGTTCATCCAGATGTTCCAGCAAGGGGCGCAAGCCACGCGGTGCTTGCCCCAGCAGCACATTCAAAAACTGCAGATAGGCGCGAAACAACTCGGGATCGGCCAAACGACGCGCGGCCAACGGTGCCGTCGTAACGATACGTTCAATCACGGCCCCCGAGGTGCGGGAAGAAAATTGCAGGCATTGTTGCGCCAGATCGGGAATCACATCCTCACCGACTTCACGGGCCACGCTGGGCACCTGCTCAATCCAGGCAGCGACAATATCGCCGCCCCGCCCCATTCGAGCCAGCGCCAACGCACTTTTCAGCCAATTATCCAGGCCACGCGGGGAAAGCACCCGCACCGCCTCCTGCCACGCCGCTTCCAGCAATTGCTGATGCGAATCGGACAATTCCGCCAGCAATTCGGCGTGCTCGGCGAGATGTTTGCTCATCGCCGCTCCCGCCTCAGAAATAGGTTGCGACTGCGGCATCCAGCGCATCGCGCATGTCCGGATCGTCAGTCATTGGGCGCACCAAGGCAACGCGGCAAGCAGATTCAGGCTCGACGCCCTGCACAATCAAGGCTGCCGCATGTACCAGCATGCGGGTCGAAATTCCCTCATCCAGACCATGACCCTTGAGGTTACGTGCGCGTTCGGCAATCGATACCAACTTGTCGGCAAGCGCCGCATCAATCCCGGTTTCATGGGCCACGATCTCGACTTCCGTTGCATGCTGCGGATAGCCAAAATCGAGCGCGCCAAAACGCTGCTTGGTCGATTGCTTGAGATCCTTCATCAAGCTCTGATAGCCGGGGTTATAGGAAATCACCAACTGAAAATCCGGATGCGCACGCAGCAACTCGCCTTTCTTTTCCAGCGGCAATACGCGCCGATTATCGGTCAGCGGATGGATGACCACCGTCGTGTCCTGACGCGCTTCGACCACTTCATCGAGATAGCAAATTGCCCCGTATCGAGCGGCAATCGCCAGTGGCCCATCCTGCCAACGCGTTCCCTGCGCATCCAGCAGGAAGCGCCCAACCAGATCGGAAGCCGTCATGTCTTCATTGCAGGCCACGGTCACCAGCGGTCGGCGCAAACGCCAGGCCATATGCTCGACGAAACGGGTTTTACCGCAGCCTGTCGGGCCCTTCAACATCATCGGCATGCGCGCTGCGTAGGCCGCTTCGAATAGCGTTACTTCATCGCCCACCGCACGATAGTACGGTTCTTTCTCGATACGATACTGATCGACCACATCGTTCATCTCTATCTCCATAGGCGAAAATGGCCCGCACCAGGCGGGCCAAAACAGGCTTATCAGACCGGTGTACCGCGATAAACCACCATGCTGGCACCCTGACTTTGCTTGAAGTTATCGTAGCCAATCAGACGAACGTGGTTATCCGGGTTGGCCTGATGACAGGCTTCAAGTTCGGCAAGAATTCGGTCGATATCGCTTTCACCGAACATCGGCAGCTTCCACATATACCAGTACGACATCATCGCGTTTTCCGGCTCAGTGTGCTCAATCGCCGGATTCCAGCCGTTATTGACGATCCATTCGATCTGCTTGCGCGTCTGTGCAGCATCCATTGGCGGCAGGTAGGAGAAGGTTCCCATCATCCGGCTTTGCGGATTGGACAGGCGGGAGGGGTAGTCTTGAACATCGCTCATGGTGAATTCCTTTTAACGTTTGAGGCAGGATTAACGGTGCTGGACATCAAGCTTGTCGACGGTGTCGAACTCAAACTTGATTTCCTTCCAGGTTTGCATCGCCACTTTCAGCTCCGGGCTGTGTTGTGCGGCGGCGGTAAGGATTTCCTTGCCTTCCTTCTCCAGTTGCCGTCCCTCGTTACGGGCCTGAACGCAGGCTTCAAGCGCAACCCGGTTGGCACAGGCACCCGCAGCGTTCCCCCACGGATGACCCAACGTCCCACCGCCAAACTGCAGAACCGAATCGTTACCGAAAATTGAAACCAGTGCCGGCATGTGCCAGACGTGAATACCGCCCGATGCAACCGGGATCACGCCGGGCATCGGCCCCCAGTCCTGATCGAAGAAAATCCCGCGCGAACGGTCGGCCTTGATGAAGCGGTCACGCATCAGGTCAATCCAGCCCAACGTTGCCGCACGATCCCCCTCCAGCTTGCCAACGACAGTGCCAGAATGCAGATGGTCACCGCCCATCAGACGCAGCATCTTGGTCAGAACACGGAAGTTGATGCCGTGGTTCGGGTTACGGTCAATTACGCCGTGCATGGCGCGGTGCACGTGCAACAACATGCCATTTTTGCGACACCACTTGGACAAGCTGGTATGTGCAGCCCAACCAACCGTCAGGTAGTCCGACATGATGATGGGCGAACCAATTTCCTTGGCGAATTCGGCACGCTCAAGCATCTCTTCGTAGGTCGCCGCCGTCACATTCAGGTAATGCCCCTTGCGCTCACCGGTTTCAGATTCCGATTTCTCGATGGCCTCCTGACAGAAGAGGAAGCGGTCTCGCCAACGCATGAAGGGCTGGGAATTGACGTTCTCGTCATCCTTGGTGAAATCCAGGCCACCGCGTAGGCACTCATACACCGCACGACCGTAATTTTTCGCCGACAAACCCAGCTTGGGTTTGATCGTGCAGCCCAGCATCGGGCGGCCATATTTGTCCAGTTTGTCCCGCTCAACCTGAATACCATGCGGAGGGCCGGGGCAGGTGGTGACAAACCACAGCGGAAAACGGACATCCTCCAGACGCAGGCTACGAACGGCCTTGAAGCCGAAGACGTTGCCCACTAGGGAGGTGAACACATTGACCACCGAACCCTCTTCGAACAGATCCATCGGATAAGCAATGAAAGCGTAAAAAGCCTCATCGCTACCCGGAACATCCTCAATCGAGTAGGCACGTCCTTTGTAATATTCAAGATCCGTCAGCAGATCGGTCCAGACCGTCGTCCAGGTGGCTGTAGACGACTCGGCAGCGACAGCAGCCGCAGCCTCTTCGCGTGATACACCGGCCTGCGGCACAACCTTGAATACGGCGAGAATATCCGAATCCTTGACCTGGTAATCCGGCTGCCAGTACATCGTCCGATATTCCTTGACGCCGGCGTTATAGGTTTTCCCTGACATTTTGTCTCCTTCACTAAGCGTGTTGTGGTGGGCGCCCAAAGCGCGCCGCAGCGGCCTTGCTCTGAACTGG
>JAVEXE010000281.1:0-2954 GCA_034004105.1 Azonexus sp. | reverse complement strand
TACTTCCCATGGCAACGACGATGCCAGTGTCTGCGCGTCTGGCAGGTGGGGCATTACCGCAATATTCATCACCGAACGAATCACCAGCGCGTCGTGCGGTGCATGAAACGCCAGCCAGCTCACGGGATTGCCGAAGGCATCCTGACCATCTCGACGCCAGGTTGGGAGCGGCTCAATCGCTATTCTTTGCTCGTGCACACTTTGCCAAGGCAAAAAGCGTGGCGAAAGATGCAACTGCTGCTGCGACAGAGAAACCGGACTCCCATAGTCGTAGCGGGTTTCGTGCAGGACGTGGTAGCGAACGGGTTGCTTGGAGACGGTTTGCATGATCACAGCGCCATGGTTTGCCGGCTGACATTATCAACATGAGTGAAATAGCGCATTCCGATACTATCCGAAAGCGAATTCACTGCATTGACCAGCGCATCCAGAAGCATGGCCAAGGTTTCGCAAGGCTGACAACTGCGGCATTGTGCAAACTGCAGATGTTCGAATTGCTCAAGATCAAATGCCAGCAAGGCCTCCGAAGCATCTTTCAAGCGCGAGTCGTACGACCAATCCAGCTCACGGGCCATGCGCTCAAGATAACGATTGAGGACCCCCACCTGGAACATGACGCCATGCGGATTACTCGTATCGAAAACCAGCAAGTCGACCACCGGCAGCAGTTCAGGCTGGCGTGAGTAACGCGAACGATAGGTAATGATGGAATCCGCCAGTTCAAGCAGCCACTCCAGGTTGCCTTGCGCCCGCGATGATGCGTGACGCAGGAAACCCGAAATCGCCGTCGCAAGAAAACTCAGACGCTCCAGACGCCGGCCAATAATCAGAAAACGCCAACCGTCATCACGCGTCATGTTGTCCATCGCGAAGCCGTTCAGCGACGATGAAACCAGAAGCACGCGGTCGAGAAAGGCAATCGCCTCAGTCATCGTTGGGTGTTTTTTCTGGGCCGCCTGTTGCTCACGCTGCAAGCGATTCAGCGACTGCCAATGGTCAAGCGACAAGCGCTCCCGCACATGCGTCGCCGACCACATCAGGCTGCGAATATTCCCGGCCAGACTGCCCGGCTGGTTCGGATCGTAAATCGCCTCCAGCAAGACATGCTCGCCCTCACCGACCGACTCACTGTCTTCCTCAGGTTTTGGCAGAACACCGAGCGTCTCGGCAAGCTCCATCACCGAGGCTACGACCGGAGTCTTTTCACCGCCAACATCCACCAAGCGCGACAAGGCAACGCGCAGCATGCGGGCACTGTCATCGAAACGTTCCGAATAACGGCCCAGCCAGAACAGGTTTTCGACCACCCGTGACGAAAGATTGGCCCCGGAACGAACCAGATCCCTGACGCCGAATGAGGATTTCAGCAGCGTAAATTCGCTCACCGGGCCATGCGTCAGCACCCAGGTATCTTTTGAAGCCCCACCCCGCTGCATCGAGATGATGCGCGCACCAGCACCCTGCGCCACCCGTGTCAGTCCACCGGGCATGACCGAATATTCGCCCGCCGCATTGACCACCGCATAGGCGCGCAGGCCCACCGGACGGGCAATCAAGCGCCGTTCATGGGCGCGGCTCCAGGTCGGTGCCTGCGAGAGATTGACCATTTCCTGGGCAACGTAGGCATGAGGTCGTGCCTCAATCCGCCGGAGCATTTCCGTCCGCGCCTCGCCTTCCAGTTCGCGACCAAAAACCGGGTCCATCCGCTGGGTCGGATAGGCTGGCTTGATGACCAGATCGTCAAAATTTTCCCGCACGTACTCCAGTGCGGGCTTTTCGCCACACCACCACGTCGCCACCGAAGGCATCGCCAATTCTTCGCCAAGCAGATGACGGCAGATCGCCGGCAAAAAGCCCATCAAGGCACCGGAAGTCAGCAAGCCGCTCCCGAGTGCATTGGCGATTACCACTCGGCCAGCACGTGCCACATTGAGCAGGCCGGGAATGCCCAGCGCCGAATCACCGCGCAATTCCAGCGGGTCGCAATAATCGTCATCCTGACGTCGCAGGATGACGTGCACGCGTTTCAGGCCACGCAAGGTTTTCAGGTAAATGGTGTCGCCACGGACCGTCAAATCCTGACCTTCGACCAGCGGAAAACCCAGGTAGCGCGCCAGATAGGCATGCTCGAAATAGGTTTCGTTGTAAGGCCCTGGCGTCAGCAGAACGATGTGCGCCTGCTCGTCACCTTCCACCGGGGCCAGCGCCGACAGACCATCCTGCTGATCGCGGAAAAAATCGGCCAGATGCTGAACCCGCAAATCGCGGAACATTTCCGGAAAAACACGTGACACCACCAGGCGGTTTTCCAGCGCATAGCCCGCCCCGGAAGGCGCTTGCGTGCGGTCTGCAATAACCCACCAGCGCCCATTGGGCGCCCTGGCCAGGTCAACGGCGTAATGATGCAACCAGACATTACCCGGTGGTTTGACCCCATGACAGGGCCACAGATAGCCATGCTGACCAAAGACCAGCGCCGGGGGCAACAAGCCTTTTGCCAACAGGGTCTGCTCACCGTAAAGATCGGCGAGCATGGCATTCATCAGCGTTGCTCTTTGAGTCACCGCTGCCGACAACTCGGCCCATTCGTCCGGGGGAATGATCAGCGGAACCGGGTCGAGTGCCCAAGGTCGATCAGCGCCATTCGGGTCGGCATAGACGTTATAGGTAACACCGTTTTCCTGAATTCGCCGATCCGCAAACTCCAGACGCTGGCGCATATCCTCCGGCGGCACAGCGTCCAGATGATCAAAAAAACGCTGCCAATGTGGACGGACACCACCATCCGCCAGCAACATTTCGTCGTAGCGGCGGGCAGAATGCGGGGAAATCGCGAGAAGAGTTCGGGCCATGGATCACTTGAAAAACAGGCCGTTTTCCGGCCTGTTCTGCGGTCGACCGCAGAAATCTGCGGTTTTTCCGGTTAAAAGCGGCGCAAGTCTAACGTAAACGGG
>JAVEXE010000043.1:6280-13811 GCA_034004105.1 Azonexus sp. | reverse complement strand
TTGAACAGAAAATGAAAATCCGCAATGGCTCCTGAATACTGGTCTTTGGCGACGGCTGCGTTGTCTGCGTCCGACCATCAAATGAAGTGTCTTATAGCAACTTACGAGGGTGAGATCCTGGTTTCTCGGGGAACGCCGTTTGCTACCTTGGCGCGTTCAATTGTCGGCCAGCAAATTTCGGTCAAGGCATCAGAGTCCATCTGGGCCAGGGTGTTGGCAAAGTGTGGTCGGGCGACCCCTGAGGATTTCCGTGTCCAAGGCGTTGCTGGTTTGTCGGACTGTGGATTGTCACAGCGCAAAATCGAATACTTGCTCGATTTGGCGACGCACTTTCAGGAAGGGCGTTTGAATCCGGCGCTTTGGCAAACGATGGATGATGAAACCCTGATCAAGGCATTGTGTGAAGTTCGCGGTATCGGGCGCTGGACGGCAGAGATGTTCCTCATCTTCAACTTGTTGCGGCAAGATGTTTTTCCGCTTGATGATATCGGACTGCAGCGCGCTGTGAGCCGGCATTATTTTTCCGGAAACAAGCTGACTCGCAAGGAATTGGCCGATTTCGGCTTGCGCTGGGCGCCCTGGCGAACCGTGGCAACGTGGTATTTGTGGCGCAGTCTCGATCCGCTGCCGGTGGCTTACTGAGTCTTTGACCTTCTGGCCTTTGGGGTAAAATGCGCGCCAACATCAGAAATGAGTCGTCCATGAAAATCAGTTTTCTCGAATTCGAACAGCCCGTTGCAGATCTTGAAGCCAAGGTGGAGCAGTTGCGCTTTGTGCAAGATGATTCTGCGGTTGATATCTCGGAAGAGATTGGGCGACTGGAAAAGAAAAGTGCGCAGCTAACCAAGGATATCTATGCCAAATTGAGCTCCTGGCAGATATCCCAAGTCGCTCGACACCCGCAGCGTCCCTATACGCTTGACTATATTCAGCACATCTTTACCGATTTTGAAGAACTTCATGGTGACCGTTCGTTTGCCGATGATCATGCGATTGTCGGCGGCTTGGCGCGGTTTGAAGGCGAGCCGGTGGTCGTGATCGGTCATCAAAAAGGTCGTGACACCAAGGACAAGATCTACCGGAATTTTGGTATGCCACGGCCAGAAGGCTACCGGAAAGCCCTGCGGTTGATGAAATTGGCCGAAAAATTTTCGTTGCCTGTCATGACTTTTGTGGATACGCCGGGTGCTTACCCGGGTATCGGTGCAGAGGAGCGTGGGCAGTCGGAGGCCATTGGGCGCAATCTATACGTTATGGCCGAGCTCAAAGTCCCGGTGATCGTAACCATCATTGGTGAGGGTGGTTCGGGTGGCGCTTTGGCAATTGCCGTTGGAGATGTTGTGCAAATGCTTCAGTACGCTACGTATTCCGTGATTTCGCCCGAAGGATGTGCTTCCATCCTCTGGAAAAGTGCCGACAAGGCTTCGGAAGCCGCTGAAACGATGGGTATTACTGCGCAGCGTTTGAAGTCTCTCGGGCTCATCGATCGTATTGTTAGCGAACCATTGGGTGGGGCGCATCGAGATCATGTAGCGATGGCATCGAGCTTGAAAAAGGCGCTCAAGGAAAATTTGAAGCAACTCTCCGGCTTGTCTGTCGAAGAACTTCTTGCTAGACGTTACCAGCGCCTGATGGCTTATGGTCGCTTCAAGGAAGACTCTGCTAGCTGATCTGCCCAGCCGAGTTGCCGGCTGTCTGAAACGCCATGTCCTTCTTGGACAGGATATGGTTGTCGGGTTGTCGGGTGGTTGTGATTCGGTGGTATTGCTGAATCTGCTGGTTTCTCTGGCGCAGCCGGCGCGGGTTTCCGCGGTGCATGTGCACCATGGTTTATCCCCCAATGCCGATGACTGGCTAGCCTTTTGCCAAGCGTATTGTGATCGCCTTGGCGTCTCGCTTCATTGTCGATATGCCTCGGTAGACCGTTCCAGTGGGCTTGGAATTGAGGCCGCTGCAAGAGCGGCACGTTATGCCGCCTTTGCAGATGTCGTTCCGAAGGGGGGCGTGTTGATGTTGGCGCATCACCACGGTGACCAAGCTGAGACGATGCTTTTTAATTTGCTCAGAGGTTGTGGTGTAAACGGTGCGGCGGCGATGCGTGAGCAACGCTATCTGGCTGGTTTGAGTATCTTGCGACCACTCTTGACGACGACGCGCGATGAGATCGAATCCTGGGCAGTCAAGCATCAATTGGCGTGGATAAACGACGAAAGCAATGATGATCGACGTTTCAGTCGTAACTTTCTTCGTCACGAGATATTGCCAATACTTCGGCAGCGCTTTCCTGCTGCCGAGCGTGCCTTGGGGCGCGCAAGCAGCGCCTTTGCAGAGGCGGCCGATCTGCTGGATGAGTTGGCTGGCGATGATTGGTTGAAGGTGCGTGTTGGCGATCATGCCTGCCTGTCTGCGTTACGCCGCCTCTCGTCATCGCGTTTGAAAAATTTATTGCGCTGGCGTCTGCGACAACTGAATTGGCAGCCTCCTGCGGCGGTGCGAATGGACGAATTTGTCCGACAACTACAAACTGCCGGACCAGATCGACATCCTCGGCTGGTTTTGCCCAGTGGTCAGATGCATGTTGCTGCTGGCTTGCTACATTGGGTGGCTAAGCACTGAACATTTCAGCTTTGCGGGTTGCCGGTCTTTCCCCTGTTCGGATGCTTCAGTTACAATCACCGGATTATTTTTCGCTGAACTGGCCATGATTACTGGATCCCTTGTAGCCATCGTGACGCCGATGCATGAAGACGGCAGTCTCGATTTTGATTCCTTGCGCAATCTTGTGGACTTCCACATCAACGAGGGCACTGATGCAATCGTCGTAGTGGGTACCACGGGGGAGTCGCCAACGGTAGACGTTGATGAGCATTGCCAGTTGATCAAAGTTACGGTCGACCATGCGGCAGGCAGAATTCCCATCATCGCAGGCACGGGGGCAAACTCTACCTCGGAAGCCATTGAATTGACGCGCTTTGCCAAGGAGGCTGGTGCTGATATGGCGTTGTCGGTCGTGCCTTATTACAACAAGCCGACTCAAGAAGGTCTTTTCCGGCATTTCAAGGCAATCGCGGAAGCGGTAGACCTGCCGGTGTTGCTTTACAACGTGCCGGGTCGGACTGTGGCTGATATGTCCAACGATACGATCCTGCGGCTTGCCGAGGTTCCCGGTATTGTTGGTGTAAAAGATGCGACAGGTAACATGGATCGGGCCTATGATTTGATCCAGCGTGCGCCAGCTGATTTTGCCCTCTACAGTGGTGATGATCCGACCTGTGTGCTGTCCATCATGATGGGTTTTCATGGGAATATCTCGGTAACAGCCAACGTGGCGCCTCGTTTAATGCATGAAATGTGTGTTGCGGCAGCGGCGGGCGATTTGGCCAAGGCTAAAGAAATCCACTTCAAATTGCTTGCTTTGCACCGAGATCTTTTCTGTGAAGCCAACCCTATTCCTGTCAAGTGGGCCGTTAACAAGCTGGGCCTGATGCCAAGCGGTATTCGTTTGCCACTGACGCCGCTTTCAGAAGCGAATCAGCCACGCGTGCTGGCTGCGATGCGCCAGGCTGGCATTGAGGTCTAATGTGTCATGAAGAATATGAATCGTAAAATTTCCGCGCTGACCCTGAGTATCCTTGCTGTTGCTGCTACCGGGTGCAGCATGATGCCTGACTCTCGCAAGATTGATTACAAATCGTCCGGCAAGTTACCGACGCTCGAGATCCCGCCGGATTTGTCACAGTTGTCTCGGGATGATCGTTATCTGGTTCCCGACGATGCCGGCAAGGGAACGGCAACGTTTTCAGCGTATGCGGCGGATCGTTCTCCTGAGGCACAGGCAGGACAGTCGGTATTGCTGCCCCAGGTTGAGAAACTGCGCGTCGAGCGTTCCGGTAATCAACGCTGGCTGGTCGCAGCAATGCCGGCGGATGCCATGTGGGACACGATCAAGGATTTCTGGCAGGAGACGGGTTTCATTATCAACGTCGAGCGTCCCGAAGCCGGGGTAATGGAAACGGATTGGGCTGAAAACCGGGCCAAGATTCCCGATGACATTATCCGGAATACCTTGGGTAAATTGATCGATTCCTTGTATTCAACCGGTGAGCGAGACAAATTCCGTACCCGTCTTGAGCCTGGTAGCGAACCCGGTACCACCGAAATTTACATCAGTCACCGGGCCATGGAGGAGGTTTACACTTCTTCGTCCAAGGATGAAACTCGCTGGCAGCCGCGTGATCCCGATCCGGAACTTGAGGCGGAAATGTTGCGTCGCTTGATGGTTCGCTTGGGTGCAGAAGAGCGAAGGGCTGAGGTTGCATTGGCTCAGCCCAAGGCTGAGCCGCGTGCCAGACTGGCGAATACGGCAGATGGTAGTGGCAGGCTTGAGGTAGTTGACAGATTTGATCGTGCTTGGCGGCGTGTGGGTCTTGCGCTGGATCGTGTCGGGTTTACGGTGGAAGACCGTGATCGTTCGCGGGGGCTGTATTTTGTTCGTTATGTTGATCCGGAACTGGATAACCTGACGAAAAAGCCTGACGGAATGCTATCCAAGCTGGCGTTCTGGAAGGGAAGTTCAAAGTCACCAGTTTCGCGTGAGCAGTACCGGATTCATGTCGCGGATGCAGCCAACGGGAATGCTAACGTTCAAGTCCTGACGAGCGAGGGGGGCGTTGATAAATCTGAAACAGCTCGTCGCATTCTCTCGCTTTTGCAGCAGCAGTTGCAGTGATCCTTCCGGTGGCACGCTTGTTTCTGGTGCCATCTTCTTTCTGGTGGGAACAAAAAACGGGGCCGAAGCCCCGTTTTTTTGTTGCTTGAAGCCGGATTACTTCTTGTCTGCTTCGGCAGCTGGTGCGGCAGCCGGGGCAGCGGCTTGGTCGGCGGCAGGAGCAGCGGCCGGAGCGGCTGCTTGGTCAGCGGCCGGTGCAGCAGCCGGTGCGGCTTGATCGGCAGCAGCCGGGGCAGCGGCAGGGGCCTGTTCTTGCGGAGCGGGTGCAGCAACTGGAGCCGGAGCGGGTGCAGGAGCAGCTTCTTCCTTCTTGCCGCAAGCGGTCAGGGCCAAGGCGAGAAGGGCAGCAGCGAGAATGGACTTGTTCATGGTATTTCCTTGTCGACGAGAAACAAATGATTTGAATTGAATAATCGGTTTGGCAAATGCCGCGCCGCACAAAATTATAGCGCAGAAAAATGCTGCGATGCCGCAGCGCTCGTTAAACTTGTTGTATCTGAAATGTAACGGTTGTTGATCGATTGGTCTGGACGGCTGCCGTTGTTAGAATTTCGAATTTTGAGAGGTTGACCGTGCCAATTGGAAATGTCGAGTCGTTGGACCATGAGGCCCGTGGCATCCTTCGCGCGGATGGTAAAGCCGTATTCGTCGATGGCGCATTGCCGCTCGAAAAAGTCGAATATGCCAGTTACCGACGCAAACCGAAATACGAACTCGCCCATTTGGTTCAGGTATTGAAACCTTCGGTCGCCCGCGTTGAGCCAGCTTGTCCTCACTTTGGTATTTGCGGGGGTTGTGCGATGCAGCACATGGAGCCTTCGGCGCAAATCGCCGCCAAGCAGCGCGTGCTGGAGGACAGTCTCTGGCATATCGGGCGGGTTCGGGCTGAGACGATATTGCCACCGATCCATGGGGCGCCGTGGGGGTATCGGCACAGGGCTCGCTTGGGAGTACGTAACATCGAGTCGAAAGGCGGGGTATTAATCGGCTTCCATGAGTGGAGAAGTAGCTACATTGCTGATATCCACAGTTGCAGGGTTTTGCCGCCGCAAGTTTCGGATTTGCTGCTGCCTTTGCGAGAGCTGGTAGCGGGATTGAGCATTGCAGATCGTCTGCCGCAAATAGAGCTTGCGGTTGGAGAGCATTGTACGGCCTTGGTTTTTCGTATTTTGTTGCCGTTGACCGCAGCAGACGAGGTCGCAATTCGTGATTTTTCGGATCGCCACGGGGTGGTGATCTATTTGCAGCCCAAAGGGCCGGACAGCGTGCGGCGTTTTCATCCCTTGCCTGGGCCGCCGTTAAGTTACACCTTGCCGGAATTCGATTTGGAGTTGGAGTTCCGGCCAACGGATTTCACTCAGGTCAATCATGCGGTTAACCGCGTTCTGGTGCGACGAGCGCTTTCGCTGCTTGATCCGCGCCCCGGGGAGCGCATTGCCGACATGTTCTGCGGTCTGGGGAATTTTACGCTGCCAATAGCGCGCAGCGGTGCGAATGTGCTTGGTGTCGAGGGGAGTCCGGCGCTGGTGGCGCGCGGCAAGGATGCGGCACGTGCCAATTTGCTCTCGGAGCGGGTGGGGTTTGCTGTAGCCAATCTGTTTGAATGCAGTGAATCTTCGCTGGCTGCCTTGGGTCGGTTTGACAAAATGCTGGTTGATCCGCCCCGCGAGGGTGCTGTGGCGTTGTGTAAAGCGCTCGGGTCTGACGCACCTCAGCGTATCGTCTATGTTTCGTGTAACCCAGCTACCTTGGCTCGGGATGCGGCCGTTCTAAGCGCAGTGCAGGGATATCGACTGAAAGCTGCGGGCATTGTGAACATGTTTCCGCACACGGCGCATGTGGAATCGATTGCGCTGTTTGAACGGGAATGAACAAGGGGGCAAAGGGGGGCAAGGCCGCCTAAGTTTTAAAGGGGTGGCGATAATCTCCCTCGTTCAAGTATGGAAAAGGGCTGATTTACGTGTCCGTGCTGTGGTATGATGCGCGCCGAAACTTTTGCTGTCGCTGACTGTTGGGGTAGCCCGGTCAAGCTGTACTGCGACTGATTTTGGGGGTTTGGCAGAGTGGTCGATTGCACCGGTCTTGAAAACCGGCAAGGGGAAACCCTTCGTGAGTTCGAATCTCACAGCCCCCGCCATTGCTTCTTGCATTACCAAAACAATCGCAAACATCCGCCCTGTGTTCCTCGGATTGGCTGGGATCGAGGGTATAATTTAGCGTTTGTTTCTAAACCCATTCAATTCCTTTAGAGGTCAGCGTTATGAGCAATCAAGGGAAAGTGGACTGCGGTCGGCGGCGTCTTGTCGTTGCAACTGCAGCCGTGGGCGGTGTTGGTGCCGTTGCGGCGCTAGTCCCGTTCGTGTCCAGTTTGCTTCCTTCCGAACGTGCCAAAGCAGCAGGGGCACCCGTTGAGGTTGATGTCAGCAAACTCGAATCTGGTCAGATGATTACCGTCGAATGGCGAGGCAAGCCGGTCTGGATTATCAATCGGACCCAGGAAATGCTTGATACGCTGCCAAAGTTGGCTGACCAGATGGCTGATCCGAATTCCGAAGTGAAATCGCAGCAGCCTGAGTATGCGGCTAACCCGACGCGTTCGGTCAAGGAAAACTTGCTGGTTGTGGTTGGTATTTGTACTCACCTTGGTTGTTCTCCGACAGCAAAGTTCAAAGCTGGTGCCGAGGAAGGTATGACCGCTGACTGGCTGGGTGGGTTCCTCTGTCCTTGCCACGGTTCAACCTTTGACTTCGCCGGTCGTGTCTTCAAGGCGAAGCCTGCACCGACCAATCTCGAAGTGCCGCC
>JAVEXE010000043.1:0-6180 GCA_034004105.1 Azonexus sp. | reverse complement strand
TGATCCGCGGCGACTTCGTCGTTGGCGATGCGACCCTGAACCGCTTCTTCTCCTTCCACGTGATCGCTTTCCCGCTGGTGCTGATCGGTCTGGTTGCTGCGCACATCCTGGCGCTGCACGAAACTGGCTCGAACAACCCGGACGGTATCGACATCAAGGAAAAGAAGGACGAAAAGGGCATCCCGCTCGACGGCATCCCGTTCCATCCCTATTACACGGTCAAGGACATCGTCGGTGTGGTGGTTTTCCTGATGGCTTTCAGCGCCATCCTGTTCTTCGCACCGGAAGGTGGTGGCTTGTTCCTGGAAACGCCGAATTTCTATCCGGCTGACCCGCTGAAGACGCCGCCGCACATCGCGCCCGTCTGGTACTTCACGCCGTACTACTCGATTCTGCGCGCCATCGTCTGGAACTTCTTCGGCCTTGATGCCAAGTTCTGGGGTGTGGTTGCGATGGGTGCCTCGGTCGTGATCTTCGCCTTCCTGCCGTGGCTCGATAAGAGCCCGGTTCGTTCGATCCGCTATCGTGGCCCAATCACGAAGACGATGATCACCCTGTTCGTGATCTGCTTCCTGATCCTTGGCTATCTCGGTACTCAGTCTCCCTCAGCGATGGGTGAATTGATTTCGCAGATTTGCACGGTGTTCTATTTTGGTTTCTTCCTCGCGATGCCATGGTGGTCCCGGATGGACAAGTTCAAGCCGGTTCCTGAACGCGTCACGAAGTGAGAGGGTGCATAAAATGAAAAAATTTCTGATCGCATTGCTCTTTGCGCCGATTCTGGCGTTTGCAGCAGGTGCCAATGTGCCGCTGGATAAGTGGCCGGGTTCGGTGAGCGATAAAGCTGCCCTGCAAAATGGTGCCAAGCTGTTCGTTAACTACTGTTTGAATTGTCACGGTGCTTCCTACATGCGCTACAAGAACCTGATGGATCTGGGTTTGACGGAGCAGCAAGTCAAGGAAAACCTGATGTTCACCAGCGACAAGATTGGTGATCTGATGACGGTTGCCGCACGTCACGACGAACAGAAGAAGTGGTTCGGTGCAACCCCGCCAGACTTGACCATCATTGCCCGTGCGCGTGGTGAGTTGGGTAATCCTGGTGCTGGTGCAGATTGGTTGTACACCTACCTGCGCACCTTCTATCAGGATGACAAGCGTCCAACGGGTTGGAACAACGTGGCTTTCGAAGCTGTTGGTATGCCGCATGTCCTCTGGGAACTGCAGGGTACTCAAGTGATGAACCATGAGACGCATAAGCTTGAGCTCGCGGTTCCCGGCAAAATGAGTGTGGCCGAGTATGACAAGGCGGTTTCTGACCTGGTCAGCTTCATGGTCTGGATGGGTGAGCCACAACAGGAATATCGCAAGACATTGGGCATTTTTGTCCTGGCATTCCTGGCATTGCTGTTTGTGGTGGCTTATGCCTTGAAGAAGGAATACTGGAAAGACATTCACTGACCCAGTAGGGTAGATGACGGCATCGCGGCTCTGACTCCGGTCAGACCCCGGTGCCTCTTCTCATTTTGAGGTTGAAAAAACATGATGAACCTTTACTCGGGCACTACCTGCCCATTTAGCCATCGCTGTCGCATTGTGCTTTTCGAAAAAGGCATGGATTTTCAGGTCATTGATGTTGACCTGTTTTCCAAGCTTGATGAGCAGGCTGTGGTGAACCCGCATGGACGCGTGCCCGTTCTGGAAGAGCGTGATCTGGTTTTGTTTGAGCCGAATATCATCAATGAATACATTGACGAACGCTTCCCGCATCCCCAGTTGATGCCGCCGGATCCCATCATGCGTGCGCGCGCCCGGCAGTTGCTGATTGGCATGGAACGGGAAATTTTCTCGCACATGGAAGCCATCGAGAAAAACGCCAAGACAGCCGATAAAGCACGGCAGGAGATCAAGGCGCGTTTGACGGAAATCGTGCCGATTTTCAACAAGCAGAAATTCATGCTCGGCGATGATTTCTCCATGCTTGACGTCGCAATTGCCCCCTTGCTCTGGCGACTGGATCATTACGGTATCGATCTTGGCAAAGCTGCAGCACCGCTGATGAAGTATGCTGAACGTATTTTCAGCCGTCAGGGCTTCATTGATGCCCTGACCCCTTCCGAAAAGGCAATGCGCAAGTAGTTATGGAACTGCCGTCGACCAAACCTTATCTGTTACGCGCACTGTGGGAATGGTGTGTCGATAACGGGTTTACGCCCCATCTCGCAGTTCAGGTCAATGGCCAGACCATGGTGCCGCGAGAATTTGTTCGAGAAGGGCAGATCGTTCTGAATCTCGGGCCGGAGGCAACGAACAAGCTGCAGATGGGGAACGATCTGATTGAATTCCAGGCGCGCTTTGGTGGCGTGGCACGTCAGCTCTCCATCCCCGTCACCCAGGTTGCCGCGATTTATGCGCGCGAGAACGGCGCTGGCATGGCTTTCGAGATCGATTCCGACGCTGATGAAGTGGGTAAGGATGCGATTCCGTTGGCTGCGCAGCAACAGGATGACGAAGATCCGCCACCGCCGCCACCGCGAGGTAGGCCGAAGTTACAGCGCGTCAAATAGGCTCATTACTGCGGTCGACGCACTAAAAAGGGGAATTTCCGGCAAGGAAATTCCCCTTCTTCATGTGCTTCCGGAACTTTACGATTGGCATGGCTGTTGCTTTAATGTCAGTGCGAAAGGAAAGCCATGAGCCAAGAAGTCAAGTCAACCTGCTGTTATTGTGGTGTCGGTTGCGGAGTTTTGATCCGTAGCGAGAGCGGCATTATTGCTGGTGTTCGTGGAGACCCCGAGCATCCCGCTAACTATGGTCGTCTTTGTACCAAGGGTGCGACCTTGCATTTGAGTAGTCAGGCTTCCGGACGCTTGCTCTATCCAGCCTTGCGTCGGAGCCGTTGTGAAACTACTGAGCGGGTCAACTGGGATGAAGCGCTGGATACTGCTGCGGAACGGTTTGCAGGCATCATTCGTGAGCATGGGCCAGAAGCCGTCGCTTTCTATATTTCCGGGCAATTGATGACCGAGGATTACTACGTCTTCAATAAACTCGCCAAGGGATTGATTGGTACCAACAACGTAGATACCAATTCGCGCTTGTGCATGTCTTCGGCGGTTGCGGGCTACAAACAGTCACTGGGTGCAGATGCCCCCCCTTGTTGCTATGAAGATATCGCACTTGCTGAAACAATTCTGATTGCCGGTGCCAACCCAGCCGTTGCGCATCCCATCGTTTTTCGTCAAATAGAAGATGCCCGGGCGGCCAATCCTGCGCTGAAAGTCATTGTGATCGACCCGCGTAAGACCGAAACTGCCGAGATTGCTGATTTGCATTTGCAGATCAAGCCGGGTAGTGATATCGCGTTGTTTAATGCGATGTTGCAGGTCATGATTTCAGAGCGTCTGATTGATCCTGAATTCATCAGCGGCCATACGGCTGGTTTTGATGCCATGCTTGCGCTGGTGCAAGACTATTCGCCAGTACGAAGTGCCGAAATTTGCGGGGTCCTCGCCGAGGATATTGTTCGAGCTGCCCGCTGGTTTGCGACATCATCTGCGACCTTGTCGCTTTATTGCCAAGGCTTGAATCAATCGACGCACGGCACCCATAACAATTCTGCGCTGATAAATTTGCACTTGGCCACCGGGCTGATTGGCAAACCAGGCGCCGGGCCATTTTCGCTGACGGGGCAGCCTAATGCGATGGGGGGACGTGAGGTCGGTGGTTTGGCAAATCTATTGTCTGCGCATCGTGATCTGAACAATCCGAAGCACCGGGCAGAGGTTGCTGCGCTCTGGGGAATTCCTACTGTTCCTGATGTGCCAGGAAAAGCTGCGGTCGACCTGTTCAAAGCGCTGGAAAGTGGTGAGATCAAGGCGGTGTGGATTGCCTGTACGAATCCCGCGCAGTCCTTGCCGAACCAGGCAGCTGTTCGGCGGGGATTGGCGCGCGCCAAGTTCGTTGTCTTGCAGGAAATATTTGCCGACACGGACACTGCGGCTTACGCTGACCTACTCTTGCCGGCAACGGGATGGGGGGAGAAAGAGGGAACGGTAACCAACTCGGAGCGTCGTATTAGTCGAGTTCGGGCGGCTGTGCCGCCAGTTGGGGAAGCCCGTCATGATTGGCAAATTGTCGTCGATTTTGCGCGCCGCATCGGGAAAAAACTGCAAAACCCTGCGGTCGACCGTCTTTTCCCCTACCAAACTGTTGAGTCAATTTTTGTTGAGCATTGCGAAACGACGCGCGGCCGTGACCTTGATATAACCGGCTTGAGCTATGACTTGCTTGAACAGCAAGGCCCTCAGCAATGGCCTTATCCCGCAGGGGCACAAGCCGGTAAACAGCGACTGTATGAGGATGGGAAGTTTCAGACAGGCGATGGCCGCGCCCGTTTTGTCTGCGCATCTCACCAAACGACTGCGGAACTTCGTACTACCGAATTTCCCCTGTGTCTGACATCGGGGCGCTTGCGTGATCAGTGGCACGGCATGAGTCGCACCGGACGTGTGCCTCGCTTGTTCAATCTTGAGGATGAGCCTTTGCTCGCAATGCATCCAGAGGATATGTTGGAGCGCGAATTGCAGGCGGGTGATCTGGCGGAGGTCAGTAGTCCGCATGGAAAAATTGTGCTTCGTGTTGTGGCGCGAGCTTCGTTGGCTCGTGGTACCACGTGGCTTCCCATGCATTGGGGGAGTCGTTACACGAACAGTGCCGGAGTCAATGCCTTGGTCGGCAGTGCGGTTGATCCCTACTCGCAGCAGCCTGAACTCAAACATACCGTGATTGAGGTGGTGAAAAGCACGCTGGTTTATCCGCTTGCCGTAGTTCGGCGCTGTGAGAATGTCGACCAGGCCTTGAATCTGCAGCAGGCGGCCCGGAGTCTTCTGCCGAAGTTTGGCTATGCCAGCATTGGATTGTACGGCCGTACCAATGTGCTTGTGGTTTTTCGGGCTGCCTTGGCTGTTCCGGCTGATGCCGCCATGTTGGAGACGCTGGATGGCTGTTTCGGTCTGGACGGTCGAGCGGGATTTGGTACGATTGTCCTGTCAGACGCACGCTTGGGAATTAGCAAAAAAGCGATTTCTCAAGAGGGTCACTTATGGGCAGTGCGTTTGGCCGGAGAGATTTCGGCGATGAATTGGTTGCGGCAAGCAATGGCGGAAGGCGAGCTTGGCCGTGATTTGCTGCGCTTTGCGTTGGCTCCATCGGCGAAGGCGCCAGTGAATATGCCGGCGCGAAACATCGTCTGCAAGTGCGCAGATGTCAGCGACTTGCAAATTCTCGCTGCGACTGCAGCGGGTGCAAACCTGGATGGACTCAAGGAGCGCTTGAAGTGCGGTACTTTTTGTGGCGCTTGCGTACCCGATATTAAACGTCTGCTTGAATCGCAGGCACAACAACCCGTCGCTGCATGAATGGAAGGGAGGAGACTGTGACTTACTCGCACTACATCAAGGAACTGGGCCGAGGGGCTCAAGGTTCTCGAGATTTATCCCCGGAAGAAGCGCGCCAAGTCTACGCGGCTATGCTCGATGGCGGCGTACCCGACCTTGAGTTGGGTGCTTTGTTGATCGCCCTTCGCGTCAAGGGCGAGGCATGCGACGAGATGCTGGGTTTTCTGGCGGCGGTTGATGACAGAATGAGTCGTATTGAAATGCCGCATGGACGGGTTCGTCCGGTTGTTCTGCCCAGCTATAACGGTGCGCGTAAAGAGGCAAATCTGACGCCGTTGTTGGCGCTGTTGTTGCAGCGCTTTGGCGTTCCAGTCCTGATTCACGGCTTGCTTGAGGGCTACGGGCGGGTAACGACTGCGCAAATTCTGCGCGAGTTGGGGCATATGCCGGTCTGTTCAGCGCAGAAGGCTCAGCAGGCGATTGAAGAGGCTGGGCTGTGTTTTCTGCCATTGAGCGCGCTTTGTCCTGGCTTGCATAACTTGCTTGCCTTGCGGGCCCGAATGGGGGTGCGTAATAGCGCCCATAGTTTGGTCAAGATGTTGAATCCGTTTCACGGCGATGCTGTCCTTGTCGCACCGGCAACGCATCCCGAATTCATCGCCCTGATGCGTGATGTGCTGGTTGAACGTAGCCAGCGGGGATTGTTATTGCGAGGGACTGAAGGCGAACCCGTCGCAAATGCAAAACGCCGGCCAAGACTGGAATACATCCGGCACGGTGC
>JAVEXE010000280.1:0-2991 GCA_034004105.1 Azonexus sp. | reverse complement strand
CCGTGACGGGCGTACCTTCTGGGTGGAAGATCGGACCCGGATCATC
This sequence comes from Azonexus sp., assembly GCA_034004105.1. Taxonomy (GTDB): domain Bacteria; phylum Pseudomonadota; class Gammaproteobacteria; order Burkholderiales; family Rhodocyclaceae; genus Azonexus. The sequence continues at coordinate 2,945 of JAVEXE010000280.1, read as the reverse complement.
CGTGACCAGAATACTGCAGCCCCCCTGTACTACGAATGCGTCATCAGCGACAACGATGCCAAAAAGCGTTATGAACAGCATCTGAGCGACATGCTGGCCGAACAAGTCAGACTCAACCACAAGCTTGAAGAAGCCGGCAACCAGCTTCTTCAATCGGAAAAAATGGCTTCCATCGGTCAGCTTGCCGCCGGCGTTGCCCACGAATTGAACAACCCGATCGGCTTTGTCAGCAGCAATTTTGGCGCGCTGGAAAACTACTTTGCCAACCTGATGGCCATCATCGAGGCTTACGGCGAAGCTGAAATTGCCATCTCAAATTGCTGCCCACAGGTCCTCGATCGGGTACGCCGCACCAAACAGGAAAGCGACTACGATTTTCTGCGCGCCGACATCATGCAACTGATGAGCGAATCCAAAGAAGGATTAAGCCGGGTCGCGGGCATCGTCAGGGACCTCAAGGATTTTTCCCGCCCCGGCGATGCCCAGATGCAATGGGCAGACATACGAAAAGGGCTGCTTTCGACCATCAACATCATCTGGAACGAGCTGAAATACAAATGCACGGTCAACAAGGTTTTCAATGAGATTCCGGAAATCTGGTGTTCGCCTTCGCAACTGAATCAGGTTTTTCTCAACCTTCTGGTCAATGCCAGCCATGCCATCGCAGACAAGGGCGAGATCACCATCACCACCGGCCAACACGACCATGAGGTTTTCCTGTCGATTGCCGACACGGGAGAGGGAATCGCGCCAGAGAATATCAAACGCATCTTCGATCCATTCTTCACCACCAAGCCCGTCGGCAAAGGGACCGGACTGGGTCTATCCCTGTCCTACAGCATCATACAAAAACACCGTGGCCGCATTGAGGTGAGCAGTCAGCCTGGAAAAGGCTCGGTATTTACGGTGTGGCTGCCCATCAAGCCTGCCGCCGCAAACAACTGAAAACATCACCACTTTCATCACGACCGCCAACGCATGTCCCAGCACATCCTCTTTGACCTCGACGGCACCCTGATCGACTCCGCCCCCGCCATTCTGGCGAGTTTCCGCGACGCTTTTGCGCAAACCGGCATCCCCGCCGTCTGCAGTATCGACGAAAGCGTTATCGGCCCCCCGTTACCGGAAACCCTGCAATGGCTATCGGGCAGCGATGACCCGGCCTTGATTACCCGGCTGACTGAAGCCTTCAAAGCCAGCTACGACAGCGAGGGATACAAGGCCACTGCTGCCTTTGCCGGGATCAGCGACCTGCTTTCGACCCTGACGGCGGCTGGCATGCACCTGTCGATTGCCACCAATAAACGCATTCACCCGACCCGGCTGATCCTCGACCACCTGGGCTGGACGCATTTTTTTGCCCACATCTACGCCCTGGATCTGTTTTCACCGCGTCTGCCGAACAAGGCCGCGATGATTGCCCGCTTGCTAACCGACCAGAACATCCCCAAAGATCAAGCCATCTATATTGGCGACCGCAGCGAAGATGGCGAATCCGCCGACGCCAACGGACTACCCTTCGTCGCCGTGACCTGGGGCTACGGCAGTCTGAAGCCTGATGAAATGCGCGCCAACTGGCAGGCAGCCGCACAGCCTGAAACCTTGGCCAGCATGCTGCTGCCTTCTTGATCAGCGACCATCCCCACCCATGCAATCCGCCATCGACCTCAAACCCTTCAATACGCTCGCCTTGCCTGGAAATGCCGAGCGATATCTGAAAATCAACGATGCTGCGCAGTTGACCGCAGCCAGCCAGCCCGGCGAACGACGCTTCGTTCTGGGAGGTGGCAGCAACCTCGTACTGACCGGCGATTTTGCCGGGCTTGTGCTGCACATGGCGATTCCGGGCAAACGCCTGCTGAGCGAAGACGCAGAAGCGTTTTACGTCGAGGCAGGTGCGGGGGAAAATTGGCACGAATTCGTCCTATGGACCCTGGCACAAGGCTGGCCGGGCCTGGAAAACCTGTCGTTGATCCCCGGCAGCGTCGGGGCCGCGCCGGTACAAAACATCGGTGCTTACGGACTCGAAGTTGGAGAGCGTCTACACGCGGTCAAGGTCTGGGATTTTGAAAAACAGGGGTTTTTTACGGTCGACCGCGAAAATTGCCGGTTTTCCTATCGTGACAGCCTGTTCAAACAGCAAGGCTGGAATCTCGACGGTCGGGTGGCGATTGTTTCCGTGGTGTTTTGCCTGCCCAAGCGTTGGCAAGCCAACTGCCGTTACGCCGACGTCGCCAATGCACTGAGCCTGCGCGGCATCACAGAACCCAGCGCGCGAGACATTGCCGATGCGGTTATCAGCATCCGTCAGCAAAAACTGCCCGACCCCACGCTGGTCCCCAATGCTGGCAGTTTTTTTCACAATCCCATCGTCGACCGCAATATCGCCAGCCAATTGCTTGCGCAGTACCCAAACCTGCCCAGTTATCCGCAGCCCGATGGCCGGATCAAACTCGCAGCAGGCTGGCTGATCGAACAGGCCGGCTGGAAAGGCAAAACGCTCGGCCCGGTCGGCATGTACGAAAAACAGGCGCTGGTCCTGGTCAACCACGGCGGCGCAAATGGTCAGGATGTGCTGCAAACCATGGCAGCCGTACAGACCGCCGTGCGCGAAAAATTTGCGGTCGACCTCAAACCTGAGCCGGTTTTCCTGTCGTAGACATCCCGTCAGTCACGACGTTTGGCGAGCACAAAAGCCGCCAAAGCCTGATCCGTGTGCTGGATGTGATTCACCAGCCAGTCGTTGAGAAAACCGATCAGATCACGGGGAGAAGTCAGGTTCCCGGATTTGAGTCCCTCGCGAATCGCAACCACCTTGCTGGAAAATCCGCGATGCTGATCAAGATGGCGCTGCATTCCCTCTCCCTCGGCCTCGCGATAACCGTACTCCTGCATCAACTCTTCCTCGGTTTCAAAATGGTACAGGGCGTAGCTGAGCAAATCCT
>JAVEXE010000279.1:0-2997 GCA_034004105.1 Azonexus sp. | reverse complement strand
GTCTTCGGCCTGCCCGATTTTCATTGTATCGGGCGAAAGCGATCATGATGCGAATCACCCGGAGGAATCTGGAAATGGCCTACAACAGCCTGATGGTCTTCACCGGCAATGCCAACCCGAAACTGGCCGCTGCCGTTGCCAAAAATCTCAACGTCGATTTGGGCCGCGCAAATGTCGGTCGCTTTTCCGACGGTGAAGTCAGTGTTGAAATTCACGAACACGTTCGCGGCCGTGACGTCTTTGTCCTGCAATCGACCTGCGCACCCACCAACGACAACCTGATGGAACTTCTGGTGATGGTAGACGCCCTCAAGCGCGCCTCAGCCGGACGCATCACTGCCGCCATTCCCTACTTCGGCTACGCTCGCCAGGACCGCCGTTCGCGTTCCTCCCGCGTTCCCATCGCCGCCAAGCTGGTTGCCAACATGCTTGCCGCTTCCGGGGTCGACCGCGTTTTGACCATGGATTTGCATGCAGAGCAAATCCAGGGCTTTTTCGACATCCCCGTTGACAACATCTATTCGCTGCCGATCCTGCTTGATGACATCATGAAGCAGAATTACGAAAACCCGATGGTCGTCTCACCTGACCACGGTGGCGTTGTCCGTGCCCGCTCGCTGGCCAAGCGCCTCGAATGTGACCTGGCAATCATCGACAAGCGTCGTCCCAAAGCCAATGTTTCCGAAGTCATGAACATCATCGGCGAAGTCGACGGTCGCACCTGCATCATCATGGACGACATGGTCGACACCGCTGGCACCCTCTGCAAAGCCGCCAGCGCCCTCAAAGAACATGGCGCAAAACAGGTTGTTGCCTACTGCACCCATCCCGTTTTGTCCGGTGCCGCCGTCGAACGCGTCAACTCTTCGGACCTGGACGCACTGGTTGTCACGGACACCATACCTTTACGAGACGATGCCGCTGCCAGCAAACGCATTCGCCAGCTCTCGGTTGGCGACCTGATGGCAGAAACCATTCGCCGCATCAGTAACGATGACTCGGTTTCGTCTTTGTTCATCGACTAAGTTTCTAGCAAGTTTTTTCAACCTTCCCGTTCTGGTCGCGGATCGGGAAAACTCTGGAGTAACACCATGCAATTTGAAGTTATCGCCAATGTGCGCAATCTGCAGGGATCGAGTGCGAGCCGCCGCCTGCGTCGCGCCGGCACGGTTCCCGGTATCGTTTACGGCGGCGACGCTGCCCCGACGGTCATCGAAACCAACCACAAAGACCTGCTGCTGAACCTGAAGAAGGAAGCCTTCCATTCTTCGATCATCACCCTGAACATCGATGGCAAGAAGGAACAGGTTCTGCTCCGTGACTACCAGACACACGCCTACAAGCCGCTGGTTCTGCACGTTGACTTCCAGCGCGTTGACGCCACCCACGAACTGCACATCAAGGTTCCGGTTCACTTCGTTAACGAAGACACCGCACCAGGCGTCAAACTGGGCGGCGGCCTGGTTAACCACGTCACTACCGAACTCGACATTCACTGCCTGGCCAAGGATCTGCCGGAATTCATCGAAGTCGACGTCGGCGCGCTGAACGTTGGCGAAAACATCCACGCTTCCCAAGTCAAGTTGCCGGCTGGTGTCGCACTGGTCAAGCACGGCGAAGATGACCCCATCGTGGTCAGCATCGTTGGCAAGGGCGGCGCCCAAGCTGCTGAAGGTGAAGCAGCTGCCGAGTAATTCTCGCGCATGATGCCAACTGGCCGCCGCTGGCTTATGCCGCCGGCGGCCTTTTTGTACTGATGGTAACAATGGTCTCGCCCCCTCCCCGCCTGATTGTTGGTCTGGGCAATCCCGGCCAGGAATACGAAGCGACGCGCCACAACGTCGGTTTCTGGTTCGTCGACCGTTTGGCGCAATCCCTGCGCACTTCACTCGCACCACAAGCCAAATTTTTTGGCCTGGCAGCACGCGCCGGCGATCTCTGGCTTCTGCAACCGGGCACTTACATGAATCGCTCCGGCCAGGCCGTTGCTGCGCTTGCCAATTTCTACAAGATTTCGCCCGCCGAGATTCTCGTCGTCCATGACGAGCTAGACCTGCCCCCCGGTGGCATTCGCCTCAAACAGGGCGGCGGGAATGGCGGACATAACGGGCTCAAAGACATCCAGGCCAGACTCGGAACTCCTGATTTCTGGCGACTGCGACTGGGCATCGGACATCCCCGAACGCTGAATCTATCGCAACAGGTCGTGGACTTTGTCCTCCACCAACCGCGCAAAGAAGAATTGCCCGATATCGAACACGCGCTGCACCGTAGCCTGCTCGCCTGGCCGCGGATTGCCACGGGCGATTACGCCAGTGCACAACAACAACTGCACGGCAAAGCCGTCTGACACGAAAGCCAAGGAAAAACCATGTCTCTGAAATGCGGTATCGTCGGTCTGCCCAATGTCGGCAAATCCACCCTCTTCAACGCGCTGACCAAGGCCGGCATTGAAGCGGCAAACTATCCTTTCTGCACCATCGAGCCCAACGTCGGCATTGTCGAAGTCCCCGATCCTCGCCTGAAGCAGCTCGCAGACATCGTTAAACCACAGAAAATTCAGCCTGCCATTGTCGAATTTGTGGACATCGCTGGCCTGGTCGCCGGTGCTTCCAAAGGTGAGGGTTTGGGTAACCAGTTTCTCGCCAATATTCGCGAAACGGACGCCATCGTCCATGTCGTGCGCTGTTTTGATGACCCCAATGTGATTCATGTTTCCGGCAGTGTTGACCCGATCCGCGATATCGAAGTCATCGATACGGAATTGGCCCTGGCCGACATGTCGACCGTGGAAAAGGCAATCAACCGCTATAAGCGCCCAGCCAGCGCGGGTGACAAAGAGGCCAAGATCCTGGTTGCCGTACTGGAAAAATGCTTCGCCCAACTCGACCAAGGCAAAGCCGTTCGCGGCCTGGACCTGTCCAAAGAGGAGTGGGCCAGCCTGAAGCCTTTCTGCCTGATCACCGCCAAACCGGTACTGTATGCGGCAAACGTCGC
>JAVEXE010000278.1:0-2999 GCA_034004105.1 Azonexus sp. | reverse complement strand
GCGCCGCGAATCTTGAAGGAAAAAACGGGCTGCATGTCCTCGCGCTTGAGCCAGATTTTGTTGTGGACCCGTTGGGAAAGGTTGTTGGCGAGATCGAGCGGCGTCTCGCTGACAACATCGTAAACCTGGGCATTGAGGACTTTTTCGAGATAATCCGGGTGCATCTTGCGTGGGCGTCCAGTGTTGGGCGTTAAAAAGCATAAAAGGGGGATTTTACGGGTGGAGTGGCTAAACGTCACGGCGGAACAGGGTTTATGGGGCATCCTGCTCAGCAGTTTTCTCGCCGCAACCCTGCTGCCCGGTGGTTCGGAGGCAATTCTTTGGGCCTATCTGAAAATTCACCCCAATGCGGCGTTGACCGCAATCACGCTCGCCACACTGGGTAACACGGCGGGCGGAATGACCAGTTGGGCCTGTGGCCGTTATCTGCCGCGCTGGCAGCGGCTGGAAAGCGTGCCCCGTCTGGATTGGGTGCGACGCTGGGGCAGTCCGGTTCTGCTACTGTCCTGGGTGCCACTGATCGGCGACCCGCTCTGCCTCGCCGCCGGCTGGCTGCGCCTGCACTGGCTGCCGTGCTGCATCTTCATGCTGCTGGGTAAGGCTGCTCGGTATTGGCTGGTCGGGATGGCAGTGTAGGCTTGGATCCGGCGCGACGTTTCAGATTTCAAATGAACCCTGTCGACGCTTGTTTGGTCTACCTGCTCCCGCGTGCTGCGCCGCAATACGCTAAAATCCACCCTTTGTCAGAATCTGGCCGCTTCCATGACTGCCCGCCTGCGCGAAATACCTTATAACTACACGTCTTTTTCTGATCGCGAGATCGTCATCCGCCTGCTTGGCGCGGATAACTGGGCAATTCTGGATGAATTGCGCGGCGAGCGCGTTACAGGTCGTTCAGCACGTATGCTGTACGAAGTGCTGGGGGATATCTGGGTTGTCCAGCGCAATCCCTATCTGGAAGACGATCTGCTCGATAACCGCGAACGGCGTGATGCGCTGGTCAATGCCTTGCGCCATCGTCTGGCCGAGGTGGAAAAGCGGCGGGCCGAGAGCGAGCGGGAAGACCCGGATCGTGCGGCGAAGGTCAAGCAACTGATTGAAGCTGCGCATCAGGCGGTCAATCGCTTTGAGGCACGCTTTGGCGAAACACTGGACTTGCGGCGCAAGGTGCTGAAAGTTTTGGGCAAGCATACGCGGCGGGACAACATCGCTTTTGACGGTCTGGCCCGCGTTTCGCATGTGACGGATGCGACCGACTGGCGCGTTGAGTACCCCTTCGTGGTGCTGTACCCGGATACCGAAGAAGAAATCGGGCATCTGGTGCGCGGCTGTATCGAGGCCGGGCTGACCATCATCGCCCGTGGCGGTGGTACGGGTTACACCGGTGGCGCCGTGCCGCTGACGCCCCATTCTGCCGTGATCAACACTGAAAAGCTGATCGACCTCGGGCCGGTTGAGGATCTTGTCCTGCCGGGGCACGACACGCCTTACGCGACGATTCGCAGCGGCGCTGGCGTGGTCACGGATCGCGTTTCGGAAGCGGCATCGCTGGCTGGACGGGTATTTGCGGTCGACCCGACTTCTGCCTCGGCTTCCTGCATCGGCGGCAATATTGCGATGAATGCCGGGGGCAAGAAGGCTGTGCTTTGGGGTACTGCGCTGGACAATCTGGCCTGGTGGAAGATGGTCGACCCGGATGGTAACTGGCTGGAAGTCGAGCGCCTGAATCACAATTTCGGGAAAATTCACGAGCAGGAGAAGGTCGAATTCCGCCTGAAGCGTTTCGACCCCAGCGGCAAGAAATTGCTGAATGAAGAAATTCTGTCGCTGCCGGGGGCCGCTTGCCGCAAGGTTGGTCTGGGCAAGGATGTGACGGACAAATTCCTCGGCGGCGTGCCGGGGGTGCAGAAGGAAGGCACGGACGGCATCATCGTCGCGGCGCGCTGGGTGCTGCACAAGATGCCGCCGGTGGCGCGGACCGTTTGCCTGGAGTTTTTTGGTCAGGTGCGCGAAGCAGTGCCGGCAATTGTCGAGATTACCGATTATTTCAAGCCGGGCGGTGAAGGACACGCTGCTGGCGTGCAACTGGCCGGGCTGGAGCATCTGGACGAGCGCTATGTGAAGGCCGTTGGCTATGCGACCAAGGCCAAACGCCATGGCCGGCCAAAGATGGTGCTGATCGGCGATATCGTCGGTTTTGACGAGATAGCCGTGATGAAGGCCGCTTCGGAAGTTGTCCGTATGTGTAATCTGCGGGCGGCGGAAGGCTTTATTGCGGTCGACGCTGAAACGCGCAAGAAATTCTGGCTGGATCGTTCTCGTACCGCGGCCATTTCCCGTCACACCAACGCCTTCAAGGTGAACGAAGACGTGGTGATTCCCTTGCCGCGCATGGGCGAATACTGCGACGGGATTGAGCGCATCAATATCGAGTTATCGACGCAGAACAAACTCGCGCTGTGCGATGCTTTGGCGGAATTCCTGCGCAGTGACCTGCCCTTGCATTCCGGCGACGCCAATCTGGACAAGGGCGTTTTGATCGGCGACCGGCGCGAGGCAGCACTTGAGTATGTGGCCAGTGTTCGTCGTCGCTGGGCCTGGTTGCTGGACAATCTGGACCTGCCGCTCGCTGAAGCCGAACCGCAATTTGCCGACTACGGGGTGGTGGCAGGTGAGTTGAGCAACAAGGCAGCGAATCCGATCCTGTTTCACCGTCTGCAGGACTATTCGGTCCGCACTTCCTGGAAACAGGAACTGAAGGCGCGGCTGGCGAAGATTTTTGACGGCACGGTGTATCGGCCGATTCTTGAGCGCATCGAAGCCATCCACAAGGAAGTGCTGCGCGGTCGGGTGTTTGTGGCCCTGCACATGCACGCCGGCGACGGTAACGTGCATACCAATATTCCGGTCAACTCCGACAATTACGAGATGTTGCAGACCGCGCACAAGGCGGTCGAGCGCATCATGCATCTGGCGCGCGGGCTGGATGGGGTCATTTC
>JAVEXE010000042.1:0-13922 GCA_034004105.1 Azonexus sp. | reverse complement strand
CTGACCGCATTGCGTGATCCGGCGTTGCTTGCCATTGGCGACAAACTTCGCTTGTTCGTGACGCTTGATGGCAAGGCGCTACCCGGCGTGCCAGTGGCCTATGGTGACGACGTTCGAGGCGTGACGGATGCTGGCGGCCAGATTGCCATTCGAATCCGTCGACCGGGGGTGCAACATATTTCAACCAGCATCGAATTGCCGTTACAGGATGGCAAGGCAGATATCGCCATTCGTTCAGCCAGCTTGCAGTTCGAGATCGCTCAATGAAACGTCTTTTCTGTCTTGTTCTATGGCTCATGGTGCTGCCCGTGGGGGCGCACGAGGTCAATCTGATGGTCGAGGCGCGGCGCGTTACGGTCTTGCAGTTGCAATACGCCGATGGGACGCCCTTTGCGTATGAGGCTTATGAAGTCCTTGCCAAGGATGCCCAGATTCCTGCCCAGGTTGGGCGAACGGATGCACAGGGTCGCATTGCCTTCATTGCGGATCGCGCTGGGACCTGGCGATTGAAGGCGTGGTCGGAAGATGGTCACGGCATGATCCGAGAGTTTGAGGTTGCGCCAGAGGATGCAGTGAATCGTGATGCCCAGCCGGCAGCGGTGGGCTATGCCCGCTGGCAGCTTGTGTTGCTGGGGGCGGGGTGGCTGCTAGGGGTATTTGGCTTGTGGCAATTGTTTTTGAGAAAAGAAAAATGAAGCATGGAAAGTTGCAGAAACAGGGGTTGTCGGCTTTTGGCTTGCTGTGTTGTGCTATCTCGACGGCATGGGCGCATCATGGTATTGCAGGCGTTGGGGCGATTGGTTTGCGGGGGCCGGGGGCGCCGATCGAGTCGGCAGCTTCATCGGTCTTGCCTGCTGGTGGCATGCTGGCTTACCTGAAAGTGGATCAGGCACGTTTCAAGACCTTCGACCCGGCGGGTATTGAGTCGGATTACGCGCGATTTACCATGCTGGGTCTGGGTTACGGCGTGACCCCATGGTTTTCTGCCTACGCCTTTCTTCCGCATAACGCCAAAGTGGCTGAGTCGGGAGGACTGGATTCGCGCGGCTGGGCGGATATTTCCTTGTTTGGGCAGGTGGGTTTCAAGCTTGATCAGGACGGCTGGCGCTTGAATCCCGCCAATGAAAGTCTGGATGATCTGGAAGATTGGCATTTCAGTGTATTCGGTGGGGTAACTTTGCCAACGGGTGCCGCCAATCATCGCTTGTCGGATGGTTCGATCGATGCCGGAAAATCCTTGGGCTTCGGTAGGCCAGCGTGGACCCTCGGGCTGACCGCCAGCAAGATGCTCAGCCAGACCTTGACCTTGAATCTTGAGGCTTCAACCTTTCGTTTTCAGCCCTATACCTACCAGAACCGGGAGCGTGTTCAATTCGGTGCGGAAAACCGGCTGAATGCAGCCCTGTCATGGCGGGCGCTGACCATCCCGGAAAAGTCATTCCGTCTTGATCCTGTGCTGGAGGTTCAGTATCTCTCGCTAGGCCGGGATCGTGTCGATGGGGTTGGCGAATCCGGGACCGGGGGGCGGATGCTCTATCTGGTACCCGGCGTACGTTTTTACTGGCATAACGCCAGTTTCGCAGTGGGAATCAAGAAGCCGGTATGGACGCGGCTTAACGAGTCCAGCACGCAGCAAGGGGCGGAGGGCAAGGAAAAATACCGTCTGATTTTCTCTGCGTCGTTAATGTTCTGAGTCTGAATCAATGCATATTCCGGATGGGTTTCTTTCGCCGCAGACTTACCTTCCCGCCTGGGGGCTTGCTGCCGTTGGCTGGGCTTGGGCAACACGTGGCCTGGCCGAACGCCTGGATGAGACCCTGGTGCCCCGAATGGCGATGCTGACGGCGCTGGCCTATGCCTTGGGCTTGATCATGCTGCCGCTGCCGGGCGGGACTTCGGGGCACGCGTTGGGGGTGGCGGCACTGGCGCTGGTGTTTGGTATTCGGCTGGCTTTTCTGGCCTATAGCGGTGTTTTGTTGTTGCAAGCATTGCTTTTTGGTGCCGGTGGGATAACGGCATTGGGCGTCAATGCATTGGCGCTGGGCTTGCTTGGGGCTGCGGTGAGTGTCGGGCTGTACCGGCTATTGGCGCGTTTTGGTGAGGAAATGGCGGTTTTGGTGGCGGCCTTTGTTTCGTTACAGTTGTCGGCACTGAGCGTGGCGCTGGTATTGGGCGTGCAGCCTTCGATTGCGTACCGTGCGGACGGAACGCCGTTGTTCTTTCCTCTCGGGCTGGCGGTTACGGTGCCGGCTGTGGTGTTGCCGCATCTGCTGATCGGGGTGGCAGAGGCCGGGCTGACATTGTTGGTCTGGCGCCTGGCGCGGCGTAAGGGTTGGGTGTCGCGATGAACCGGGCGCAAGCGTGGCTCTGCGGCTATCTGGTCGCCGTTGTCGCGATTACCTTCGTTCACCAGTCGTCATGGCTGGCTTGCAGCTTGGCTGTCGCCGTGCTGGCGGCAGGTGAGGTGCGCTGGCGATTGTTGCGACGGGCGCTCATGGCCTTGTTGCTTTTCAACACCGGGGTTAGCCTGAGCTACGCCCTGCTCGCTTGGTGGCAGGCGCAACCCGTCATGGAGGCGCTGATATTGATCAATCTGAGGGTTTTGCTGCTGGTTTTTCTCGGCTTCTGGTTGGTTGACCGCATTCGGTTGCTGGCTGCCTTGGCGGCTTGGCCGATGTTGTCGATGATGGCGACTTTGAGTCTGGGGCAGATCAGCGTTTTTCGCCGTCAGGTTGATGATTTTCGACTGGCATTTCGCAGTCGCAACATGGCGCCGCCGACAAATCGTGCAATGCTGCGTCATGCTGGCGCACAGGGCGGCGCATTATTTGAGAAAACCTTGCATGGTTCGGAAGAGGTAGCGCAGGCAATGCGTTCTCGTGGAGCATTTGATGGCTGAAGCGCTACTTGAGTTTGTTGATGTGTCCTATGCCTGGCCAGAAGGGCGTCCGGTATTTTCCCAGCTGAATTTTGCGATTGCAGCGGGTGAGAAAGTGGTGCTGCTTGGGCCTAACGGTGCTGGTAAGTCGACCTTGCTGCGTCTGGTGAATGGCTTGTTGTTGCCGACATCCGGCGCGATTTTCTGGAAAAAACAGCGGTTGACCGCAGAAGTCCTGCGTCAGCGGGCCTTTTCCCGCGGATTTCGGCAGGCCAATGTGCTGCTTTTTCAACATCCAGAAGCGATGCTGTTTAATCCCACGGTACGCGAAGAAATTGCCTATGGTCTGCGTCAGCTTGGGTTGTCCGAATTGGATGCACGGATCGCCCACTGGGCTGGGGCGCTGGGATTGGCGCAATTGCTGGATGAAGCGCCGTTCACGCTTTCGGGTGGGCAGAAGCAAAAAGTTGCGCTCGCCTGCCTGCTGGCGCTTGATCCTCAATTCCTCGCCTTGGATGAGCCAAGCGCTTCACTGGATCCGGCAACGGTCGGGTGGTTGATCGACACGCTTTTCGATAGCGAACAGACGGTTCTGGTCAGCACACATAACCTGAGTCTGGCAGCCGAATTGGGGGAGCGGGCCCTGGTTCTCGATGCGCAAGGGCGGTTGATTTACGATGGTGCGCTTGCGCCTGCGCTGGATGATATGGATTTACTGCTTGCGGCCGGACTGGCGCACCGTCATCGACACCGCCATGGTCGAGACTCGCATACCCATGCCCATGTTCATGATTGGGACTTGTCCTGATTCGTCCGGATTCGTCCTGAAAAACAATCGCCGTCCTTGATTGCGGTCGACCTCGGGCTGAGTGGAAAAATGCGGATCATTTGTTCATAATCCATAATTATGCAACCTTGGCGGGACTCTTTAGAGTAACCTACAGGGTTTTCCCTAACCTTTCAGCCGAGGAAATTCCGTGGAAAAGGATCTGCGCGACGCCGCACTTGAATATCATCGTTGGCCCACGCCGGGCAAGATTTCTGTACGCCCGACCAAGGGCCTGACCAATCAGCGCGATCTGGCGCTGGCCTATTCGCCCGGGGTGGCGGCAGCCTGTGATGCCATCGTGGAAGATCCGGCGACGGCAGCCGAATATACGTCGCGTGCCAATTTGGTTGGGGTGGTCACGAACGGTACTGCTGTTCTGGGTCTGGGCAATATCGGACCGCTGGCTTCCAAGCCGGTGATGGAAGGCAAGGGCTGTTTGTTCAAGAAGTTCGCTGGTATTGACGTCTTCGACATCGAATTGGCAGAGAACGACCCCGATAAACTGATCGACATGATCGCCGCGCTGGAACCCACGCTGGGCGGGATCAACCTTGAAGACATCAAGGCACCGGAATGCTTCTATATCGAACAGAAGCTCAAGGAGCGGATGAGTATCCCGGTTTTTCACGACGATCAGCACGGTACAGCGATTATTTCAGCCGCAGCCATGCTCAATGGCCTGAAAGTCGTCGGCAAGAAGATCGAAGAAATCAAGGTCGTTGTTTCCGGTGCAGGGGCGGCTGCCATTTCCTGCCTGAATCTTTGGTGTGACCTGGGCGTCAAGCGCGAAAACATCACCGTTTGCGACTCGAAGGGTGTGATTTACGTAGGTCGTCCGGGCGGGATGGATGAGACCAAGGCCCGTTACGCGCAAGAAACTGACAAGCGCACCCTGGCTGATGCCATGGTGGGTGCCGATGTTTTCCTGGGTTTGTCCACGGCAGGTGTGGTCAAGCAGGAGATGGTGAAAACCATGGCCGGCCGGCCGATGATTTTTGCCCTGGCCAATCCGACGCCGGAAATCATGCCGGAACTGGTCAAAGCGGTTTGTCCAGATGCAATCATTGCAACGGGGCGTTCGGACTACGTGAATCAGGTCAACAACGTCCTGTGTTTTCCCTTTATTTTCCGTGGTGCGCTCGACGTCGGTGCCACGCGCATTACCGAAGAAATGAAACTGGCCTCGGTGCGGGCAATTGCCGAGCTGGCAGAGGCGGAAGTGACCGATGAAGTGGCCATGGCTTATCCTGGGCATGACCTCTCTTTTGGGCCGGAGTATCTGATTCCCAAGCCATTCGACCCGCGTTTGATTGTCAAGATTGCCCCTGCCGTGGCACAAGCGGCGATTGATTCCGGTGTCGCAACGCGCCCAATTACTGATTGGGATGCCTATCGCGCCAAATTGTCCGAGTTTGTTTATCACACGGGCGTTGGCATGCGGGCCATTTTCCAGGCTGCGCGTCAGGCCAAAGGTAAGCGGATCATTTTCGCGGAAGGCGAAGATGAGCGCGTGTTGCGTGCCGTTCAGGTCGTGATCGAAGAAAAATTTGCGCGTCCCATCTTGATCGGTCGCCCCGAGGTGATCTCGCATCGCCTTGACAAAGCCAAGTTGCGGATCAAGCCAGGGGTTGATTTTGATGTGGTGAATCCCGAGTCCGACGAGCGTTATCGCGAGTGCTGGATGGCCTATCACAAGCTGATGGTGCGGCGTGGCGTGACGCCTGCGATTGCCAAGGAGACCTTGCGTCGCAAGCCAACAGTGATCGGCTCGATGCTACTGAAGCTGGGCTACGCAGATGGTCTGATTTGTGGCATGACCGGTCAGTATTCGCATCACTTGGGCGTGATCAATCAGGTGATCGGCAAGCGTTCCGGGGTCAACACCCTGGCGGCTATGAATTACCTGATGTTGCCGGGGCGTTCGCTGTTTATTTGCGATACCCATGTCAATGAAAATCCGAGCGCAGAGGAAATCGCCGAAATGACCTTGATGGCGGCGGAGCAGGTCAAGCGCTTTGGCAGTCATCCCAAGGTGGCGTTGTTGTCGCATTCCAATTTTGGCTCTGGCACGTCCGAATCTGCGCGCAAGATGGGGGTTGCGGCAGGGCTGGTTTCGGCCATGTCGGCAGGAGAACTGGAGGTTGATGGTGAGATGCACGGTGACTCTGCCTTGAGCGAGTCGGTGCGTCTGGAGGCGAATCCTGATTCTCCGCTCAAGGGGGAGGCTAATCTGTTGGTCATGCCCAACATTGATGCTGCCAATATTTCCTACAACCTGCTGAAAATGACCGCCGGTGAGGGCGTGACAATTGGCCCGATTCTGCTGGGTGCAGCCCGCCCCGTGCACGTTTTGACCTCTACAGCGACCGTGCGCCGCCTTGTAAACATGACGGCGTTGGCGGTTGTCGAGTCGATGGAGCGTTAAGCCCGTTTTGGGGTCATCGCAGAAAAAGCCCCGCTTGGCGGGGTTTTTTCTGTTCACCCGTTTGTTGGCTATTTCCCGTCAAGGAGTAGCTGGATGTCACCCATCATTGGTTCGAGCAGAGCGTTCTCCGGAAATACGACGCGCAACTGACCTTGGGGATCAATCAGGTAACCATTGGTGCTATGGTCGATGACGTAGCCCATGCCACTATCGAGCGTCTTCTTGCTGTAAATGACCTTGAATTGCTTGGCAACGTCGGCGATTTGCTCAAGGCTGCCAGATAGACCGAGGAAGGCCGGGTTGAACCATTTGACGTAGGTGTCGGTGCGTTCCGGGGTGTCGCGTTCAGGATCGACCGATATGAAAATCAGTTGAACCCGCTCTGCATCGCGTGTCCGCATGTTCCGGATAAGGCTCGCGTACTTGCGTAAAGCTCCCGGACACAGGTCTGGGCAGCTGGTGTAACCAAAATAGACCAGCACGACTTTGCCGCGAAATTCGTCAAAATTTCGTGGTCGACCGCTGCCATCCAGCAAATTTCCGGTCGGAAACACCTTGCCTTCACTCAGGTCGGTGTGGTGGAAGGCGCGCTCGCGATTGCCGCAGCCGAGCAAGGTCATGGCAGATAAGGTGGCGATGAAATGGCGTCGGTTCATGAGCTGAGTCTTTCAAGCAGAATGTTGTGGATATTGCCGAAGCCGCCGTTGCTCATGACCAGAATGTGGTCGCCGGGGCGAGCAAGGCGGGTGATGTCGTCGATCAAGGCTGGGAAATTCTCGTGCACTCGTGCGCGTGCACCCATGGGCTGTAAAGCCTGCGCGGCATCCCAGCCAAGATTGCCGGCATAGCAGAAACTCAGGTCCGCTTCAGTCAGGCTATCCGGTAACAGGGCTTTCATGGTGCCAAGCTTCATGGTGTTGGAGCGAGGCTCCAGAACCGCAAGAATGCGCGCATTGCCAACCTTGCGACGCAGGCCGGCAAGTGTTGTAGCAATGGCGGTTGGGTGATGGGCGAAGTCATCGTAAAGGGTGATATCGCGAACGCGCCCCCGGACCTCCATTCTGCGTTTGACGTTCTGGAAACGGGAGAGCGCCTCCAGGCCTTGTGCAAATGGGACGCCGACGTGGCGTGCTGCTAGGAGCGCCGCGCAGGCGTTGGCGCGGTTGTGTTCGCCGCTGAGTCCCCAGTTTGTGCGGCCAATTTCGCCATCTGGTCCGGACAAAATCAATGTTCCGCGGCTGTCATCGCCTCGGGTCAGGTAACTGGCAGGGTGGTTGAATTGCTGGATTTCACTCCAGCAACCGCGCTCCAGTACCCGGGCGAGGCTGGCCTCCCTGGCGTTGGTGACGATTAATCCGCTGGCCGGTAGGGTGCGGACAAGGTGGTGAAATTGGGTTTCAATCGCTGCAAGATCGCTGAAAATGTCTGCATGATCGAATTCCAGGTTGTTGAGTACCAGCGTTCTTGGGCGGTAGTGAATGAACTTGGAACGCTTGTCGCAAAAGGCGGTATCGTATTCATCCGCCTCGATCACGAAGAAGGGGGTTTCACCCAAACGGGCGGAAATCCCGAAATCCAGTGGTACGCCGCCAATCAGGAAGCCTGGTGCCATTTTGGCGTCTTCGAGTATCCAGGCCAGCATCGCGCTGGTGGTTGTTTTGCCGTGTGTGCCGGCAACAGCAAGAACCCAGCGGCCTTGGAGAACGTTTTCTGCCAGCCATTGTGGGCCAGAAACATAGGGCAGGCCTTGGTCGAGGATGGCTTCAAGCAGCGGGTTACCACGCGAAATAGCATTGCCGATGACAAATATGTCGGGCTTGAGTGATAACTGCGAAGGGTCGAAGCCTTCGATCAGATCAATGCCAGATTGGCGGAGTTGGTCGCTCATTGGCGGATAAACGTTGGCGTCGCAGCCGGTAACACGATGTCCGCTGGCGACGGCAAGTTGCGCGATGCCACCCATGAAGGTGCCGCAGATGCCAAGAATGTGAATGTGCATGTCACGTACTGTGGTTAGAATGCCTGAGATTCTACCTTGAGCGAGACATCATGCCCCGCCATGAAAAACATCGCGCAGCTCCTGGGTTGCGCAACAGCATTGCTGCCGTAGCCGCCCGTCTGATGGCGGAAGATGGCGTCAGTGATTATTACCATGCGAAAAAGAAGGCGGCTCGGCAGTTGGGGCTGCCCGACCACGTTGCATTTCCTGACAATGCCGAGGTGGAAGCGGAGTTGCGGGCTTATCGTGAGCTGTATCAGGCAGAGGAGCATCCGGCGGTACTGCACGCCTTGCGTCATTCAGCCCTGGTCTTGCTGGACCTGCTTGCTCCGTTCAATCCTTATCTGACAGGCTCGGTGCTCGATGGCACTGCCGGGGAGCATTCGCAGATCGATATTCTGCTCTTTGCCGACAGTGCCAAGGAGGTTGAAATCTTTTTGCTCAATCGCGGGCTTGAGGTTTGCCATGGGCAGGTTCGGGGGGAGCGTGTCGAGGCCGTTCTTCAGGTGGATACGGATACGGTGGATGCCAATCTGATTGTTTTGTCACCACAGCAGGAGCGGGTGATCATGAAGCACCGTGACGGGCGGGTTCGAGAGCGTATCAAGGCTGCCGAATTGCGTCGGATGCTGGAGGTCTGAGCTGGAAAGGCTGGTGCTGCGGGCTTCTTCGGGCGCGCTGGACAACATGCAGCGATTTGCGGCAAACTTGCCGCCATGACGAAGCGAAAAACTACCCCTGAATCGACCGAGAAGCCCAGAATTCTGGTGCTCCATGGGCCGAATCTTAATCTGCTGGGAACCCGTGAGCCCGAGCATTACGGTCGTATGACCCTGGCTGACATCAATCTCTCCCTGGCACGCCTCGCCGACAGTGTAGGCGTCGAGCTTGAGGCTTTCCAAAGCAACCACGAAGGTGCATTGATTGAGCGCATCCATGCGGCGCGCGAGCAGGGGGTTCGTGCGATCATCATCAACCCGGCAGCCTATACCCATACCAGCGTTGCCCTGCGTGACGCTCTCGCTGCGGTCGCGATTCCCTTTGTCGAGGTGCACCTGTCGAATGTTCATGCACGCGAGCCGTTCCGCCATCACTCGTATTTCTCTGATCTTGCGATTGGTGTGATCTGTGGCTTGGGGCACGAAGGCTATCGTCTGGCCCTGGAATTTTTGCTGAATCGAATCAATCTGGATCAATAAGCGACGTTTTGTCGCGATCATGCGCTCAAAATGCGCGAAAAATTAGGGAGTCATCATGGATCTGCGTAAGCTCAAGAAACTTATCGACCTTGTTCAAGAGTCGGGTATTTCCGAACTTGAAGTCACCGAGGGCGAGGAAAAGGTCCGTATTGCCAAACATTATGGTGCGGTCGCTGCACCGGCCCAGTATGCCATGCCTGTACAAATGCCGGTTCCGACCCAAGGAGCGGGTGTCTCGTCCGTCAATCTTGACGACGAGGACGACGAGCCGGAAGGGCATGCCGTCAAGTCGCCGATGGTGGGTACTTTCTATCGTTCCCCTTCGCCTGGTGCTGACGCCTTTGTTCAGGTGGGTAGCGTGGTCAAGAAGGGCGACACTTTGTGCATCATCGAAGCGATGAAACTGCTGAATGAAATCGAGTCGGATGCAGATGGTGTGGTCAAGGCCATTCTTCTGGATAACGGTGAGCCGGTCGAGTTCGGTGAGCCTCTGTTCGTGATCGGCTGATCATGGCGATGTTCGAAAAAATCCTGATTGCGAATCGGGGGGAGATTGCCCTTCGGATTCAGCGCGCCTGTCGTGAGTTGGGTATCAAGACCGTGGTGGTGCACTCGGAAGCCGACCGTGACGCAAAGTATGTCAAGCTGGCTGATGAGTCGGTCTGTATCGGGCCTGCACCGTCGGCGCAAAGCTATCTGAATGTGCCGGCAATCATTTCGGCTGCCGAAGTGACAGACGCCCAGGCGATTCATCCCGGCTATGGGTTTTTATCCGAGAATGCCGATTTTGCTGAACGGGTTGAAACCTCCGGGTTCGTCTTCATTGGTCCGCGGGCTGAAACCATCCGCCTGATGGGGGACAAGGTATCGGCCAAAGACGCGATGAAGGCTGCGGGTGTGCCATGTGTGCCGGGTTCGGATGGCGCCTTGCCGGAGGATCCGAAGGAGATTGTCCGCATTGCCCGAGCGGTTGGTTATCCGGTGATCATCAAGGCGGCAGGTGGTGGCGGTGGTCGTGGGATGCGAGTCGTGCATACCGAGGCGGCGTTGGTCAATGCAGTTCAGATGACTCGTCAGGAGGCCGGCAGTTTCTTCGGTAATTCTGCGGTCTACATGGAAAAGTACCTCGAAAATCCGCGGCACGTCGAAATCCAGGTGCTGGCCGACGAGTACAAAAATGCGATTTACCTTGGTGAGCGTGATTGCTCGATGCAACGTCGGCACCAGAAGGTAATCGAGGAAGCGCCAGCGCCACACATCCCGGCACGGCTGATTTCCCGGATCGGTGAGCGTTGCGCTGAGGCTTGTCGGAAGATTGGTTATCGTGGCGCGGGTACCTTCGAATTCCTGTATGAGAACGGCGAGTTCTATTTCATCGAGATGAATACCCGCGTTCAGGTCGAGCATCCGGTTACGGAAATGATTACCGGGGTCGACATCGTCCAGGAGCAGATTCGGGTTGCGGCTGGAGAAAAGCTGCGCTTCAAGCAACGGGAGATCGAGTTCCGTGGGCATGCGATTGAATGCCGCATTAACGCCGAAGATCCCTTCACGTTCGTGCCATCTCCCGGCAAGATCGAGTTTTATCATCCGCCGGGCGGCCCCGGAATCCGTGTCGACTCGCACATTTACCAAGGTTACCGTGTGCCTTCGCATTACGACTCGATGGTGGCGAAAGTCATTGCTTACGGCGATAGTCGTGAGCAGGCGATCCGCCGCATGCGCATTGCCCTGTCGGAGATGAGTATCCAGGGAATCAAGACCAATATCGCGCTGCATCAGGAATTGATGCTTGATGCTCGCTTCAATGAAGGCGGAACCAGCATTCACTATCTTGAGCACAAACTGGCCGACAAGAGCGAGGTCAAGCAATAGCATGGCTTGGCAAAATGTCAGCTTCCTGACCGACGCGGCCAGTGCCGAGCCGATTTGTGATGCTCTGATGGAACTGGGGGCCTTGTCGGCCAGTATTGAAGATGCCGATGCGGGTACCCCGGATGAGCAACCGCAGTTTGGTGAACCGGGTTCGGTCAACACGCCCGGTTGGGCCCATTCCCGAGTCATTGCCTTGTTCGAGCCTGATGCAGATGTGGCGGCAGTGCTTGCGGAGGCGACGAACAGCCTTGGCCTGCCACCAGTCGTGGATTTTGCGGTCGACGCACTGGAGGAGCAGAATTGGGTGCAACTGACGCAGGCGCAGTTTGATCCAATCCGGGTGTCCGAGCATTTGTGGATCGTGCCCTCCTGGCATGATGCGCCCGATCCCGCTGCGATCAACCTCATCCTCGATCCCGGCATGGCATTTGGCACGGGCTCGCATCCGACCACCCGGCTGTGTCTTGAATGGCTGGAACGCAATGTCGATGAGGGTGACACCGTACTGGATTACGGTTGTGGCTCCGGGATTCTGGCGATAGCGGCAGCCCGCCTGGGGGCTGGCGAGGTGACCGGTGTGGATATTGACCCACAGGCGGTTCTGGCTGCGCAGGCCAATGCAGAGCGTAATGCGGTGTGTGCCCGCTTTGTCGATTCCGCCGAAATGCTCGTCGGTGAGTATGATCTGGTGGTCGCCAATATTCTGTCCAACCCCTTGCGCGTGCTGGCACCAGCAATCTGTGCGCATGTGCGTTCTGGTGGTCGCCTGGCTTTGTCTGGTATCTTGAGTGAGCAGGCAGAGGAAATCATCGGGGTTTACGCGCCATGGCTCGCGTTGTGGGTGGCTGACGAGCGTGAGGGCTGGGTATGCCTGACCGGAGTCAAACCCTGACACGCACCCGTTGCCCCGGTTGTGGCACGGTTTTTCGTGTCACCTCGGAGCAGCTTCGCCTGAAAGCTGGCAAAGTTCGTTGTGGCCACTGTCAATTGGTGTTCAACGCCTTTGATCATTTGCTCGCGGACGTGCCGGCTGAGTCTCCGGTGCTTACGACTTCTGAGAGTTTTGCGGTCAACGTGCCTGAAAGTGCGGAAATCAGCGCATCTGAAGCGGCGCTGACGTCCGAGCGCTCGGCGACACCGCAGGATGTCTCGCCTGCGCCGGCGGAAACGCCGGAGGAAAGTACGCTGGCGGCACGTGAGGCCGGGCTTGCTGCAGTGCGAGCCCTGGACGAGCGGCCTGGCTTTGACCGCTGGTCGGCCGGTACGCTCGCAGGTGCCGGCCTCGGCATTGCGGAAGCACAAGCCGAAGGTCCGCGCTGGCCTTACGTGTTGATGGCTTTGCTGCTAACGCTTGTTTTGCTGGGGCAACTCTCCCATCACTATCGCACGGCATTGAGTTTGCGTCTTCCCAGCGTGGCCTCACTGTTTTCCCTGCTTGGGGTGGATGTGCCTTTGCCGAACGATCCGGCCAAGGTTTCGATCGAGAGTTCCGATTTGCAGGCTGATAAATCGCGCAAGCTCTTTGTTCTTAATGCCACGCTCAAGAACCGTGCTGCTCATGCCCAAGCCTGGCCTAGCCTGGAGTTGACCCTGACCGATGTCAATGATCGGGTTGTTACTCGCCGCGTTCTGAGTTTTTCCGAGTACTTGAGCGAGGCGCCGCCACCAGCAGCATTTGCCGCCCGGGCAGAGGTTCCCGTTAGACTCTGGATTGATGCTCGGGATGTGCCGGCTGCGGGTTATCGACTTTATATTTTTTATCCCTGATTACCATTATGACAACGCTGATCTGTGGTTCCTTGGCCTTCGATAACATCATGGTCTTTCATGACCGCTTCAAGAATCATATCCTGCCCGAGCAGATTCATATTCTGAATGTTGCTTTCTTGGTGCCGGAAATGCGACGTGAGTACGGCGGTTGCGCCGGCAATATTGCCTACAACCTGATGCTGCTCGGGGGAGATCCGCTCATCATGGCAACGGTTGGTGACGATGCCGGACCTTACCTCGAGCGTCTCGAAACCCTGGGTCTGAGTTGTGCGCATGTTCGGCAAGTGCCGGGCAGCTTCACCGCACAAGCTTTCATTACCACCGATCTGGATGACAACCAGATTACCGCCTTCCATCCAGGTGCGATGGCTTTTTCGCATCTGAACAAGGTTGACCGCGCAAATGCCAAATTGGGCATCGTGGCACCCGATGGTCGCGAAGGCATGCTGCAACATGCCCGGGATTTTGCGTCTGCCGGTGTGCCGTTTGTTTTCGATCCCGGTCAGGGCTTGCCCATGTTTTCGGGTGACGACTTGATGGACTTCCTGCGTCTGGCCGATTACGCCTGCTTCAACGACTACGAAGCCAAATTGGCCACTGATCGTACGGGGCGCAGCCTGGAGCAACTGGCGAAGGAGGTCAGGGCGCTGATTGTTACCCGGGGCGGTGAGGGGTCGGAGATTCATGCCGGTGGCGAGCGTTACGAGATTCCGTGTGTAACGCCGGATGCGATTGTCGATCCCACCGGTTGCGGGGATGCTTATCGCTCAGGTTTGCTCTATGGCATTGCCAACAATTACGACTGGCCCACAACAGGGCGACTCGCGTCGCTGATGGGTTCGATCAAGATTGCACACCGTGGTGGCCAGAATCATGCGCCGAGTCGGGAAGAGATTTCAGAGCGTTATCGCAAGGCCTTCGGGTACGCGCTTTGGGGGTGAAATCTT
>JAVEXE010000277.1:0-3007 GCA_034004105.1 Azonexus sp. | reverse complement strand
CCGACCGCAAGCCCTTCAAGGACTTCCTGGCGTAAATGTCATAACGACTCGATTTCCCCTCCAGAACCTGCGAGGGTGCCGGGCCGGGAATGGCCGGCGCTTTACGCGGGCGTTTGACCACCACCCGATGCGAAGCCAGCGCATACGCTGCCGCCAGCAAATCCCCAGCGTCCAGATCATCCCCAACCAAAGGGCGAAAGAGGCGCATTTCCTTCTTGACCAAGGCACTTTTGTCACGCGAGGGAAACATCGGATCGAGATAAATCACCTGCGGCACCTCGCCCGACCAGTCACGCAGCAAGGCAATCGCATCGCCCTGCAGCAGCTGCATACGCGCGACGATGGGTTGCACCTCTGAATCGAGACTAGCGCGACGCAAGCCATCGGCTAGCAAGGCAGCAATGACCGGCTGACGCTCGATCATATCAACCGTACATCCGAGGCAAGCCAGCACAAAAGCATCACGACCAAGCCCTGCCGTGGCATCGAGAACGCGAGGCCGCACACCGGGCTGAAAACCCACGGCTTTAGCGATCATCTGCCCGCTACCCCCGCCAAACTGCCTCCGATGCGCCAGCGCTCCTTCGACGAAATCCACCCGCAACGGCCCCGGCGCATCTTCAGCCAAAGATTGCAATTGCCAACCCTCCGCCTGCCATTGCAGGGCAAAGTCTGCCTTCAGCTCAGACGACCCAGCCATCGGCAAACCCAGACGCTCGGCCAGTGAGCGGACTTCGTCCAAGTCGTCATTCGCCAAAGCCTCAACCCGGATTGTTGCGTTGCCTACGGATTCCATCTCGCCTGATCCAAAAAATGGGGAGGGTAACACCGGGACGGGCAATTTCAGAGAAAATCCCCCCTCACTTTTCGCTTGAACCCGCACCCATGAACCTGCTGCTTCCCCTGAACCAAACGCATCCGACCGCTGATACCAGTAAGGAAATTTTCCAGACGATAACGCAGCACCCCGGCTTGAGAATTGAGCGCATCGTCTCAACAGGCCAATGCAGCCCGCCTGACTTCTGGTACGACCAGGACGAGGGCGAGTGGGTTTGCCTGCTGCAGGGCGAGGCGCGTTTGCGTTTTGCTGACGAAACCGACGCCCGGCAGCTGCGCCCCGGCGACTGGGTCGACATCGCGCCGCATCGCCGCCATCGTGTTGATGCCACAGCCTCTGATCAGGAAACCATCTGGCTAGCGGTTTTCTACCCCCCTCACTGATTTACCCTAGAGCACCAACCACGTTCAAAAAAATCAGCACAATCGCCACCGGAGAGATAAAGCGTACCGTATTGAACCAGAATGCCAAACCGTTTCCCCGGAGGCCAATCTCTTCCGCCACATGCGAACGCTTCATGATCCAGGCGACAAAAATCGCGATCAGCAAACCTGCAAGTGGCATCATGATTTTACTGGTGAGCGTATCGAGCAGATCAAATAATCCAAGCCCGAACACGGTGAAAGCGCTCCATTCGTTAAACGATAGTGCTACTGCAACCCCCAATAACCAGACAGCGATGCAAAGCAGCAGGACCGCAGCTGGCCGATTGATATCGAAGCGCTCGACCAGCCAAGCCACACCTGGCTCAAGCAAGGAAATTGCCGAACTCCAAGCCGCAAAAAGCACCAAGACAAAAAACAGGGAACCGACCCACTGCCCACCAGCCATCTGAGAAAATGCCAAAGGTAAGGTCTGAAGCAACAAGCCAGGGCCGGCTGCCGGCTCAAGTCCTTGTGCAAAAACGATGGCGAAGATAGACAAACCTGACAGCAAAGCCACTAGCGTATCTGCCCCAGCGACATACAGGCAGGTACGCGGAATGGAAACATCACGACCAAGATAAGAACCATAGGTCAGAATTGCCCCCATACCTAGACTCAAGGTGAAAAAGGCATGCCCCATTGCGGCCAGTATGACTCCGCGATTTAGCGCGGCTGGATCGAAATGAAACAAAAAACGGAACGCCGCAGGCAAATCGGCAGCAAACGCTCCATAGGCCAACAGAAAAACGAGGATCACAAAAAGCGCCGGCATCATCACCTTGTTCGCGCGCTCAATCCCGCCACTTACACCGCCGATCACCACCGAGGCGCACAAGCCCATAAATACCGTGTGCCAAAGAATCATTCGCCCAGGATCAGCCAGCAAATCTGAGAAGGCCTTCCCAAACGCTTCCTTGGGTAACGGCGAAAAGCCAACAAACGCACGGACCATGTATTCGAGAACCCAGCCCGATACAACACTGTAAAAAGAAAGAATCAACAGCGCACCAATCACCCCGAGATGACCAATCACTTGCCAAATACGCTGTGCGCCGGCTTCGTCTGCCAACACACGCATGCTACCAACTGGGCTCCCCTGCCCTCTACGTCCAAGCAGGGTTTCCGCCATCAGCAGCGGCACACCAATCAGTGCAATACAGGCCAGATAAACGAGAACGAACGCACTGCCACCATTCGCCCCTGTCATGTAAGGAAATTTCCAGATATTTCCCAGCCCCACCGCGGAACCAATGGTCACCAGAATGAAAGCCCAGCGACTGGACCAATGTGCGCGCTGCCCTTGCAACTGTGTCATGAATAAATCCCTTTTTCGAAGGGCGGCATTCTACTGATGCTCAGGATTTACCAAACTTGGGGATTTCACCTATGAGCGGTCTGAGAGTGGTGGTAAATGGGTTAACATCGCGCTCGCCTGACGCCAACCGCCGTATGCCATGACTGACCAGCTAAACTTGTTTGACCAACCCCCGACACCAATGGACGATACCGCAAGCCAGCCGCCGCCGACTGCAGCCAAGCTGCCGCCCTTGCCACCCGCCGCACAGGGTGCTGCGGAGGACATTCCATCACCTGCCGATTACGCGTCCCGTCGCTATCTCGAATACGCGATGAGCGTCGTCACCGGTCGCGCCCTGCCAGCCAACGCCGACGGCCAGAAGCCGGTGCAGCGGCGCATCCTTTACGCGATGCACCGGATGGGCCTGTACAAGAGCCCGAAACACGT
>JAVEXE010000276.1:0-3010 GCA_034004105.1 Azonexus sp. | reverse complement strand
CTGAGTTCGCAAGCGCATCTGGTTTTACTTCCCCCGGAAGAAATCGCCCGCCCACAAAGCCACACAGGTGGCGCGCTGATCCAGAAGCAGGCACAACGCCTGCGCTCGATTGATCAATGGCAGGCGTTACGCGGTCGACTGGAAAAAATGCCGGAAATTGCCGCCGTTTCCCCGGTCGCATCCGGCCCGGCCTTTGCTGTGCGCGGCGATGCCAACAAATCCATCAGTCTGATCGGCATCGAAATCGAGAATTACATCCGGGTCATTGAACTTGATCAGAAAATGGTTCGTGGCAGCCTGCGCGTCAATGCTGGCGAGGCTGTCATCGGCGTCGAACTCGCCCGCGACCTCGGTGCCGACCTCGGCGACAAACTCCGCATTAACACCAGTAATGGCAGCAAAGACACACTGACCATCGTCGGACTGTTCGATCTGGGCAACAAGGCAGCCAATGCCCGTAATGTCTATGTTGGTTTGCGCACGGCACAAAGCCTGCTTGATCTGCCTGGCGGCATATCAAACATCGACCTGGCCCTGCACGACATGTATCAGGCAGAAAAACTGGCGCAGCGCCTCAATGCCGAAACCGGGCTGGTCGCGGATAGCTGGATCAAGACCAATGCCCAGTTTTTTACCGCGCTCACCTCACAGCGTATTTCAAGCAATGTGATTCGTTTTTTCATCGGCCTATCCGTCGCCTTTGGCATTGCCAGCGTTCTGGTCGTCTCTGT
This sequence comes from Azonexus sp., assembly GCA_034004105.1. Classification (GTDB taxonomy): domain Bacteria; phylum Pseudomonadota; class Gammaproteobacteria; order Burkholderiales; family Rhodocyclaceae; genus Azonexus. The sequence goes on along the minus strand of JAVEXE010000276.1, from coordinate 2,279 downwards.
CGTGCAGCGTTCAAAGGAAATCGGCATTCTGCGTGCCATGGGCGCCAGTCAGGGCCAGATGTTGCGCACTTTCTTGCTGCAAGGTGGCATCGTTGGTTTGCTCGGCTCTTTTCTCGGCTCCGCTTTGGCCTCGCTTTTTCTCGCACTCTGGCGGACGCTGGCAGTCAATCCCGATGGCACGCCGATGTTCATGATCGAAGTCGAACCCGGTCTGGTGCTGATTGCCGCCGCTGGCGCAACGCTGGTCGGCGTCCTGGCTGCCCTGATGCCTGCCCGCAAAGCCGCTGCGCTTGATCCGGTGGTAGCGATTCGTGGTTGAACCAATGGAAAACCCAGCACAAGAATCAACGCAAAACCTTGGCACCGTCCTGCATCTGGACGGCCTGCGCAAGTCTTATCAAAGCGGTGACAGCCCACTGGAAATTCTGCACGGGATTGATCTGAAATTGCGCCATGGTGAATTCGCGGCCCTGATCGGGCCGTCGGGTTCTGGCAAAAGTACCCTGCTCAATCTGATTGGCCTGCTGGATCGACCCAGCGGTGGCCGGCTGTTCATCGATGGCAGAGAAACCAGCACCCTCCCCGAAGCCGAAATCACCCGCCTGCGCGGTCAACGTATTGGCTTTGTCTTCCAGCATCATTTGTTGATTTCAGCATTCACCGCCCTCGAAAACGTGATGATGCCGATGCTGGTCGATCATGGCCGGCCCAATGCCGACATGCGCGCCCGCGCCATGGAACTGCTCAGTGGCGTTGGACTGGCCGAACGTGCCAACAACCCTGCCAGCAAGCTCTCTGGCGGGCAGCAACAGCGTGTCGCCATCGCCCGCGCACTGGCCATGCGCCCGGCACTGGTGCTGGCTGACGAGCCCACCGGCAACCTCGACACCCATACGGCAGACGATATCTTTGCCCTATTGCGTACGGTCAACCGTCAGGAAGGCACCACTTTCCTGATCGTCACCCACGATCCCCGCCTGGCCAGCCGTTGCGACCGGATCATCGAACTGGTCGATGGCAGCATCCAGTCCGACCGACCGAACACGCCACCTAACGCAGCTTGAAGTCACCACAGTCATGACCTACCAACTCACCACCTGCGCCACCTTACGCCGTATCGAAGCCGCCCACGCCCATCAAGCCCTGATGGAACAAGCCGGCCAAGCGGCGGCCGACCTGGCGATGCGATTGCAGCCCGACAAAACACGGCCTGTCGTGATCCTCGCCGGCCCTGGCAATAATGGTGGCGATGCCTTTGTCGTTGCCAGGCATTTACATACCCAGGGCTATCGGGTGTATCTGGTATTTTCCGGCGACCCGGATCGGTTGCCCACGGATGCCGCGCAAGCATGGAAAATGTTGCGGTCAACCGGCCTCGGCTGGCAAAAATCGCTCGCCGATTTACCAACGTCGATACGCTGGGGGTTGATTATCGACGGCCTGTTCGGCATCGGCCTGACCCGTGCCCCGGAAGGCATTTACGCCCAATGGATCGCCCAGGCCAACGCCTGGCAACAACACGATAACTGCCCATTGCTGGCGCTTGATTGCCCCTCCGGCCTCAATGCCGATACGGGTTGCCGCCCCGGTACCTGCATCAGTGCCACGCACACCATCACCTTCATCCGTGGCAAACCGGGCTTATGGACCGCCGATGGCCCGGACTATTGCGGCGAAATTCACCTCGCCACCCTGGGTATTGGCGAAGACAGCGAAACCCCCTTCGACGGTCGACGCCTCACAACGGCCGATTTTGCCGAACGACTGAAGCCGCGACGGCGCAATTCACACAAGGGCAGCTTCGGCGGCGTCGGCATTCTCGGGGGTGCCCGTTCAATGACTGGTGCCGCATTGCTCGCTGGCCGTGCCGCGCTGAAACTTGGCGCTGGCCGTGTCTACCTCGGCTTTCTCGACCCAGACGGCCCGAACGTCGATCTGCAACAACCCGAATTGATGATCCGTCGTATCGACACCCTCTTTCAGGCCGACCTGCAAGCCCTGGTTTGTGGCCCCGGCTTGGGAAAATCCAGCGAAGCCGCACAATTTGTCGAACAGGCACTGAAATGCCCGCTGCCGCTGGTGCTTGACGCCGATGCGCTGAACATTCTTGCAGTCGACGGCCGTCTGGAAGGAAATCTGTACAACCGTGTCGCACCAGCCATCCTGACACCGCATCCTGCCGAAGCAGGCCGTCTGCTGGGCTGCTCGATTCGCGAAATACAACAGGATCGCGTCCGTGCTGCGTGCGAAATGGCCCAGCGCTTCGCCTGCCCCGTTGC
>JAVEXE010000041.1:0-13939 GCA_034004105.1 Azonexus sp. | reverse complement strand
CCGACGAGAATGAAGAGATATTGGCTCATTGAGATGGGGAAGGAGCGAAGGCCGACATTATCGGGCTTAGCGCAGATGCAAACAACTGCGCAAAGGTTATGGCTTTATTGAATTTTCTCTCGGAACTCATTGACCAGGGCCTGGCCGATGTCTGCCACCAGTTCCGGACCACGATAAATGAAACCGCTATACACCTGTACCAAACTGGCACCCGCACGGATTTTGGCCACCGCATCCTCCCCCTTGAGAATGCCGCCAACACCGATGATCGGAACTTCGCCGGCCAGTGCTGTCGCCAGTTTACCTTGTACCTGCGTCGATCGGGTAAAAACGGGCGCACCAGACAGACCGCCGGTTTCCTTGCCATTCGGCAGATTCTCAACACCTTCCCGCGAAAGTGTTGTGTTTGTCGCAATCACGCCGTCAAAACGATGTCGACGCAAGGCATCGGCGATGGCGGTAATCTGCACCTCTTCGAGGTCTGGCGCGATTTTCAGTGCCAGAGGGACATATTTGCCGAACTTTTGAGCCAGTGCTTGTTGCCGGGTTTTCAATTGCGACAGCAGGTCGTCGAGTGCCTCGTCCTTTTGCAACTCGCGCAGGTTCTTCGTGTTTGGTGAAGAAATATTGACGGTGATATAGCTGGCGTCGTTGTAAACCTTGTCGAGGCAGATCAGATAGTCGTCAGCCGCTTTTTCAATGGGCGTGGTTGCGTTTTTCCCGATATTGATACCAAGGATACCGCCGCACTTGGGAAATTTGGCTGCGCGAACATTCAAGAGAAGTTCGTCGACGCCAGCATTGTTGAAACCCATCCGGTTGATGATGCCTTGCGCTTCAGGAACCCGGAACAACCGTGGTTTTGGATTGCCTTCCTGAGGGCGCGGCGTAATGGTACCAATCTCGATGAAGCCAAAACCGAGTGCGGCCAGGGCATCGATATGGGCCCCGTTCTTGTCCAGACCGGCGGCCAGGCCGACGGGGTTGGGAAAGCGCAGTCCCATGACGTCCACCGGGCAGGCTGGCGCAGGTTTGGCCAGCAGCCCGAGCAAGCCAGCCGATTCCAGAAAGGACATGCCGTTCAGGCCAATACCGTGAGCCTTTTCAGCGTCCAGGGAAAAGAAGAATTTTCGAATGAGCGGATAGAGCATAGTGGCCGGATTTTACCAGTCTTCTGCTCAATGCCGGCTCTGGATTTCTTCGATGTAGCCCAACATGCCGGTACGGAGGTTGCCGGCGTTTCCCTCGTCAGTGTCAATGTGCATGGCTAGCCGGAATGCCGGGTTGACCCGGACAACGACGTCGCCAAAAATCAGTTCGCGTTCGCCCTCGACGCGGACGCGCACGACGTAGTTGTCGCGAACACGGAAACGCATGGCATCTTCGGGCGACATGTGGATGTGTCGTTGTGCGCAGATGACACCGCGTTCGATCGTCGTGCTGCCATAGGGGCCTTCCAGCGTCAGCCCAGGCGTGCCGGCGAGGTCGCCGGATTGTCGGATCGGGGGTTGTACGCCAAGCTTGAATTGTTCGGTCATGGCGATTTCGACCTGGGTTTCCTTGCGGGTGGGACCAAGTACGCGAACGTTGGCAATGCGTCCTTTGGGGCCGACAAGATGAACCTTTTCTTCACAGGCATATTGACCGGGTTGTGAGAGCTCATGCATCGGGGTCAACTGGTGTCCAGGGCCAAAAAGTGCCTCGACGTCAGTTTGTGACAAGTGCACGTGATGTGCGGATATCTCAACCGGAATGGCTGGCGTATCGTCGGCTTTGGCTTCCAGAAGCAGTGCGTTGCGTTCAATCGCGCGCAGGGTTTCCCAGGCGACCAGCCGCTCATCGTCGTTGGCGACGACAAGAACTTTGACAGGCGAGTCATCGGCGGAAATGACCGCGCAGGCATCCAGTTTGCCGACATGGCGATTTTTTTCTTCGTCCAGCTTGATGCCCATATAGCCCAGGCCCTGACAGGCCAGACTGCGCACGGTGGCGCTGGTCTCGCCGATGTCGCCGGTGAAGGCCAGGACGTCGACACCCCCCATGGCGGCAGCGTAGGCGCCAATATGCTTGCGGACCTGATAGCAGAAGGTTTTATGAGCCAGTAAAGCCCGATGGTGCCCTTCGGCTGCTGCTAGCTCAATTTCGTGGATATCGTTGGAAATGCCGGAGATCCCTTTCAGGCCGCTTTCGCTGTTGATCAGGGTCGACAACTGTTCCGGCGACATTTTGTGCTGTTCCATCAGGTGAATCATGACGGCGGGATCAATGCTGCCTGCCCGGCTTGGCATGATCAGCCCGTCCGATGGTGTCATGCCCATGGTCGTGTCAACGGATCGGCCATGGTCGATGGCGCATAGCGAAGCCCCGATGCCGAGGTGGCAGGACACGATTTCCAGCTCACCAAGTGGTCTTTGCAGCACTTCCGCGGCTTTCAGGGAAACATAGCGATGCGAAGTGCCGTGGAATCCATAACGGCGGATGCCGTGCTGCTTGTATAGCTCGTACGGCAGGCCGTAAAGATAGGCGTACGGTGCCAGTGTCTGGTGGAAAGCGGTATCGAAAACGGCAACCTGAGGCACGCCCGGGAAATGTTTCAGGGCAACACGAATGCCGGCAACGTTGACCGGATTGTGCAGCGGTGCAAACACGGCCAATTCTTCAATATCGGCAATCACCGCAGGGTTGATCACCACCGAACTGGAGAATTTGTTACCACCATGAACGACGCGGTGACCAATGGCCACCACATCTTCGGGATGGAAGGTGAAGGAGGCGCCCAGGCGTCCGGTCGCCTCGGTCATGACCTTGAACAGATCGGAGAGCTTGAAGCCCGTATGGGTGAGGGTTTGTTGCTGAGGTCCGACCATGACCTTGATCAGGGCTTGCTGCTTGTCAGCATGGTCGATGATGCCGTGAATGTCCGCACCGCTCTCTTGGGTATCGTAAATGCCGAAATGAATCTGGCTGAGACCAACATTCAGCGCCAGCACTTTACCCGGACGGTTGGTGGTGAGTGTCAGGGCATAGGGATCATCGGATTTTGCGCTTCCTGAAGCGTTGACCGCATGATGCTCGGCGCTCATCGCGCGTGTACGATCTGTCAGCAGACGTGAGAGATAGACGATGGCTTTGGGGTTGGTCATGACGCGGGCGATGAACACATCCCGTGGGATCATGAGGACGAAGCAGCGATTACCGGCAATGACGTCGGCGTTGATTCGGTCCCCGGTCAATACCGCCATGATGCCGAATACGTCACCGGGTCCGAGTTGGGCGATCACGCTGCGGGTGCCTGTGTTGTCGGAAGTCGAGATTTCTGCATGGCCGCTGATCATGATGCCGATGCTGTGGCCTTCGTCACCGGTTTCCAGCATGGCCTCATTGCCCTCAAATGTGGCAAGCCGTGATTTGATGACGATCTCCTCAACCTGGTCGGCCGGGAAGCTAGAAAACAGGGGAACCTGTTCAAGGAAAAAACGTTTCAGATCCAATTCACTCATGCTGTACTCCGCGTTTGACGCCGATGATTTTATCGCTTCAAGACTACCATTTTGTTGCATTGCAGCAAAGTGCTTTGCGCTGTTCTTACGTACAATCCACAGGTTCAGGACTGACGGGTCCAGCGGGCCAGGGTTTCAGTGAGTCTCGCGACGTTGATGGGCTTGGTCAGGTAGTCGTCCATGCCTGCGGCAAGGCAGCGCTCCCTGTCGCCCTCCATGGCATTGGCAGTCATTGCGATGATGGGAATATGCTTGCGGGTATTCCTGTCCCGGCGGCGGATGGCTGCGGTTGCCTCGAAACCATCCATGACCGGCATCAGGCAGTCCATCAGGATGGCGGCACAGGGCAGCGTTCGGCTTGCCTCAACAGCTTCTTCGCCGTTATGGACACTATGGACGGTGTAACCATGGCGAGTCAGCAGTCGTTCCGCCAGCAGACGGTTCGTTGCGTTGTCCTCAGCAAGCAGGATCAAAGGACCATCTTCCTGGGCTGGGGTAGTGGGTGGTTTGGCAACTTCGGTTTGTGCGGTTTTTTTGGCATCCAGTTTGTCGCCGGCCGGATGATCGTCTTCGGGAAGCGGTAGGTCGAACCAGAATACTGAGCCTTCCCCGGGCAGGCTGTGGAGAGCGATTTCGCCGCCCATCAATTCGACCAGCTTGCGCGAAATCGCCAAGCCCAGTCCGGTGCCGCCAAAGCGGCGGGTGGTAGAACTGTCGGCCTGCATAAAAGCGCTGAACAAGCGTTTTTGAGCTTCGGGGGAAATACCGATGCCAGTGTCGCGAACCGAGAATTGAATCCGCCCTTCTTCGAGCGGCATGACGCGAATGTTGATTTCGCCCGATGGCGTGAATTTGATCGCATTACCAACCAGATTAACCAATACCTGACGCAAACGAACCGCATCCCCGATAACTAGCTCGGGCAAGCCAGGATCGACGTGGGTCGTCATGGTGAGTTGCTTCGCTTTGGCCTGGCTGGCCAGTAATTCGCAAGCACCTTCAACGACCTGAGCAAGGGGGAAGCCGTATTTTTCGATGTCGATGCGGCCCGCTTCAATTTTCGAGAAATCGAGAATGTCGTTGATGATGGTCAGCAGGGCATTGCCAGAATCCCGAATGATCTTGGCAAGTTCCCGTTGTTCGTTGTTCAGTGTCGTATCGAGCAGCAGGTCAGTCATGCCGATAACGCCATTCATTGGCGTACGGATCTCATGCGACATGGTGGACAGAAATTCTGATTTCAGACGCGAAGTTTCCAGTGCTGCATCGCGAGCGGCTTTCAATGCCGCTTCTTCCGCCCGTCGGGTTGCAATATCGGTCATCAAGCCGACTATATGGGTCATCTCGCCTTTGTCGTTACGGACCGGCGCGTAATGAATCTCGACCGGGAAACGCTGGCCGGATTTGTTCTGATACTCGGTTTCCCAGGTGCCGGGTGCACCGGTTGCGAGCTGTTGCAGGACCTTGCGGAAGCCTGTCAGGTCGGCGTCTTGTGTTCGCAGTCGGCTGGTTCGCTCGCCGATGATTTCATCACGGGTGTAGCCCATCAAACGAGTAAAGCCCTGATTGACCCACTCAATGCGCAGGCCTGCTTCAGAGAGCTCTGGTCTGGTGATGAAAACGCCTTGGTTGATGTTCTCGATTGCCGTTTCAATCATGGCCAGGCGGGTACGCGCTGCAACGTCGCTGGAGATATCCCACTTGATGGCAACGAAATGGCGGATTTCGTCGTTTTCGAGAATTGGGGTGATGGTCATTTTTTCTGGATAAACGCTGCCATCCTTGCGTTTGTTCAGAATTTCGCCCTCCCAGACCTGACGGCTGTCCAGGGTACGCCACATCGCTTCGTAAAAGTCGGGCGGGTGATGCCCCGACTGAAGCAGTGCCGGGGTGGCACCAATGACTTCCTCCCGGGTATAGCCCGTGCCTGCGCAGAATGTTGGATTGACATATTCGATCCGGCCTTTTTCATCCGTGATCATGATCATGTTGGCGGCAGCTTCCAGGGCGGCGAGTTGCAGATTGAGCAAAGCCTCGCGTTTGCGTCGTTCGGAAATGTCGCGGAAAGAAACCAGTGTGCCGGCTAGCTTGCCATCGAGATACAGGGGCGAGGCACGATAGGCGATAGGCACGGCATGGCCGTCGTGGTGGATGAAGAAGTCTTCACCCTCGATCTTTCGTTCTTCGCTCAATACCTGGTTCAGCGGGCAATCCTCTGGTGCGAGAAGCTGACCATGACAGTGGCTGTGATGAATGCTGGTATGAACGTTCTTGCCGACCAAGGCGCCATTTTGCCAGCCCAGAATGTGTTCGGCTGCCTGGTTCATGAGTAGCAGATTCCCCGCCAGATCAGTTGCGTAGACCCCATCGGAGAGCGTGTCCAGCATCGTGGTGCTGCGGGCATTTTGTGCCGAAAGTTCCTGCAGTGCCTCGGATAAACGTGTTCTGGCCAGAGCAATCCGGCGAGTGGAGAAGGCACCAGCCGTCAGTGCGATGACGACAATCAAGAGGATGAGGATATTTTCCAGATGTGCCAGTCGTGTTTCGGTATCGGCAAGCTGGTTTTGAATGGCTGTTCGTCTCTCGTGCGTCTCGACCAGTAGGCGGTTGGCGTTTTCGGTCAGGCGCTCGAAATACGGAGGAATATGTTTCAGAAAAAGCGAAATTTCCAGTTCCGAGGCAAAGAATTTTTGCAGGTCTTCCTCTTCTTCGGCTTGCCAGCGCTGTTCCAGGAGATTTTTCAGTCGCTCGGCCTGATCCCGCGATTCGCTCAGCAACGGTGCAATTTCAATGACGCCTAGCGGGGGTGTGGCTGATTGCTCGGGCGTGAATGCCAGCGTCTGCTGTACTTCGTCTACGCCTTCAACGTTGAGAGCCAGCGTGCGCGTAACGGTGCCGCCTTTGTGCAAAACCGACAAGTTGTGCTCAAGTCGGGTCAGGGTCTGGTTGAGAAGCCGGATTTGTCGCTTGAAGGCAGCAGGCTGATGGGTGACTGCCAATTGGTAGAAGTCGCGCTCCAGGCTAGTGATTGATCCTACGATTTCTTCGCCGATGAGCAGTCGGGTATTTTGCCGCTCTCGTTCTGTCTGCAGTTGTTCGGTGATGGCAGAAAAGAACATCCGGGTACCGAAAATGCCGCCTGTGGTGACCAGCAGGACGAAGGCAAAACCAACCAGCAGGCGCGTGGGTGAAGCCTGCTCAAGATGGGCGAAGAAATCTTTGAGAAAAGGCATTAATCAGCGCGTCAGGAAGCCGTGTTTACGGAAAATGGCCTGGCCTTCAGGGCCACTGGCGAGTTCCACAAACTGTTGCGTTGAGGCTTTGTTCCGCGCCGATTTCAGCTCAATCAGCAGTAGTGCTTGCGGCGGGGCGAGACTTGCCGGGAGATCAATGACATCGACGGCTTGCTGGTTATCAGGAAAGTGTCCGACGGCACGCCAGTTCAGGATCAGGTCAACTTCGCCTCGCTTGATCGCGTTCATCAGACTGCGCGAGTCAGGTGACAAAAAAGCGGCATGACGTACGACTTGCGGGTAAATGCCCAATTGATCGAGCATGGTCTTGGATTCCTTGCCGACACTACCGGACTCGGCATTGCCCAGCGCAACAATCAAATCCTTGCGCAACAGTTCTTTCAGGTCGGCTTTGACACGATTGGGATTGCCCTTGGGAACCATCAGTGCCATCTGGTTGTAGCCGACAATGGTTTTGTTGACGAACAAGCCGTCTTTGGCATGCACGTCGTAATACGACGGCTCACCCGGCAGGTAGAGTTCGCCAATGCCCGTTTTTCGTGCGGATTGGTAGAGGTTTTCCGAGCCACCCTGTGCCAGGGATATCCGGATAGCTGTCTTTTTTTCCATCAAGCGGGCGATTTCCGTCATTGGCCGGATCATCGTGATACCGCAATAGATGAGCATGTCGGCATTGCCATCCTGGGCCAGAGTTGCCGCAGGGAGCAGGGCAGTGGTGCCAAGCAGGGTCAAAATTTGGCGACGTTTGGACGAGTACATGCTCAGCTCCTGTGAGGCAAAGCCAGATTTTAAGCCTTCCAGAGATGATTTGGCGGCTCAATCCCGCGTAACCGGATACGCTTCACGTCTGCTTGCTCGGAAAATTTGAACTTCTTGCCAGGTTGTCAGCTGAGCAGCGGTTAAAATCCCTCCTTGCAATTCAACAATTCATCCTGCACGACTGTCCCAACAATGAATGCCATCGATATTTTCCCGTGGAATGAAAATTTCAATACCGGCCTGCCGTCTGTCGACGAGCAGCATCGGCGGTTGGTGCAGTTGTTGAACGCGCTGGCAAGCCATGTTGCATTTCCTGGCGATGGAATCCGCCTGGAGCAAGTGTTTGACGAGTTGGTGGATTACACGGTCTACCACTTCGCGCATGAGGAAAGCCTGTGGCAGCAGGCCTTGGGAGAGGATGATCTGGAAAGCGAGCATCGCCGGGTGCATCAGGGCTTTGTCGATGAGGTCATGAGTTTGCGCGCAGCGCTGGGCTCAACCACCGAGCAGGAGTTGACAGAAAAAGCACTCGGATTCCTTGCCCGCTGGCTGGCCTCGCACATTCTCGAAAGTGACCGCTACATGGCGTACACCTTGCTGGCAGTAAGGTCAGGGATGCCTGTTGCGGAAGCGAAGAAGCACGCCAGTGAGCAAATGGGGGGAGCAACGCGAGTCCTGATTGACATCATCCTGTCCATTTACAGCACCTTGTCGTCTAACACGCTGCGCTTGATGCGTGAATTGAGCGAACATCAGCGTGCGGAAGAGTCGCTACGTCAGACACGTGAATCGCTGGTCCAGCATCAGCAACACCTGGAACAACTGGTGGCTGAACGCACGGCGGCGCTGCGTCAGGCCAAGGAGGAGGCTGAGGCTGCCAGTCGGGCCAAGAGTGCCTTTCTGGCCAACATGAGCCACGAATTACGCACGCCGATGAACGCCATCATGGGTATGACGGCAATGGCCTTGCGACGGACCGAAGATGTCAGGTTGCGCGATCCTTTGCTGAAAGTCGAGCAGGCATCGCAGCACCTGTTGCGGGTGATCAATGACATTCTTGATATATCCAAGATCGAAGCCGGGCATCTGGTCTTGGAGAAGACGGTTTTTACCTTGGAGGATGTGTTTGCCAGCCTGCACACCTTGATTTCAGATCGAGTGTTGGCAAAGGGCTTGGTCTATCGCGTCGATTTGCCCCCCGAACTGGCACGCTCTCCTTTGCTGGGGGATTCTCTGCGCTTGGGCCAGGTGCTGCTCAATCTTGTTGGTAATGCGATTAAATTCACTGCCCAGGGTGAGGTGAGGGTTTCAGTCAGTATCGACCGAGGTGACGAAGGTCCTTTGATCCTGCGTGTTGCCGTGGCGGATACTGGAATTGGTATTTCTCCTGAGGCTCAGACGCGTTTGTTCAATGCATTTGAGCAGGCAGATAATTCAACAACGCGCCGGTTTGGTGGAACGGGACTGGGGTTGGCGATCAGTAAACGGCTTGTCAGTCTGATGGGGGGCGATATTTCCGTCAGCAGCACACCAGGCCTGGGTAGCGTCTTCACCTTTACGGTTGCCCTGGAACTTGGCGCCGGCACGTCGGTTGAAGAAGGCAAGGCCGACATGAGTCAGGCTGAGCGACATTTGTTGCGGGAATTTTCCGGTACCAGAATCTTGCTGGCTGAAGATGAGCCGGTGAATCAGGAGATTACCGTTTGTCTGCTCAACGATGTCGGTCTGGTGGTTGATCTGGCTGAGGATGGTCGCCAGGCGCTGTCGCTGGCGCAGCGCAATCCCTACAGTTTGATCCTGATGGACATGCAGATGCCCAACATGAATGGCATCGATGCAACGCGAGCCATCCGGGCCGACTCCCTGAATCGCGATACCCCCATCGTTGCAATGACTGCCAATGCCTTTGACGACGACCGCAAGCGTTGTCTCGAAGCGGGTATGAACGATTACCTGAGCAAGCCTGTTCCCCCGGAATGGCTGTTTGAGCGGGTGTTGGCCGCGCTGAACTTGCGGTCAACGCGGCAGACAGCCTGATTTTGCGTCTGCAGGCTCAGCCTTTGACATGCAGGCCGCACTCCTTGGATTCTGGTGATTCCCACCACCAGCGACCGGCGCGAACGTCTTCGCCGAGCGAAATGGCCCGCGTGCATGGGGCGCAGCCGATGCTCGGGTAAAACTGGTCGTGCAGGGCGTTGTAAGGCACGCCATGTTGCTTGATGTAAGTCCAGATTTCCTTTTCGCTCCAGTCAGCCAGCGGATTGAATTTTTCCAGGCCGTTGCCTTCGTCGTATTCACGGGTCGCCAACTGGCCGCGGGTGGCCGCCTGTTCCGCACGCATGCCGGTAATCCAGGCCCGTTTGCCCGCCAGCGCCCGGCGTAGCGGTTCGACCTTGCGGGCGTAACAACAGGCTTTGCGCAGCGTGACCGAATCGTAGAAAGCGTTGATGCCGTGCTGACGCACATAACTTTCGACTTCTTCGGCTTGCGGAAAATAGACTTTCAATTTCAGGCCGTAATGGCGGTCGACCGTAGTCATCAGGGCATAGGTTTCGGCAGGCAGGCGACCGGTATCGAGGCTGAAAATTTCAATCGGCAGTTGATGTTTGACGATCAGGTCGGTCAGCACCATGTCTTCCGCGCCCAGACTGTTGGCGAAGGTGGCGGGTGACCAACTGGCGGCAATGTCTTTGAGTAAGGCCAGGGCCGTGCTGGTTTTTGCAGCGGTGCTGGCAGCGAGTTCCGGGGTGACGTTGAGGAGGGCGGGGGACATGATGGCTCCGGGGGGCTCAGTGGAAGTTCAGGCGGCGCGACGGCGGAAATAGGGTTCGGGCTGGTCGGTCGCGGCCTGATAGACCTCCGAGAAAACGGAAAATCCCTTGTCGATGGCGTGGACCGCAGATTTGCCTTCCTTGAGCGCGTAGCTGTCGAAACCGACGCGCTTCATGAAAAAGAGCTGGTCGTGCAGCACATCGCCCACGGCGCGCAACTCACCGGGGTAGTGGTAGCGCTGGCGCAGCAAAGCCGCAGTCGAGTAACCACGACCATCGACAAATTTCGGGAAATGTACGGCAATCACCACGAAATAATGCAGATCATCGGCGATTTCCTCGACCTTGTCTTCCGGGCGCAGCAAGAGGCCGATGCGCTTGTGGCAGGAAATGATCTCGTTCTTGCGTGCCTGCCAGACAGCCAGTGGAAAGAGGATGTCGCCTGCCGGCAGGGCGACGGTTTCCAGATTTTCGCCTTCGCCGATTTCCAGGGTTTTCCAGGTGTCGACCGCGACATTGCCTTGTTGAATCAGTTGCGCCATTTTATGCGGCCTCCTTTTGCTTGGCCTTGCCATGGGCACGGCCTTCGTACACGCGATTCTTGAATGGGTCGATACCGATACGATCGAAGGTATCGATGAAGCGCTCGTCGACGTGGCGGTTTTCGAGATAAACCTGAATGATTTTTTCCACTACATCGGGCATTTCGCCGGCAGAAAACGAGGGGCCGATGACCTTGCCGAGCTTTGCGTCGTTGCCTTGCCGACCGCCCAGTGTGACCTGGTAAAACTCGTCGTTATTCTTGTCGACCCCAAGCACCCCGATGTGGCCGACGTGATGGTGGCCGCAGGCGTTCATGCAACCGGAAATGTTGAGGTCGATGTCGCCAATGTCGAACAGGTAGTCCAGATCGTCGAAACGGGCCTGGATGGCGGTGGCAATCGGAATCGATTTTGCGTTGGCCAGGTCGCAGAAATCGCCGCCGGGGCAGCAGATAATGCTGGTCAGCAGGCCGATATTCGGCGTTGCCAGTCCGGCGCTTTTGGCCTCCTGCCAGACGGCGTACAGATCGGACAACTTGACGTCGGCGAGGATGATGTTCTGCTCGTGGCTGATGCGCAGTTCGCCAAAACTGAAACGTTCAGCCAGATCGGCGACCACGTCCATCTGGTCGGCAGTAATGTCCCCCGGTGCAACGCCGTGCTTTTTCAGTGACAGCGTGACAGCCGCGTAGCCCGGCACCTTGTGCGCGTGCGTATTGCGGTCGACCCAGCGGGCGAAGGCTTTTTCGTCGAGCTTTTTTGCCTCAAACGTGGCGTTGACCGCAGCCAGCGTTTCATACGCTGGGCTGCCAAAATGGCCAGCGACGCGCTGGTATTCCGCTTCGGTGATGGTCGCCGGGCCGCCTTTGTTGTGCGCCCATTCGGCTTCCACCTGCCCACGGAACGCCTCGATCCCGAGCGCCTGAACGAGAATCTTGATCCGCGCCTTGTAGGCGTTGTCGCGCCGGCCAAAGCGGTTATACACGCGCAGGATGGCTTCGCAATAGCTGAGGATGTGCTGCCAAGGCAGGAATTCCCGAATCACCTGACCGCGGATCGGCGTGCGTCCCAGACCGCCGCCGACGATGACGGTAAAGCCCGTTTGCCCGTCCTGAACCTTGAGATGGAGACCGATATCGTGGAACCAGGTGACGGCGCGGTCTTCGCGGGTGCCGGAAATGGCGATCTTGAATTTGCGCGGCAGAAAAGCGAATTCCGGGTGGAAGGTCGACCACTGGCGCAGGATTTCCGCCAGCGGGCGCGGGTCGATGATTTCATCGGCAGCAACACCGGCAAATTGATCGGTGGTGACATTGCGGATGCAATTGCCCGAGGTCTGGATGGCGTGCATCTCGACGTCGGCCAGATGCGCCAGCATGTCGGGCACATCTTCGATTTTCGGCCAGTTCAGTTGCAGGTTGTGCCGGGTAGTGAAATGCCCGTAGCCACGGTCGTAGGTTCGGGCTAGAAAGGCCAGTTTGCGCAATTGCGTGGCGCTGAGCATGCCGTAAGGCACGGCAATGCGGAACATCGGCGCGTGGCGCTGGATGTACAGGCCGTTTTGCAAGCGCAGCGGGCGGAATTCGTCGTCGCTCAATTCGCCCGCTTTCCAGCGGCGAACCTGATCACGGAATTGCTCCACGCGATCGGAAACGAGTTGGCGGTCAATGGCGTCGTAGCGGTACATGCGTTTCCTTGTATCTCTGGGGGGCGTCGTGCAAAAGCACATTTATCGTTTGAGGAGCGCATCGTAACGAGCAATCATTGAATCAAAAAGAATATTGGGTTAGATTGTTATCGTTTTTTGTTATTAAGGTTTGCGATGAAACTCCAGCAATTGCGCTACATCGTCGAAATTGAACGTCAGGGCCTCAATGTTTCCGAAGCCGCAGAAGTGCTCTACACCTCACAGCCCGGCGTGTCGAAGCAGATCCGGCTGCTGGAGGACGAACTGGGGATCGCCATTTTCGAACGCAGCGGCAAGCGTTTTACCGGTATTACCGAACCGGGTCGGGTGGTCATCGACATTGCCCGGCGCATCCTGCGTGAAGCGGAAAATCTCAAGCGTGCCAGCGCCGAGTTTTCCAGCGGCGATACGGGCCGCCTGGTTCTTGCTGCAACGCATACCCAGGCCCGCTATGCCTTGCCGACCGTGGTGCGCGATTTTGTCGCCCGCCATCCGCAGGTCAAGCTTGAGATGCACCAAGGCAATCCAATTCAGATTGCCGACTGGGTTGCGGCGGGCGATGCGGATATCGGCATCGCGACCGAGTCGCTCGATCAGCACGCGCAGCTCGTCTCTTTCCCGGTCCAGCAATGGAGCCATTGCGTCATCGCCCCGGCCGGCCACCCGATCCTCGACCAGCCGACGCTGTCGTTGCAAGCACTCGCTCGCTGGCCGCTGATTACTTACGATGCTGCTTTTACGGGCCGCTCACGGATCAATCGCGCTTTCGAGCGACTGGAAATCGAGCCCAATATCGCGTTGACCGCACTCGACGCCGACGTGATCAAAACCTACGTCAGCCTGGGGCTAGGCCTGGGCATCATCGCCAAGCTCGCCTTTGACGAACAGCGTGACACCGGACTGGTCGCGCTCGATGCCAGCCATCTTTTTGAATCCAACACCACCCGCCTGGCGGTGCGCCGGGGTAGCTACCTGCGCCGCTTCGACTACGACTTCATCGAACTCTTCGCCCCGCACCTCAGCAAGCGGGTGATCGAAATGACCTTGCAGGGTGGGGGAGAAGCCTGGCAGTTGTGATCGGAGCGTTCGTGAAATCATCCTGCTTCTGCGATTCAGCGCTTGTCCCGCCAGCCAGCAATGATCAGCGCCAGCCAGCCGAATATCAGGCAGAAGCCGCCGAAGGGAACGATGTTGATAATTGCGCCTTCGTGGATGCCGGCGATGATGCGAAGCAGGTAGATGCCGCCGGAAAAACCGACGATGCCGAGCACGAAGAGGGTGCCGGCGAGGTTCAGGAACAGGCTTGCATGTTGGCGTGACCATAGTGCGACGCCGAACAGGGCGACGGTGTGCAGCATGTGGTGCAGGTTGGCAGCGCGGGCGCGTTCGAGGGCGATGGGGAGTTGATCGGCCGGGACGAAGCTGG
>JAVEXE010000040.1:12507-13945 GCA_034004105.1 Azonexus sp. | reverse complement strand
AATGGGCGGAGCGCTACGCCGAGCGCCTGGTGCTTTACGACAAGGGGCGGATGTTGCAACCGATTTTGCGCGAACTGGCCCTTTCCCGACAACTGGCGGCCTCGGCACAAATTCGCGATTGGGCCAAGAAACCGGACAATGCCGAATTGCGCGCCCAAGCCATCGGGGAAATGGAGAGTTTCCGACTCAATTTCCACGACCAAAGCTATTTCGTCGCCTTGCTCAGCAACGGTCAGTACTACCACAACAACCGTACGAACGAATTTGCCAATCGGCAATACCGCTATGACCTCGACCCGAAAGCAAGCAAGGATGCCTGGTTCTATGATTTGATCCGACAGGGGCGGGACATTCACATCAATGTCAATCCTGACCCGGCACTTGGCATTACCAAACTCTGGATTGATGTTCTGATCCGTGACGGCAACGATATTCTGGGCATTGCCGGCACCGGACTGGACCTGACCGAGTTCATTGATAACATTGTCCATGCGGGCGAACCGGGGGTCACGAGTTTGTTTCTCAACCACGCTGGGGCAATTCAGGTTCATCGTGACCAGTCACTGATCGATTTTGGTTCGATCAGCAAGGGTAATGCAAGCACGAACACCATTAACCGCCTCTTTGACCATGCAGCGGATATCACGGCAATTCGTGCCGCCATGCAGCGCTTGCAAGCCAACCCGGACAAGGTATTGACCGAGTTCGTGCAGATCGATGGCCGGCGTCACTTGGCTGGCCTCGCCTACATTCCAGAGATCGAATGGTATGAAATGACGCTACTCGACCTGGATGTCCTGCTGCCCTTCAGCCAGTTTTCCGGCATCTTGATGGTTTATGGCGGCACCTTGCTCAGCATCCTCCTGCTCTTCAATTACACGCTGGGGCAACGCGTTCTCAAACCCTTGGCAAGACTCGATCAGGCAATGACTGCGGTGGAATCGGGGCAGCCGGTTCCGGAAAATCTCAGCCTGAGTGGCAGCGGTGAAATCCGTTCCCTGCTGGCCCGCTTCAACCATATGGCGGACTCGGTCGCCGCAGCAAGACACGAACTGGAGGCCAAGGTGGAAGAAAGAACCGCCGCCCTTCAGCAATTGGCAACGCGCGACACGCTCACCACGCTGTTCAACCGACGAGGCATGAGCGCCCAACTGCTGGCCGCCCTCGAACGTGCGCGGCGTGAAAATTCGCCCGTCGGGATACTCTGGCTGGACGTGGACAATTTCAAGCTGATCAATGACCAGCACGGCCACGCCACTGGCGACCGGACCCTGATTGCGATTGCCGAACAGATTTCAAACACGCTGCGACCGTACGATATTGCCTCGCGCTGGGGAGGCGATGAATTTCTCATCTTGTTGCACCCCACTGACACACTGAGTTTGCACACACTGGCAGATCGACTGCGCTCAACCATTGCCGCACATGATGCCGTCCA
>JAVEXE010000040.1:11107-12407 GCA_034004105.1 Azonexus sp. | reverse complement strand
CGGAACAAGCTGGTTTTGTACCGTCGTTGCTGACGAAGAAACTCATCCGCCAATTCGGTTTTCTTGCGTTCCCACTCCTCGCGGGTATTGCGATACTCAGCCTCCAATTCATCCTGCAAGGCGGCAATGCGCTCCAGCAACTCGTCAATCTTGCTCTTCATAGGTCGTTCTCCTTTGCGCCGTCATCATGCCCCGTGGCTGGGCAAGCGGCAATCCGTAAAACCCCGGCTCGTGCCATACTGCGGTCGACAGTTTTTTCAACGCTTTTTTCATTACCATGACAACAACAGAACAGCGAAGGTCCGGCCCGCTTGCCGGCATCAAGGTCATCGAGTTTGCCGGGATTGGCCCCGGCCCATTCTGCGGCATGCTGCTCGCCGACATGGGTGCCGACGTTACCCTACTCGAACGTGGCGGCGGCACCTTTGCTTCGCAACTCTTCGGCGGTGGTCGCAAAGCTGTCGCCAACCGGGGCAAGAAATCCCTCTGCATCGATCTGAAACACCCAGCAGCCAAGGCCGTGGTCATGAAGCTGATTGCCCAAGCTGACGTACTGATCGAGGGTTTTCGTCCCGGCGTGATGGAACGCCTGGGCTTTGGCCCGGACGAGTGCCTGGCGCTCAATCCGCGCCTGATCTACGGTCGCATGACTGGCTGGGGGCAAACCGGACCGCTGGCCCCACGGGCGGGACACGATGCCAATTACGCCGCCATCGCCGGCGTGCTGGATACGGGTCGGCGGCACGGCGGCGCTCCTTGGGCACCCCCAACGCTGGTCGGCGACATGGGCGGAGGCGGGCTGATGCTGGCCTGGGGCATTGCCTGCGCCCTGGTAGAAAGAAACCGCAGCAGCCAGGGACAGGTCATCGACGCCGCCATGTGCGAAGGGGCGTCTGTGCTCGGACACGGCTTGTTCAACCTGGCGGCGCTGGGCGAGTGGGAAGGCGAGTGCGCCATCGACTCCAGCGCCCCGTTTTACGACGTCTATGCCTGCGCCGACGGCCTGTGGCTCAGCGTCTGCCCGCTGGAGCCGCAGTTCTACCGGACCTTCATTGATCGCCTTGATCTGAGTAACGACCCGGATTTCCTGCCCGCGCAGCAATACGACACCCGTCGCTGGCCACGTATGAAGGCACGTTTGACGCAGATTTTTGCCAACCAGCCCCGCGCCCATTGGGAAGCCCTGTTTGCCGATAGCGACGACTGCGTCTGGCCGGTCCTGACCCTCGAAGAAGCCCCCAGGCACCCGCATAACCAAGCGCGGCAAAGCTTTGTCGAACTCGCCGGCATCACCCAGCCC
>JAVEXE010000040.1:0-11007 GCA_034004105.1 Azonexus sp. | reverse complement strand
ACCGGATCGCCAGTACCAGGCCGCACGATCTCAACCAGCAGGTCCTCCTCAACCACCAGACCTTCCTGTGCGTCGGTTTCGTAGGCAATGGCCCCGATGTCTGCCGTGGCATAGCACTGCCGCACTTCGATGCCTTTTTGCCGCAACCAGTCCCGCGTCACGCCAGGCAGCGCCTCACCGGACACCAGCGCCCGCTTGAGCGACGAAATATCGGCCCCCAGTTCCTCGGCCTTCTCGACGATGATGCGCAGGAAAGACGGCGTGCCAACGTAAGCATCGGGGCGCAGATCGACCATCGCCTGTACCTGCTGCTCGGTCTGACCGACACCACCGGGAAACACCGAACAACCCAGTTTCCGAGCGCCGCCTTCCATCAGGAAAGCGCCCGGCGTGAAATGGTAGGAAAAGCAGTTGTGGATCAGCTGGCCGGGACGGATACCCGCCGCATAGAGTACGCGCGCCAGCCGCCAGGGATCGGTCGCCATGCCTTGCAGCTCGTAAATCGGCCCCGGCGAAGCAAAGACCCGCTTCACCGCATCGCGCGACACTGCCTCCAGACCACCAAACGGTGGGCGGGATTTTTGCAACTCGATCAGGTCGCGCTTGCGCGTCAGCGGCAAGGCGGCGAGTGCCGACCGGGTATTACAGGTAGCTGGGTCAACATTGGCCAGTGTCTGTGCGTAATAGGACGAAGCCGCCTTGGCATGCGCAATCTGCCGCGCCAGGGCTGCGAGCAATGCAGCCTCACGCTCAGCGGGGTCGCGGGTTTCGAGAGCGTCGTAATAGCTCACGACAGCCACCGTTTTCTTCTGCGGTAATGCTTGACCTCGCGGAAGGACTTGCGCCCAGCCGAAGACAAACCGAGGTAAAACTCTTTCACGTCCTCATTGTCTCGCAGATCGTTTGCAGCACCTTCCATCACCACCCGCCCGTTTTCCAGGATGTAACCGAAGTCGGCGTAGCGCAGGGCAATGTTGGTGTTTTGTTCTGCCAGGAGGAAGGTCGTCCCCTCCTTTTCGTTCAATTCCTTGACGATGCTGAAAACCTCTTCGACGATCTGAGGCGCCAAACCCATCGAGGGCTCATCGAGCAGGACCAGTTTTGGCTTGGCCATCAGCGCACGGCCAATGGCGCACATCTGCTGTTCCCCACCCGAGGTGTAGGCCGCCTGGCTGGTGCGCCGGGTTTTCAGGCGCGGGAAGAAGTTGTACACCTTCTCCAGGGTTTCCTGCACCGCTGCCTTGCCGTCCGTTCGGGTATAGGCACCGGTCAATAAATTTTCTTCGATGGTCAGGTGGCCAAAGCAATGCCGGCCTTCCATCACCTGCACCACACCACGGCGAACCAGATCACCGGGGGTCAGGGCCTCGACCCGCTCGCCCTTCAACTCGACCGAGCCTTTTGTCACTTCACCACGCTCACCGTGCAGGAGATTGCTCACTGCACGCAGCGTCGTCGTCTTGCCGGCGCCGTTACCACCCAGCAGTGCGACAATCTTGCCCTCGGGGACAGAGAACGAGACCCCCTTGAGGACCAGAATCACGTGGTTGTAAATCACCTCGATGTTATTCACATTGAGGAAAGCAGTATTGGGAGCGTTCATATCGACTCTCATTCAGGGTGCCCGCGCCCGAAGGCGCGGGCTGGGTTCAGCTTATTGCTTGCACTGCTCCGGCGTACGTGGGGTGATTTTCTTCTCTTCCGCGTACTTGGTTGAAGCAGACATCACCATCGGGCGCAAGACCTTCTGGTCAGCCTGATACCAATCGGACGAGAAGTTCCACTTGGCACCATCCCAAGTATGGATACGCGCCCACGGCGAGCCCATGTGGTCGGTACAAGAGGTCTGGATCGGACGCAGGACACCGGCAAAACCGAGGTCGGCCAGCGCCTTGTCATCCAGGTTCAGGTTCTCCAGGCCCCAGCGGGTCTGCTCGCCGGTCATGACCTTGCCCTTACCGTAACGCTCCTGCGCCTTACGCACACCCTCAACCGCCACCATCGCAGAAATCAGGCCGCGCATGTAAAGCACGGAACCGACTTCTTCCTTCGGCCCGGTGCCCTGACCCTTGGCATGCACCATCGCCAGCATATCCTTCACCACCTTGCTGTTTGGCTCGGCACCGTGCTGCAGGGTGATTGCGCTGTAGCCCTTGGCACCCATGCCGACATCCTTGACATCGGGTTCAGCACCGGCCCACCAGATACCCAGCATCTTCTCGCGCGGATATCCGGTTGCCTGTGCTTCCTTCAGCGAGGTCGAATTCATCACACCCCAGCCCCAGAGGAGAACGTGGTCCGGACGATCACGGCGGATCTGCAGCCAAGTTGCTTTCTGCTCGACACCCGGGTGAGCGACAGGCAACAACTGCAGGTCAAAACCGTGCATCTTGGCGCGTTCCTGCAACAGCGGGATCGGCTCTTTGCCATACGGGCTGTCGTGATACACCAGCGCAATCTTCTTGCCCTTCAGCTTGTCCTCACCACCATACTGTTTTGCCAGATGCTGAATGGCAACGTCAGCACCCACCCAATAGGTGCCCAGCAGCGGGAAGTTCCAGGTGAACACGGCACCGTTCTGCGATTCGCTACGACCATAGCCTGCGGTAACCAGCGGAATCTTGTCGACAGGGGCTTTTTCGGTCAGTGCGAAGGTCACACCGGTGGACAGCGGCTGGAAGACGGTAGCGCCCTTGCCCTTCAGACGCTCGTAGCACTCGACACCGCGGTCTGTCGCATAGGCAAATTCGCACTCTTCAAAGCTCAACTTGACGCCATTCAGACCGCCTTTGGCATTGACCAACTTGAGGTAGTCGACGTAACCATTGGCCCAAGGCGTGCCATTGGGACCATAAGCCCCCGTGCGATACACCAGCACCGGGAAAAATTGCTCTTTGGCTTGAGCATGAGCACTGGGGCTGACGACAGCGGCACTCAGGCCGACCGAGGCAATGGCGGCCGCGAGGGCCAGGGAACGAAATTTCATGAGTTGTCTCCTCTGTTATAGGTAAAGCACGGTACTGCAGCGGGCCGCGTCAGTGGGGGAATGGCCACAGACGCAGTTTCTCCTTGGCAATTGCCCACAAACGGGCAAGGCCGTGAGGTTCGACGATCAGGAAAAACACGATCAGCGAACCGAAGATGATGAATTCAGCATGAGCGACCCCAGCCGTCGAGATGGCGATCCCAAACAGATCACCGAGGGCCGGCAAGGCCTGATTCAGAAAGATCGGCAGGACGACGATGAAGGCAGCGCCAAAGAAGCTCCCCATGATCGATCCCAGACCGCCGATGATGACCATGAAAAGCAGTTGGAACGAACGGTCGACCGAGAAAGCAGCCGGCTCCCAGGAGCCCAGGTGCACGAAACCCCAGAGCGCCCCCGCCACGCCGACGAAGAAGGAACTCACTGCGAAGGCGGACAACTTGGCCCACATCGGACGAATACCAATCACCTCAGCCGCCACGTCCATGTCACGAATCGCCATCCACTGCCGGCCAATGCTGGCCCGGGTAAGATTCTTGGCAAAGAAGGCGAAAGCGACGATGAACATCAGGCAGAACAGATACTTTTCGACGGGCGAATCGATGCTCCAGCCCAACACGCTGAGGTTGGAAATCGATACCGAGCCCGACGATGAGTAGTTGGTGAACCAACCCAGACGCAGGAAGGCCCAGTCGCAGAAGAACTGCGCCGCCAGTGTCGCCACCGCCAGATAGAGGCCACGTACCCGCAAGCTGGGAATACCAAACAGGATACCCATGCCAGCGGTGGCCAACCCGCCCAGCAGCAGGGCCGCAATCAAGGGCATGCCGTCAATGCGAACCATGAAGTTGTAGGCCGCGTAAGCCCCAATCGCCATGAAGGCCCCTGCCCCCAGCGTGATCTGGCCGCAATAACCGACCAGCAGATTCACCCCCAGCGCCGCCAGCGACAGGATCAGGAAGGGAATCAGGATGGCACGGAACATGTATTCGTCGGCCAGCATCGGCACGCCAATGAAAGCGAAGGCGATGAGGCCAAGGACGAACCATTTGTCCTGAGCGATGGTAAAGATTTGTTGATCGGCCGCGTAGCTCGTCTTGAACTGGCCGTTTTCGCGATAAATCACTTTGTATTCTCCTTATCAGGCGCGAATCAGACGCGGTTGATGATCTTTTCGCCGAACAGCCCCTGCGGACGGAACAGCAGGAAGACAAGGGCCAGGGCGTAAGCAAACCAGATTTCGATGCCGCCGCCGACGTAAGGCCCGAGATAGACCTCGGAAAGTTTTTCTCCGACACCGATGATCAGACCACCAATGATCGCCCCCGGTACGGAAGTCAGCCCACCAAGGATCACCACCGGTAGCGCACGCAAGGCAACGGTTGCCAGCGAGAATTGAACCCCCAGCTTCGAACCCCAGATGATCCCGGCCACCAGTGCCACGATACCGGCCACGCACCAGACAATGACCCAGGTCCGGTTGAGGGGGATACCGATCGACTGCGCCGCCTGATGATCATCTGCAACCGCCCGCAGCGCCCGACCAATGGGCGTTTTCTGGAAGAAAAGCGTCAATACACCAACCAGCACGGCGGCAATCAAGGCAGCAATGAAATCCTCCTTGTTGATCATGATTCCGCCCTCAAACATCGACTCGAACATGATCACCGGGTCTTTGGGCATACCGACGTTGATCGAATAGATCTGGCTACCAAAGATGGTCTGCCCGATCCCTTCGAGTACGTAAGCGATCCCCAGGGTTGCCATCAAAAGCGTGGCACCTTCCTGGTTCACGAGGTTGCGCAAAACCAATCGCTCGATGATCCAGGCAACGATGAACATCACCACGCCGGCACCGAAGAAGGCAATGACATTCGCCAGGAACAAACTGTCGCCACCAAGTGCGATATTGGCCCATTCCGAAAAACGCGCCATGGCCAGTGCGGCAAACAGCACCATTGCCCCCTGCGCGAAATTGAACACCCCCGATGCCTTGAAAATGAGCACGAAGCCCAGCGCCACCAAGGAATACAGCATGCCGGCCATCAGGCCGCCAATCAAAGTTTCAATGAAGAATCCCATGTTCTGCTCCGCTTAATGTCCCGCACCCAGGTAGGCCTTGATGACCTCAGGACTGCTGCGCACCTCGTCAGGTACGCCATCACCGATTTTCTTGCCGTAATCGAGCACGACCACCCGATCCGAAATGTCCATGACCACACCCATGTCGTGCTCGATCAGCACGATGGTGGTGCCAAACTGGTCATTGACGTCGAGGATGAAGCGGCACATGTCCTGCTTCTCTTCAACGTTCATCCCGGCCATCGGCTCATCAAGGAGCAGAATCTGCGGCTCCATGGCCAGCGCCCGTCCGAGGTCCACCCGCTTTTGCAAGCCATAGGGCAAGCGACCCACCGGCGTTTTACGAATGTGCTGAATTTCAAGGAAATCAATGATTTCCTCGACCTTCTTGCGGTGCTCGATTTCCTCTTTTTGCGCCGGCCCCAACCAGAGTGCCTGCAAAAGGATATTGCTCTTCATTTTCAGATTGCGCCCGGTCATGATGTTGTCGAGCACACTCATCCCCTTGAACAGGGCGATATTCTGGAAGGTGCGGGCGATGCCGGTGGAGGCCGCCATATGCGGCTCCATTTTTTTGCGCTCTGCACCGCGATAGAAGATTTTTCCTTCCTGGGGATGGTAAACCCCATTGATCACGTTGAGCATCGAGCTCTTGCCAGCCCCGTTCGGGCCGATGATTGCACGCACCTCGTGTTCACGGATATTGAAGGAAATGTCTGTCAGTGCCTTGACCCCGCCAAAACGCAATGAAATGTTTTGCAGGTCGAGGATGACGTCACCAATTTTTCTGCTCACGTTCTGTTCTCCTTACGCCGTCTTTTTCGCGCCGACCGCGAAGGTCTTTGCATCGACGATCTTCAGGTCTGCCGAGACCTTGCCTCGCCGGCCATCCTCGAATTTCACCTCGGTTTCGATGAACTGAGACGTCTTGCCCGAGTAGAGCGCGTCGATCAGCACCTTGTATTTTTCCGAGACAAAATTGCGACGCACCTTGCGCGTACGGGTCAACTCGTCATCATCGGGGTCCAATTCCTTGTGCAGAACCAGGAAGCGATGAACCTGGGAATCCGCCACCATGGCATCGCCCGCCAGCGACTGATTGACCTCTTCGATACACTCACGGATCAGTTCCAGCACCTGAGGTTTCCCGGCCAGATCGGTATAACCGGCGTAGGCAATACCCCGCCGCTCCGCCCAGTTGCCGACGGCACCGACGTCAATATTGATGAAGGCGCAGACCATGTCGCGGCCATTGCCAAAGCAGACGGCTTCCTTGACGAACTGGAAAAACTTCAGCTTGTTCTCGATGTAATTGGGCGCGAACATGCCGCCGCTGGTTAGTTTGCCGACATCCTTGGCGCGATCGATGATCTTGAGCTGACCATCGGCATCAAGGAAACCAGCATCACCGGTCAGGAAGTAGCCTTCGGCGTTGATGGATTCCGCCGTCGCATCCGGACGCTGGTAATAACCTTTGAGCAGCATCGCCCCCTTGACCAGCACCTCGCCGTTGTCGGCAATCTTGATTTCAACACCCGGCGCCGGCGCACCGACCGTATCCGCCTTGACCTGACCATCCGGTTGCAGACAGACATAGGCGCAGGTTTCCGTCTGACCGTACAACTGCTTCAGATTGATCCCGATTGAACGGTAGAAACTGAACAATTCCGGCCCAATCGCCGCCCCTGCGGTATAAGCGACGCGAATGCGGTTCATGCCCAGCACGTTACGCAACGGGCCATAGGTCAGGAAATTACCCAACGCATACTGGATGCGATCTGCGGTCGACACCGGTTTTCCGTCAAGAATGTCGGCACCGCAACGCTTGGCAACATCCATGAAGTGATGAAAAAGCTTCTGCTTCAATTTTCCGGCATCTTCCATCCGGATCATGACGGAAGTCAGCAAGCCCTCGAAAACACGTGGCGGTGCAAAGTAATAGGTCGGCCCGATTTCGCGCAAATCGGTCATCACCGTCTCGCCGGATTCCGGACAATTGATCGTGAACCCCGCCACCATCGCCTGCGCGAACGAGAATAGATGGTCGCCGACCCAGGCCATGGGCAAGTAAGACAAAATGTCTTCATTGGCAGTCAGCTTATCGACTTCGATACCACCCCGTGCGGCAGCGATGAACGAAGCATGAGTTTGACAAACCCCTTTCGGCTTACCCGTTGTCCCGGAGGTGTAAAGCATCACCGAGACATCGTCGAAATGCCCCTGCTCGATTTCTTGATTGAGAAAATCCGGATGGTTACGGTCGTGAATACGGCCCATTTCCATCAACTCATGCACATCGTGCAGGAAAACCTGGTTGTAATGCCGCATGCCGCGAGGATCGTCATAGACGATATGCTCCAGCGCAGGCAACTGATCCTTGATCTCCAGCAGTTTATCGACCTGCTCCTGATCCTCGACCAAGGCAAACCGCACGCCGGCATCCTGCAGAACAAACAGCATTTCGGCAGCAACAGCATCCTGATACAAGGGTACCGGAACCCCACCCAGACACTGCGCCGCCGCCATCATCATGTAGAGATGCGGGCGGTTGTCGCCGATGATCGCCAGATTATCGCCGCGCTTGAAACCGAGTTCGGCCAGGCCGCAAGCCAGAGAACGAACACGGTCGGCAACATCGGACCAGGTCCAGGTTTGCCAGATTCCCAGCGCTTTTTCCCGGATGGCCGGCGCGTCAGGACGGTTTTTAGCATGATGCAACAGGAGCCGCGGGAAGGTGTGCAAACCATCCAGCGCGGCGAAGTTCGCCTGCGTGGGCATATCTTTGTCTCCTCATGCCGCGTTTTTTGGCAACGCGGTCTAACGTTTGTTTGAAGCATTGTGGGCATGACTTCCCGATCCGTAAACCTTGCAGTGCACCAAGCAATCTGCCCACATTTGCGATTCAGTGTAGGGATTAGCACGGCGTATAATTGTCATTCGGCAGACAATCAGGGAAAAAAATTGAAAAACGCTGAAGAACTGCTGCGAAGCTCGTCATGGGGCCAGGCGCTGACGGAAGAGGAGATGCAGCGCGCTCTGGCCGGAACCATCGAGCGCAGTTTCGCCGCGGGCGCATTCATCTGCATGAAGGGCGAGCCAGTCACGCACTGGATGGGCATCATCAATGGTCTGGGCAAGATGGCCAGCCACTGGACCACGGGAAAGACGACCTCGCTTACCGGCATCACCACCGGCGGCTGGTTCGGCGAGGGCTCCTTGCTCAAGGAAGAAACACGGCGTTACGACGTGATGGCCATTCGCGAAACGCGGGTAGCGTTCATGAACCGGGCCACCTTCCTGTGGTTGCTGGATCACAGCATCCCGTTCAACCGGCACATCATCACCCAGCTCAACGAGCGTCTCGGTCAGTTCATCGGAATGATGGAAAACGAGCGCATGCTGGACGTCGACGCCAGAATTGCCCGCGTCCTGGCCGCGCTGTTCAACCCGGTGCTCTACCCTGGCACCAACCGCTTGCTGCAGATTTCGCAGGAGGAACTGGGCTACCTGGCCGGCGTCTCACGGCAACGCGCCAATCAAGCCCTGAAAGTTCTGGAGGACGCCATGCTGGTGCGTAGCGAGTACGGCGGCATCAATGTACTGGATCTGGACGGTTTGCGCAGTTTCGGTACTTGAGCGGTCAAGTTTTTCCGCGTGTTGGCCGATATATGGTTCAACCTTTGGAGACATCTAGGAAAAAGCCATGATTGATGAAGTCGCTCCCGAAGAAAAAGCCCCAGCCAAGAAAGTCTGGCCCTGGGAAAAGCTGACCCTGATTTTTGCCGCCGGCGCCTTGTTGCTGTCCCTGACCAATACGGTACTGATCGCACTCAACCCCAGCGCGGACAAGGTTGAAACCTTCAACAAGCAGCTCGAAAAAGATCTTGCCGAAAGCATCGCCACCCTACACAAGAAAATCGACGGTCTGAAAACCGCTGAAGCCGAATGGCAGATGGTGCTGAAAAAAGCGCAAGAACGACCCGATGCCGTCTATAAGGTCAGCAATACGCAAGATGGCTTCCTGACCTTGATGGAAATCCAGCTTCCTGTCGCCCCGCCTCCAGCCGCAACAGTGCCGAGCGCAGAAGGCTCATGATCGCGCTTCAGGCATTGCAGCCTTTTATCCGGATTCTTGCGGTCGACCGCAATATTTTGCTTATTTCACGTAACCCCAGCCCTTGAGCCGGTTGTAGGCGTACTGCGCAGCGTCACCCTGACGATTGTTACGCAGGAAGCTGGCGTACTGACGGGCAGCCTCCTGGCGACGACCCATTCCTTCCAGAGCCACACCTTTCAGGAAAGTGATGCCGCCATCACCGGGCAACAGGCGATCATATTGATCAAATGCCGCGAATGCCGCTGCCGGGTCTTTCTGCCCCAACGCCAGGGCACCAATCAGCTTGTGTGACTGTGCTTCTTGCGGGTAAATTGCTTTGGCTGCTTCAGCATAACGTTGCGCCTCACGGGTCTTGTTTTGTGCCTGCAGGCTTTGCGCCAGCAGAAGATTCGCGGCGTAATCGCGTGGCGTCCTTTTCACTGCATTGCGAAACTCACCTTCGGCCCGGCCAAACTGTTTGCCAGCCAGCGCCACTTCGCCCTGCTGACAATCCTTGATGGTCGGTTTCAGCCGACGCAAACTGGCTGTGCTGTCCATGAAACGCTCGCGCCCGGCGTCTCGTTTCAAGGTATTCGCATACTGCCCCTGCGCCAGTCGCTGTGCAGTATCGCGCCGTTCACGGTTCATAGGATGGGTGGAAAACATGGTTTGCAACAGCCCCGGCGCTTCCTTCTCCTGATCCACCAGCAACTGATGCAGGGCAATCATCCCACCCGCCGGATACCCTGCCCGAACCATGTATTCCTGCCCCAGGGCATCCGCCTCACGCTCGTTATCACGCGAGTAACTCGACAACAAGGCGCTGGCACCCAACTGACTACCAATCGCCACCAGGCCACCCCACTCGCTGTTCGAGGCCGCAATATTGGCCCCGACCACGGCAATCTGCGCCACCATCGCCTGCCCCTGACGCTGCGCCGCGTGCCGCGCATTGACATGCCCCAATTCGTGCCCGAGCAGCGCGGCCAGTTCAGCCTCATTGTTCATATCCACCAGAATCCCGCGGGTAATGCCCATCGCCCCACCGGGAAATGTGTAGGCATTGACGTAATTGGCGTTGAGCACCCGATAGGAATAGGGCATCTGCGGACGATGTGTCAGCTTGTCGATCCGCTGCCCCACCGAACTGATGTATTGATTGACTGCGGCATCCTGCACCGGCCCCAGATCCTGGGAAAACTGCTGCGGCGACACCTGCTGATCAATCGACTTTTCCTGCGCCTCGCTCATCCCGACCAGAATGGATTTTCCGGTGGTCGGCGACTGCGTACACCCGGAAAGCGCCGCCGCCCCAAAGAGCCACAACACCTGCCGACGCGTCACCCGGTTGCGTTGCAGACTTTCGGCCAGTTGCTCATGATCGGACATCAATACACTCCAGAAAACAGGGGAATTCTGCGGTCGACCGCAAAAAAGCCCGGAAATTCAACAAAAGCACGCTGACACATCCCGTTCACGCGCCCCAAACCATGATCTCCAGCCCGGCATGGCTTTCCTGACGGTGCCAGATTTTTTGATCCCAGGGCGTGCCGGGCTTGCGGTCAAAAATGACCAGATGCGCTTCGTCTGCGCCAACCTGTCGGCTGTAATCCTCGGTCTGCGCCAGTGCCGTTGTCAGGGTTTTTTCCAGGCTGTCACGGCGTATCTTCAACTCGATCACGACCCGCTGCAAGGGCCCGTGCATGCCTTGTTCAGGGTCCAGCGGCCACTCGATCAGCAAGTCGGTTCGCTTGCGACCCAAACCATATTCGCGGGAAATCCGCCCCCCGCCGTTGATGATGCGCTGCAAAAAAGCCTGCATCAGCAGTTGCGGCGCGGCTTC
>JAVEXE010000275.1:0-3029 GCA_034004105.1 Azonexus sp. | reverse complement strand
TACGATTGCGCTGGAAACCGACCGTCGCGCTGTACGCGAAAAACTGGCCCTGCCGCAAGACAAACCCATCTTCGCACTCTTGCCCGGTAGCCGCCGTGGCGAACTGGAAAGCATGGGTGAGACCTTCGTGCAGACCGCCAAGCTGATTCGTGAAACCTTGCCTGATGCCCAATTTGTTGTCCCGTTGGCGACGCGCGAAACCCGGCTGCAGTTTGAAACAGCGATTTATCAGCAGCAAGCCGGTGATATTCCGATCCGTCTGCTGTTTGGCCATGCTCAGGAGGCGGTGGGTGCCGCAGACGTGGCGCTGGTTGCCAGTGGTACGGCGACCCTCGAAGCAGCGCTGATCAAGCGGCCCATGGTGATTACCTACAAAATCGCCAAATTCTCGTATTGGCTGATGAAGCGCATGGCTTACCTGCCTTACGTGGGTTTGCCCAACGTCCTTTGTGGTCGCTTCGTAGTGCCTGAATTCCTGCAGGACCAGGCTACCCCGGAAAACCTTGCCGCTGCCATGCTCAAGCTCTACGACGACAAAGAAAATGCCCTGGAAATCGAGGCAGCCTTTACCCAACTCCACTTGCAGCTGCGCCAGAACACGGCAGAAAAAGCCGCCAACGCGGTGCTCGAATGCCTCGCCTGAATGCCATGTCCGGAATCAAGCCAAAAATCGATCTGATTGTCCCCGAGGGTCTGGTTTGCGGTATTGACGAAGCAGGGCGGGGGCCGCTTGCCGGTCCGGTAGTTGCCGCCGCCGTCATCCTTGATCCCAATCAACCGATTGCCGGCCTCAACGATTCCAAAAAGCTCAGTGAAAAGAAACGGGTTGTCCTGGCCATGGAAATCCGGCAGAAGGCGCTTGCCTGGGCTGTAGCTGAGGCAAGCGTCGAAGAGATTGATCGCCTCAACATCCTGCAAGCCAGCTTGCTGGCCATGCAGCGTGCGGTCGCCGGGCTTGCCGTCGTCCCTGAGCGCGCACTGGTCGATGGCAACCGCTGCCCGAAACTGGCGATTCCTGTCGAGGCGATTGTCCAGGGGGATGGCAAGATTGCCAGCATTGCCGCTGCGTCGATACTCGCCAAGACCGTCCGCGATGAAGGCATGCTGGTGCTGCACGCTGCCTATCCGCAGTACGGTTTTGACCGCCACATGGGTTACCCAACCGCCGCCCATCTTGCCGCGCTCGCCGAACATGGTCCTTCACCCGTGCATCGGCGCAGTTTTGGCCCTGTTTCACGACAACTCTCCTTGCTATGAAACTCATCCAGTCCCGCGACAATGCCTTGTTCAAGCAACTGAAACGACTGGCGGAGTCCGGGCGCGAGCGCAAAAAAGCCGGGCTGACCGTGCTCGACTCGCTCCATCTGGTTGAAGCCTGGGAAACGCAACGTGCTGCAGTCAACACCCTCATTGCCAGCGAAACCGCCCTGCAAAACCCGGAAATCGCCAGCTACCTGAAAAACCGCGATTTTGTCGTGTTGACCGAAGGATTGATGCGTGAGATCGGGATCGTCGACACCCCCAGCGGCCTCCTTGGTTTGGTAGAAATCCCGGAAAACAACGGCAATCCCGATCTCTCAGCCAATGCCGTACTGCTCGACGGTGTCCAGGACCCAGGCAATCTCGGCAGTTTGCTACGCACCGCCGCTGCCGCCGGCATCCGACAGGTCCTGCTTTCCCCTGGCTGCGCTGCCGCCTGGTCGCCCAAAGTGTTGCGGGCTGGCCAAGGTGCGCAATTCGTGCTGGAAATCTTCGAAGCTGTCGACCTCGCTGCGTTTGTCGCCCGTTATCACGGCACCGTCGCCGTCACCTGCCTTCAAGACGCCCAATCGCTCTACTCCGTAGGCTGGCAGGAACCGTTGGCCTGGGTTTTTGGTGCCGAAGGGCAGGGGGTGCGCCCGGAACTCATCGCCAGCGCCGATCTGCGGCTTCACATTCCCATGCCGGGTTCGGTGGAATCCCTGAATGTCGGGGCGGCGGCGGCGGTTTGTTTGTTTGAGATGGTTCGGCGGCGTTAGCGACCAAACTCGAACCACGAGTTCAGCGCAAATTCAGTACCTGCAATATCGTCGCCGAAATTTCTTCAATCGACTTGGTGGATGAGTCCAGCCAGCGGATGCCTTCGCGGCGCATCATTTTTTCGGCTTCGGCGATTTCGAAGCGGCAGTTGGGCAGGGCAGCGTACTTGCTGCCGGCGCGGCGTTCTTCGCGGATCTGGTGCAGGCGTTCGGCTTGAATGGTGAGGCCGAAGAGCTTGCTGCGGTGTTTTTCCAGGCTGGAGGGCAGTCGACCGCGATCAAAGTCTTCCGGGATCAGCGGGAAATTGGCGACCTTGAGCCCGAATTGCATGGCCAGGTAGAGCGAAGTCGGCGTCTTGCCGCAGCGCGATACGGCAACCAGGATGATGTCGGCTTCTTCGAGGTCGCGATCGGTGATGCCGTCATCGTGGGCAAGGGTGTAGTTGATTGCTTCGATGCGCTTTTTGTAGTCGGAGGTCTCAGCCGTGCCGTGCGAGCGGCCAACGGTGTGACTCGATTTGATGCCGAGCTCGGCTTCCAGTGGTGCCAGAAAGGTGTCGAAGTAGGACAGACTGAATGCATCGGCTTGATGGACGATATCAGCCAGTTCGCTGTTCACCAGCGTGGTGAATACGATGGGCCGCATGCCATCCTGCTCTCCCTGTCCATTGATCCGCGCGACGGCCTCCTGCGCTTTTTCGATGCTGTCGAGAAAGGGAATGCGGATCTGCTTGAACTCCACTTTTTCAAACTGCGTCAGCAGGCTATGGCCCAAGGCTTCGGCAGTCAGACCGGTGCCGTCAGAAATGAAGAAAACAGTGCGTTTGATAGGAGTTGGCATGGTGGGGCTGTCGATCTGGTGTTGGTTACTTGTGTAGTCTGTCGTATTACCCGCTATTCCTCAACCCCGAAGCGATGCCGTTGATGGTCAGGTGGATGCCGCGGGCGACGCGTTCGTCGGTGTCGCCGCTGCGGTGGCGTTGGAGGAGTTCGACTTGCAGGTGGTTGAGC
>JAVEXE010000274.1:0-3029 GCA_034004105.1 Azonexus sp. | reverse complement strand
CCGGCGGCTATCGCACCGACGGTCAACGTACGTCAGGCAGCAATTCCGACGAAAGCGAAAACGCCGACGCCGACCTCGTTTTTGTCAATCGCCTGCCCGACAGCAATTTTGATGATCTGGTCACCTGGATCAATCCCGCCATCCTCAACGCCCGCCTGCTCGCTGCTGGCCGACTGCCCTGATTTTTTCAACCACCCGAAGGAGACTCACCATGCAACAAGCGACACAAACACGTAGACAACAACGCGGCTTCACCCTGATCGAAATCGCCATCGTCCTGGTCATCATCGGCCTGCTGCTTGGCGGCGTGCTGAAAGGTCAGGAAATGATCACACAAGGCAAGATTCGCAGTGTGGAAAAGGAAATCGACAGCGTCGCCATGGCCATCCACACCTACCGTGACCGCTACCGCGCCCTGCCCGGCGACGATGCTCAAGCAAGCGGCCGCTGGACCGGGGCAAGCAACGGCAATGCCGACAACCAGCTCGGCGGTGACTTCAATTCCACCACTGCAACGGATGAAAGCCGCATCCTCTGGCAACACTTGCGTCAAGCCGGGCTACTGGCTGGCGACAGCAGCTCAAGCATTCAAGCCAGTAACGCCGTCAGCGGTCAACTCGGTATTCAACAGGAAATCCGGAATGGCACGACAGTGTTGCTCAGCGGACTCGTTGTCTGCAGCACCAACCTGCCGGCCAGCATTGCCAATGCCATCGACGCCCAACAAGACGATGGCACACCAGGCTCAGGCAGCCTGCGTGCCTTCCAGCAAACAGCAACCAACACTCCGGATTTCACCAGCGCAATCACCGCTTACAGCGACGACGGCAACACCCAATACACACTCTGCAAACGGGTCTGATCAACGCTTGAGCAAACGATCCTCGGCGGCAGCAACCGCCCCCGGCTCGCCGAGGACAACCACCACATCGCCTTCATCCAGCCGGGTCTCCGGGGAAGGCTCCATCGCCCGGATTCCTCGCCGACGAATGGCGCTGACTTCGCAACCCATCAACTCCAGCCCCAGATCACCCAAGGTCTGCCCAATCGCCGCCGCCCCCGGCGTCAGCCAGATGGAATGCAGGCGTGGCTGACTGCCCTCGTCCTCGTCACGATCCGACATCCCGCGATAAAACCCGCGCAGCAAGCGATAACGTTGCGAGCGCGTCTGACGTATGCGTTTGAGCACCCGGTTAATTGGCACACCAACCAAAACCAACGCATGCGAAGCCAGCATCAAACTGGCCTCCAGGGTTTCCGGTACCACTTCCGCCGCCCCTGCCTTGGCCAGCTTGGCCATGTCCCGCTCGTCCGAGGTGCGTACGACCACCGGCAAATCAGGGCGCAATTCCTGAACGTGATGCAACACTTTCTCGGCCAGCGGGGTATCGCTCATCGTCACAATCACCACGCTCGCCCGCATCAGACCGGCTGCCATCAAGGCCTCCTTCCGTCCCGCGTCACCGAACACAACACTTTCTCCACCGCCAGCCGCCTCGCGTACTCGGTCAGGATCAAGATCCAGCGCAATACTGGGAATGCCCTCCTGCGCCAGAAAGCGGGCCAGATACTGCCCGTTTCGACCGAATCCGCACAGTATCGCGTGCTTTTCGGAACTCATCGACTGGGCAGCAATTTGCGTCACCTGCATGGAACGCATTAACCACTCGCTGGCAACGAAACGCATCACCAGACGTTCGCTGTACTGAACAATGAAGGGAGCAATCAGCATCGACAGCACCAAAGCCGTCAACGCCACCTGTTCAATCTCCTTGGGCATGTTATTGACCACCCCAAGCAGCACAAAACCAAATTCACCACCGGCACACAACCACAAAGCCGAACGAATCGAGTTCCCCGGCGTGCTGCCCAGCTTCCAGGCCAGCACACCGACGATCAGCGCCTTGAAAACCAGCAAGGCCAGCAACACCAGCAGAACCTGCCACCAGAGACCAAACAGGATGTTCAGATCCAGCTTGACGCCGATGGTGACAAAAAACAGCCCCATCAAGACATCCCGAAATGGCTTGATATCTTCTTCAACCTGCATCCGGAATTCGGTTTCGGCAATCAGCATGCCGGCAACGAAGGCCCCCAGAGCCAGAGACAAACCGGCGTGTTCGGTAATCGTTGCCAGACCCAGCGTAATCAGCAACACGTTCAGAACGAACACTTCGGAAGACTTCGCCCGCGCCACGAAATGAAACCACTTGCGCATCAATTTCTGGCCAAAAACCAGAATCAAGGCCAGCACCGCCGTCGCCTTCAGCATGGCAATGCCCATCAGCATCGCCAATTCTTCGGGGGGTTGGGTCAGCGAGGGCAACAAGACCAGCAAGGGCACAACTGCCAGATCCTGAAACAGCAATACCCCAATCACCTGCCGGCCATGCGCAGAATCCAGCTCCATCCGTTCCGCCAGCAACTTCGTCAGCACCGCTGTAGACGACATGGCAAAAACGGCGCCCAGCGCAACACCAAGCTGCCAACCGATGCCGAGAAGCATGACCAGTACCATGACCAGCAGCAAGGTGAGCACCACTTGCAACAAACCCAGACCGAAAACAATCCGGCGCATCGCGTGCAGTTTCGGCAAGGAAAATTCGAGGCCTATCGAGAACATCAGAAACACGACGCCAAATTCAGCCAGATACTCAACCCGATGAATATCTGACATCAGGTTCAAGGCGTGCGGACCGATGATGCTGCCAACGGCCAGATACCCCAGTACGGGCGGCAAACCCAATCGACGAAAAAGGACAACCGCCAGTACGGAAGCACCAAGAAGTAGAAGTACGAGAGAGAGTGCGCTCAAATGGGGCTCGATCAAGTCAGGTATACTCCGCACATCATAACTGTTGCCCTGCCATGAGCCCAAGTACCGCGTTTAATCCTGCCCAGCTCTCCGCTGAACGAGCCTTATCACTGGGACGTCAGACACTGGGTATCGAAGCTGCCGCCGTCGAGGCCTTGAAAACACGTCTCGACCACAGTTTTGTCGCAGCGGTCACGCTGATCCTCAACAGCCA
>JAVEXE010000273.1:0-3030 GCA_034004105.1 Azonexus sp. | reverse complement strand
TTCTTAAGGCGCTTTTGATGGCGGACACCCGCCTGCGGGCTGGGATTTGACGAAAAAAGGCGATCAGATCGTCGTCCTCGCCAGCCCGCAGGCGCAGATGAACCTGGAACTCCCATGTTTGGGTATTGGAGACCGGCCGTCCGCGTACCATTTACTTGTCCTTGCGCGCCTGCTGAAGCAGGCGGTACAGCCCCCGTGCGACGGCCTGCACCGGCTCGTTTGGGATGTGGGCCTTGCCATTGAAGCGGTAGGGCAGGCTGTCTTTGAGCAGGATGGCCCCGCCACCCATAATCAAGACTGCTGCAAAGCGCTTCCAGGTCGTGCCCCACTGGCGCTCGATGACGCCGGTCACTTCGCGCTCCCAGATGGGCAATGCTTCGCGGATGTCCAACTGACCGGCGCGCAACTGGCTGTCTAGTTCTCCAAGTGAATACAGGCGTTGGCCGTTGACAATCTCCAGCAGGCGGCGCACACCGGATGCCGCACCGGTGGTAAAGCGCTGAACAGGCGTGCGATTGCGTACCACCATCAGTTCCACCGTGCCGAAGCCAACCGTGATCACGCCAACTTCACCGCTGAATGCCCCCTTGCGCTCGGGGACGAAGTTGCCATCAGAATCGAGCAGGTAGTCGAACAAACCGCCCGTGACCTGGCTGGCAACCCGGACGTCAGCGATTTCCAGGTTGTAAGCCTGGCCGTCTGCCGTCCATGCATGCGGGCCGCGAATCCAAGATTTGACACTTTCAACATTTTTTTCGGCCTGGTCTCCGGCCAAGATTTCGTTGGGTAGCCCGACCACGACCGAGAGCGGACTGTTGACCTTGCCGTGGCGCTGCTGGTAACAGGTCAGAGAGCCGTGCAGCAAGGCGCGCATTTCGGGCGTGCCGTTGAATCTGTCGACATCAAGGTTTTCGACAGGGCGACCATAATCGTGGGCGTTCGGCCCGACGTAGAATTGGCCGCTCTCGTTTTGGATGAACAACGAGACTTTCGCCTTGCGCAGACCCATCGTATTGAGAACCTGTTGGCTCCCATTCGTTGCGACCTGGGAGACGAGTTCCAGGCCGCCTTGCGCGCCAAAAAGTTTGAACGCGCCGTTCCCGGCGTCGATACCGAGACAGGTAAAGTTTGAGTTTTGCATGAGTTAGTTTTTCCTTTCGAATTTGCATAAAGCAGATGTGTTTTTTGGCGTAGTCGGCGTTGACCCTTAAACAACGAGCAACACCCACGTTGACATAGTTCCATAACCAGGCGTGCGGTTACGAGCATGAAATATGAATCAATCGGGGGTGTTGCGTTACAAACGATGGGGGCCCTTTTCGGGCATTATGTATCCGGCAGACTACGCTGCCAGAATTGTCACATAATCATAGCACAGGCGGTCAATATCTTTCGTTCACCTATTATGTGATCACGAAAAGTCAGGCTGGGCTTGATGTAACTCTTGTGCCACAAATCGGGCCAGGCCTGCCCATTGTTGTGGCAGACCGATGTCGCCAAATGCGTCGTTCAGAGCTGTCGAGACTTGCCCGGCCAGCCAGGGGCGCAAAACTTGTCCTGCCTGCGCCGGTACCGCAGGTACAGGTGAGCGTAGCGAAGGGGCGCCGCCAGACTTCCAGAAATCGGTCAGGTCGTGGGCCGGGGGATGGACAACCCGGATACGCGGAATCTTCTTCTGCAACTCGGACAGGTAGGCGCGGCCCTTGTCGCCAGCGGCGTCGTCGTCGTAGACGGCGATGATGGCGGCGTAGCGGGTCAGCAGGGACAGATCGAGCAGGTCGAGTTTGGCCCCAGCCCCGCCCAGGGTGGCGACGTCGCACAGGTCGGGCGCGTACTCCCAGACCAGCATGGCGTCCCACTCGCCTTCAACCAAAAACAAGACCGGCAAGTGACCGAGCAATTCCAACCGAAACAGGCAGGACACACCACCGCGCGGTCCGCCAAACTTGACATCCGCCAAACCATCGCGGGCAGTCCATGCGCCGATGTACTCGCTGAGCGCATCCCCCCCTGCCAACGGTCTGCGGATTTTGACATACCAGGGCTGGCCGCCGGAGAAGCCGGGGATGACGATGCCGCGCGGCAGCCAGATTTTCTTGCCTTCCAGCCCCCAGCGGGCCGGGTCATCGTACAGATTGGTCGGGTTGTAGCCCAGGCGAAAGGCGGAGATCGTTTCAGGAGACAAGCCGCGCTCTTTTTCCAGATAGGCCAGCGCACCGGGATGTTTATCCAGGTTGGCTTGCGCCCAGATGATAAATTGCTCCGCGCGTTCACCCCAAGCTTGCGCGGGCTGCTGCGGCGTGGACAACGATGGCGAAACGGAAGCAGGTGCGAACGTGGCGCGTTCAGGGGCGTCCCCGCCCAATTCCTGGATGGCGGTTTTGAAGTCGACCTGCTTCCAGGCCATGTAAAAAGCAATCACATCCCCACCATTGGCATCGGGCGGGCAGGACGAATGGCACTTCCAGCGGCGGCCATTGTCATAGATTGAAAAGGCGTGGCTGCTGCGGTCGCCTTTGTGGCCTGGCAATGGACAGACGCTGCGCAGGCGGCTGTCGAACTCGGCCCCGGCAGCTTCGGCCAGGGCGGTGAGTGAAACACGTTGGCGGATTTCTTCAAGATCGGTCATCGTTTCTCCAAATCTTATGCGAACTGTATCAAGAGTCTCAAGAGTCTCACGGTCTCAAGCCTATATCGCTAAAAACGGCTTGATACAGTTGAGACTCTTGATACTGTGAGACTCTTATCCAGCCTCGACCCACTTCCAGCGGTTGCCAGGGGTTTTGTGGCCAACCGTGTTTTGGATAAATTCGCCCAGCTCCTTGCGGGCGCGGAAAATCATTGGGCGGCTGAAGCCCTCCTCCAACCCGGCTTTTTCAACATCTTTCGGGGCAATCCCTTCGGGATTGGCTTTTAGGAAATCTTCCAGCCAGTACTTGCACTCATCGCGCGGCGTCGGTTCATGGTAGGAATGCGGAGCCTGAGATTGCCAGTCGAGCATGACGCCGGTCGGATGCAGAGGCTTGAAGG
>JAVEXE010000272.1:0-3040 GCA_034004105.1 Azonexus sp. | reverse complement strand
GTACCTTATATGGCCGGCCGGGGGAGAAGAGATCGCCGCGATCATCAATCAGGAAAAGATGCCGGGACTGCCACGGACGCCGAACAGCATTCTCGATATGCTAGTGGAACGCAAGCTGGCCGAACTCAAAGGGAGCCAGGCCGACGGCAACCGCTACTGGCAGATCGCGCCGGCCATCCTCGCGGAAAAGATACCCAACATACAGCTGTCGGCAATACGCTTGACCAATTCAGGTGCGTTGTTGGATACGTTACCTCCATCCGTTGCCGGAAGGCTGATTGGCGAGGGCGAAACTCCTGCGAAGCCTTTGCGAATCGATGCGCCTCCAGCGCCACCGGTGATTTCCAGCGATCCCGCCATCGAGGTGGTGCCGCCGATCACTGGACAGTCGGTAGTGTCTCCAACGCCTGGTCAGGAATTGCCATCGGATCGACTGGATGGGCCGGTGGGTGAGGTGTTGAAGGCGTTGGCGGAGGATATCCAGCAAGGTCGCAAGGATGGCAGCAAGCTCCTCCATTTCGACACAGAGGGCATCCTGTGTTTGAGGTGGCCGGAGGCATTCAAGGGATACGGTCTGGAGAGCAAGACGATTCTCGACGAATTTGGTCGTAGAAACTGGTTGGTCGTCGATCCCATGGCGCCCTTCAGAAAGGTTTCCGAGGTCAGCGCCGGTATCGGAGCTCCATGGAAAGTACTCCGTATTCATCCAGTAGTGACGTCATTGATGGATATTGCCGGGGCAAACAGTACCTCCAGGGCAGATCAGAAGCCCATCCCACGGACAAAATCCAAGTCGGTTACAAAGGTCGAGGTGGTGGAGCAAAAACCATCGGAATCTTTGACGTCGGCACCCGTTCCGGTGCTCCCCATCGTTTCATCGAAGGAAGAGGGAGCCGTTGAAAAAATGGTTGCCCGCCAGCGGGCGCTGCTCGAACAAGTGGTTGGTGTACTGCAACTGGCCGTAACCGGAGGCACCGTGGCTGCCGAAAGAGAGAACGGCTACCTGTTGATCAACGTTCGGGACGCAGAGCCCGTTTTGAAAGCGGGTATCAAGGCATCCCGTTCCCAAATCTTTGGCTTGAGAGGCATCGATCCTGATCGCTTTACGACCGAGGACAGAAAGCCGAAGGTGTTCTTCCGTATTCGGGAGTGAGCGATTCTCAGATCATGGCGGTCACGGAAAGTCGGCGCTGGCGGGACGGCACAGTTTCCCGAAACGCATATACAATGAACCTCATGCCTACAACACTACTTGCCCGCAGCCCGCGAATTGGTTTCGCATCGGAGGGAAAGTTTCCGCTTTTCGCTATTGCCTCGTCGTGAAGATGCGCGCCAAGGCTTTTTTTCGTCCTTTGTCGAGGAAACTCCCATGTCTTGTCTGTCACGCCTGAACCAGACGTTGCTTGTCCTTGCGCTTGCCTCCTCATTCGCCTACGCCGGCGAAACCACCAACAAGATCGGCATCACCATGGTCGACATCCCTGCCGGCAGCTTTCTAATGGGCAGTTGCAAACCACCCGCCAATTGCAGCAATGCCGACCCCGATGCGTATGATGTAGAAATACCGCAACACCGCGTGAATGTACGCGCCTTCCAAATGGGCAAGACCGAAGTAACGCTGGGGCAGTTCAAGAAGTTCATCGCCGCTGCCGGGCGCACCGAACTGCTGAGCGGCGACTTCATGAAATACAACGCCTACGGCGATAACACGCCGGTGGTGGAGGTGAGCTGGCACGACGCGCAGGACTTCATCAAATGGCTGAACAGTGTCGATGGCGGGGGGTATCGATTGCCCAGCGAGGCGGAATGGGAATACGCCTGCCGTGCCGGCGGCCAGCACAAGTACTGCGGCGGCAACGACCTGAATGCCCTGGGCTGGTACGACGACAATAGCGGCAAACGGCCACGCCCGGTCGGCGGCAAGCAAGCCAACGCCTTTGGTCTGCACGACATGAGCGGCAACGTATATGAGTGGGTGCAGGATTGCCAGAACCACAGCTATCGTGGAGCCCCGACCGATGGCAGCGCATGGACCAGCGGCGAGTGCGATGCGCGCGTGCTGCGCGGCGGCTCCTGGTTCAACGTCGCCAAGGTCGCCCGCGCCGCCAACCGCAGCATCTTCTACTTGGCCGGCAGCCGGAACTTCATCAACGGTTTCCGTCTTGCGAGGACGCGTTAATTCCTGCCCCTTGACAGAAAGCCGACAAATGCACGGTTGGTTTTGATGGGGGTTTGGGGCGTAGCCCCCAGGAAAAAATTTTATAGCCGAAACTGGTCGCAGCCGCACCACCGGCCCGGCACTGGAAAAGCGGTATCAATTTCTGAGTGTCAAAAGGGCTCGATTTAATTCACAAACCGCCAGCCCGGTAAAGTCGGCGCTGGCGGGACGGCGATTGCGGGTAAGTATCTGCGATTGTCGGTCCTCGCCGACCGGTCAGTCGACGGGTTGCCGAAATGCGCCCAAAAAGTACGCATTTCAAAAATCCAGGGATGTTTCTCCCAGCCAGAATCGCCTCTTATGTGGTCTCTGGCTCGCATCCTCCCTTTGCTTTTCTCCTGTACGGCATTTCCTGCGTTCGCTGCGGAATTGGGCGTCGTCGGCCCGACCTATGAGATCGCGGAACCGGATTTGATCGAGGTCATCCAGGCCCGGTTGATGCAAATGCAAAAGTCCGGTGAACTGGCGCGCAAGCAGACTGAATATCGCGACAAGGTGATCGGCGGTATCGAGGCGCCCAAGGTTGTTGCTGGCGTCAAGGCCACCGACGCACCCCGTACCTACCATGTCGATCCGACCTTGACCGTGGATTGGGATATACGCAATGCGGAAGGCACCTTGCTTTTCGCTCGCGGCATCAAGATCAATCCGCTCGATCATGTTTCCCTGACGCGCAAACTGCTTTTCTTCGATGAGAGGGATAGCCGTCAGGTCGCTTTTGCCAAGCGCCGGCTGAATGACCTTTCCGGGAAGAGCAAACCGATTCTGGTTGCCGGCGAGCCCCTCAAGCTGATGCGGGCCTGGAAGCAAACGGTGTACTAC
>JAVEXE010000271.1:0-3043 GCA_034004105.1 Azonexus sp. | reverse complement strand
AGCATTGACAC
Organism: Azonexus sp.; assembly: GCA_034004105.1. GTDB lineage: Bacteria > Pseudomonadota > Gammaproteobacteria > Burkholderiales > Rhodocyclaceae > Azonexus. The sequence continues at coordinate 3,032 of JAVEXE010000271.1, read as the reverse complement.
ACACACTGCCATCGGGTGCCGTTTCAATGGCTTGCGGAAACAGTTCGCGCAGCAATTCGAGTTTTTGCGCAGCGGGGCTAGGGGCATTGAGTATCGGCATTTTCAGACGCATGTCGGAAGCATTCAACAAAAGCAAGTCCGGGTCCGACACTTGTAAAATGCAAGGACACCGGCAAGGAAAATCGGAATTTTTCTAAGCCTGCAAGTGTCTTCGCCGCAGGCGTTTTACGTCAAGCAGTTTTATGTCACCCGACGCGTTGCCACAAACGGTCAGCGTAAGCTGAATCTGCGAAGAAAACGCAGATTAAATCGTCATCCCCGCGTAGGCGGGGATCCAGTGCTTTGATTTCTATGGATTCCCGCCTGCGCGGGAATGACGTTTTCTGAATTAATCAGCGTCTCCCTAACGCCTCTCAGAAAAAACGGCGAGGTACATAGCCTCGCCGTGTTGTTTTCCTCCACCCGTTCGGGTTCGGGGAACTGTTCCCCTTTCGGGGTCTTCCTTACATGCTTCTGCGGTACTGACCACCCACTTCATAGAGCGCACTGCTGATCTGGCCGAGCGAACAGCAACGTACTGCGTCGACCAGCACGGCAAATACATTGCCGTCGTCGATGACCGTTTGCTTCAGCTTGGCCAGCATGGCCGGGGCCTGGTCGGCGTTGCGGGCGTGGAAGTCGCGCAGGCGCTTGATCTGGCTCTGCTTTTCTTCCTCGGTCGAGCGGGCCAGTTCGATTTCCTGCTGCGCCATGCCCTTCGGGTTGAGGAAGGTATTGACGCCGATGATCGGGTAGGAGCCGTCGTGCTTCTTGTGCTCGTAGTACATCGACTCTTCCTGGATCTTGCCGCGCTGGTAGCCGGTTTCCATCGCGCCCAACACGCCGCCACGACTGGCGATGGCTTCAAATTCCTTCAACACGGCTTCTTCGACCAGATCGGTCAGTTCGTCGATAACGAAGGCACCCTGATTCGGGTTCTCGTTTTTCGCCACGCCCCATTCGCGGTTGATAATCAACTGGATGGCCATGGCGCGGCGCACGGATTCCTCGGTCGGCGTCGTGATCGCTTCGTCGTAGGCGTTGGTATGCAGGGAGTTGCAGTTGTCGTAGATGGCAATCAGCGCCTGCAGCGTCGTGCGGATGTCGTTGAAGTCCATTTCCTGCGCGTGCAGCGAACGACCGGACGTCTGGATGTGATATTTCAGCTTCTGGCTGCGCTCGTTGGCACCGTACTTGTTCTTCATGGCGACGGCCCAGATGCGGCGGGCGACACGGCCGATGACCGAATATTCGGGGTCCATGCCGTTGGAGAAGAAGAAAGACAAGTTAGGCGCGAAATCATCAATGTGCATGCCGCGTGCCAGATACGACTCGACGTAGGTGAAGCCGTTGGACAGCGTGAAAGCAAGCTGGGAAATCGGGTTGGCCCCGGCTTCGGCGATGTGGTAGCCGGAGATCGACACCGAGTAGAAATTCTTGACGTCGTTATGAACGAAGAATTCCTGAATGTCGCCCATCATCTTCAAGGCGAATTCGGTGCTGAAGATGCAAGTATTCTGACCCTGGTCTTCTTTCAGGATGTCGGCCTGCACCGTGCCTCTTACGGTCGACAGCGTCCATTCGCGAATTTTCTCGGCTTCGTCTTCGGTCGGCTGACGGCCATTGTCCTGCTGGAATTTGCTCATCTGTTGATCGATGGCCGTATTGAAGAAGCAGGCCAAGATGATCGGTGCCGGGCCGTTGATGGTCATCGAAACCGACGTGGTCGGGCAGACCAGATCGAAGCCGTCGTACAGCACCTTCATGTCGTCCAACGTGGCGATGCTGACACCCGAATTGCCGATCTTGCCGTAGATGTCCGGGCGCTCGTCCGGGTCGCAGCCATACAGCGTCACCGAGTCGAAGGCCGTCGACAGGCGGTGGGCCGGCATGCCTTCGGAAACGCGCTTGAAGCGGCGATTGGTGCGAAAGGCGTCGCCTTCGCCGGCGAACATCCGGGTCGGGTCCTCGCCCTCGCGCTTGAAAGCGAAAACGCCAGCGGTGTAGGGGAAGGAACCGGGCACGTTTTCCTTCATCAGGAAGCGCAGAATTTCACCATCGTCGGTAAATTTCGGCAGGATCACTTTCTTGATCTTGGTCCCCGACAGCGACTCCGAAACCAGTTTGGTGCGGATTTCCTTGTCGCGGATTTTCACGACATATTCATCCCCGGAATAGGCTTCCACGGTCTGCGGCCACATGTCGAGCAACTTCTTCGCCTTCGGGTCCTGCTGACCGTCCTTGAACGACTGCAGTTCCGGGAATTCCACGGTCGACTTGTCGCAGGCGGCAAAAATGCCTTGGGCAATGCGCAGCGCCTGACGCTCGCGGGCGACCTTCACCTGCTCGTCGACATGCTTGTGGTAACCGCGCACCGCGTCGGCGATCTCGGCCAGATAGCGGACACGCGCCGTGGGCACGATGGCACGGCTGGCCGAAGATTGCTTGACCGTCACCAGGGGCAGGCTGCCCGGCTTCAATTGCAGGCCCTTTTCCGTCAGTGCCGGCACCAGCGCCTGATACAAGGCGGTCACCCCATCATCATTGAACCGCGCCGCCATGGTACCGAACACCGGCATGTCGTCGGTCGGCGTGCTCCACAGTTCGCGGTTGCGCTGGTACTGCTTGCGCACATCGCGCAGCGCGTCTTCAGCGCCCTTGCGGTCAAACTTGTTGATGGCGACATAGTCAGCGAAGTCGAGCATGTCGATCTTCTCCAGCTGCGATGCCGCACCAAATTCCGGGGTCATCACGTACAGCGACAGATCGACAAAAGGCACGATGGCCGCATTACCCTGACCAATACCGGAGGTCTCGACAACCACCAGATCGAAGCCAGCCAACTTGCAGGCAGCGATAACCTCGGGCAGCGCCACCGAAATTTCGCTACCCGTATCGCGGGTCGCCAGCGAGCGCATGAAGATGTTCGGATGCTCGATGGCGTTCATGCGGATGCGGTCACCCAGCAGCGCACCGCCGGTACGCTTGCGCGA
>JAVEXE010000270.1:0-3051 GCA_034004105.1 Azonexus sp. | reverse complement strand
TGCTGATCTCGGCGCTCGCTACCCGCGATGCAACCGTGCAAAGCCTTTTCCTCGCAGCGTTGCAGGCGTTTTACAACGCACAGGCAACGCAAGCGGCGGTACTGGCGGCTCGGGAGGCCGAAACGGCGGCCAATGAAAGTCTTGCCGCCGCACAATTGCGCCACGAGGTCGGCGTGGGTACGCCAGCGGATTGCTTGCAGGCACAGACGGCAGCCTCACAGGCGCGGCTCAATCGCCAGCGTGCCGAAGGGGAGGCGCGCAATGCTCTGGGAAGTTTGGCGGCAGCGATGGGTTTTCCTGCCCAGACTGCCTTGAAACTCGCGCCGCTGCTCGCACCTTTGCCGGCCTCCTTGCAGATTGCGCAAGTACAACAGGATATCGATGCCCTGATTGCTTCGGCGCTGGCGCAGCGTGCCGATTTGCAGGCCGCGGAGGCCAGCTTGCGGGCGGCTGAGGCCAGTATTGACGTCGTGCGCGGGCAGGGTCGGCCATCGCTCTCGTTAAGCGCTGGGCCTGCCTGGCAGCGCATGAGTGGCGAAACGGCGCGTACCGACAGCATTGGTCTGACGCTGAATGTGCCGATTTTTTCCGGTTTCGATACGACTTATCGTGTGCGTGCGGCACAGGCGCAGCGCGATGCCAGGGCGGCGCAGCGTGACCGCCTGCGCGATCAAGTGGCGCTGGAAGTCTGGCGGGCGTATCAGAATCTCGGTGTGGCAGCGCAGACCGTGACGACGACGCAGGATTTACTCGCCAGTGCCGAGCAATCGGCGCGGGTGGCGCTTGGGCGATACAAGGCTGGCGTTGGCACGGTGCTCGATCTGTTGACGGCCCAGAGTGCCTTGGCCAGTGCCCGTTTGCAGGGTATTCAGGCGCAACTGGACTGGCATGTTTCGCGCGCGACATTGGCGCAGGCGCAAGGTGCGCTGGATTACTCGCTGCTTTCTGGCGCGAAGGACAGAGAATGAAAAAAGCCGCAAAAACGCTGTTGACCGTAGTATTGCTCGCTGGATTGGCCGGGGGCGCGTATTGGTACTGGACGAGCCGTGATGCTCAAGACCCGGAAAAACGCTATCGCACTGCGCCAGCAGCGCGCGGTGAGGTGGTGCAAACCGTTTCAGCGAACGGCACCTTGAATCCGGTGGTGCTGGTCAGCGTGGGTACGCAGGTCTCCGGTACGGTGAAAAAGCTGTATGTCGACTTCAACGACAAGGTCAAAGCCGGCCAGCCCTTGCTTGAGCTGGACGACGCATTGGTTTCCGCCAGCGAGCGGCAAAGCGCGGCGACGGTGGCGAATGCGCAGGCTGGGCTGGAATTGGCGACGGCCAATGAACAGCGCGTGCGCAAATTGCTGGAACAGGAATTTGTCTCGAAGCAGGAATACGACCAGTCGGTGCAGGCGCTGAAGTCGGCGCGGGCGCAACTGGCGCAGGCGCAGGCGCAAAATGCGCGCGACCGGGCCAATCTTGGCTTTACTACGATTCGCTCGCCGGTCGATGGCGTGGTGATCGACCGGGTGGTCGATCTGGGGCAGACCGTGGCGGCCAGCTTCCAGACGCCAACCCTGATCAAGATTGCCCAGGATTTGGCTGAGATGCGCATCGATACCAGCTTTGCCGAGGCGGATATTGGCAGTATTCGCGAAGGGCAGAAGGCAAAGTTTACGGTCGACGCCTTTCCGAACCGGAATTTCGAGGGTGTGGTCCAGCAAATCCGCCTCAATCCGACCACGCAGCAGAATGTCGTGACCTACAACGTGCGGATTTCCGTGGCGAATCCGGATTTGCTCTTGCTGCCGGGCATGACGGCTTATGTGACCATCGGGGTGCAGCGACGGGAGAATGCCTTGCTGGTGCCAAATGCCGCACTGCGTTTCAAACCCGCCGATGGCAGCAAACCGGAAAAGCGCCCGGCTGGCGCGTCGACCGCAAGTATGGCACCAGGTATGGGTTCGGGTAGTGATGGTGCCGGAACGGCGGCGGGTGGCGCAGCTAAGGGCAAGAAGCGCGACGCGCAGCAGGCGACGGTTTACGTGCTGGATGGCGGAAAACTGCAGCCCCTTGGTGTTCAGCTTGGTATCACCGATGGTCGGCAGACCGAGGTGGTCGGTGGGGATTTGCAGGAAGGTGCGCGTATCGTGATTGGCGAAAATACGGCATCGGGCAAGTCACCGTCGTCGGTCGGAATGCGGTTGTTCTGATGTCTGAGCCAGTGATCCGGGTGGTTGGCCTGGGAAAAACTTACCCCACGGCGGCAGGCGAGTTTCCCGCCTTGCAAGGCGTCAATCTGACTATTGGGGCAGGCGAATATCTGGCGATCATGGGGCCCTCCGGTTCAGGTAAGTCGACTTTCATGAATCTGCTGGGCTGTCTGGATCAACCCAGTACGGGGGATTATTTTCTGGCCGGGGAAAATGTCGCTCAGCTGGACAAAGATGCCCTGGCGACTTTACGCAATCGCACGCTGGGCTTTGTCTTTCAGGGCTTCAATCTACTGCCTCGCATGACGCTACAAGACAATGTCGCATTACCGCTGGTGTATGCCGGCGTTGACAAGGAAACACGGCGGGCGAGGGCTAGCACCTTGCTGGAACGGGTGGGTCTCGGTAAATACGCGCAATCGCTGCCGAACCGGATTTCCGGTGGGCAACAGCAGCGGGTGGCAATTGCGCGAGCGCTGGTCAATCAGCCTCGCCTCATTCTTGCCGACGAACCGACTGGCAATCTCGATAGCCATACCAGCGAGGAGATCATGCGGCTTTTCGCTGAACTGAACGAGGACGGCATCACCATCGTACTTGTGACGCACGAACCGGATATCGCTGCCCACGCACGCCGACAGGTGCGCTTTCTCGATGGCTGCATTGTCAGTGACCAGGAAACGGGAGCTTCAGCATGATGCGGGCCATGTTGGGCGAAGCCTGGCGGGCCATGGGGGCGAACCGCTTGCGTTCGGCGCTGTCCTTGCTGGGCATGGTCATTGGGGTTGGTGCGGTGGTGTTCATGCTGGCGATTGGTCAGGGGGCGCAATACGCCGTGCAACAGACGATCA
>JAVEXE010000269.1:0-3054 GCA_034004105.1 Azonexus sp. | reverse complement strand
CCCCCTAAAGGCGGATAATCACGGTTTTCTGATTTCTGGCGGAGTAGACCGTGAGCCGACCCAAGAACGATACCTTCCTGCGTGCTTTGCTGAAGGAGCCGACTGAATACACCCCGTTGTGGCTGATGCGTCAGGCGGGCCGTTATTTGCCGGAGTATTGCGCGACGCGTAAGCGGGCCGGTAATTTTCTGAATCTGTGCAAGTCGCCGGCCATGGCTTGCGAAGTGACCCTGCAACCGCTGGCGCGTTACGATCTGGATGCGGCAATCCTGTTTTCCGACATCCTGACCGTGCCGGATGCGATGGGTCTGGGGCTGTATTTTGCCGAAGGTGAGGGGCCGAAGTTCGAGCGTCCCTTGCGTGAAGAGTGGGCCATCAACAATCTGACTGCGCCGGACCCCTATGACCATCTCGGTTACGTCATGGACGCCGTTTCCGAAATCCGTCGTGCGCTCGACAACTCGGTGCCCTTGATCGGCTTTTCGGGCAGCCCGTATACGCTGGCTTGCTACATGATCGAAGGCCAGGGTTCGAGCGATTTCCGTCATATCAAGGGCATGATGTACAGCCGCCCTGACTTGCTGCACAAGATTCTGTCGGTGACGGCGGATTCCGTCATCAGCTACCTGAACGCCCAGATTGATTCCGGCGCGCAGGCGGTGATGATTTTCGACACCTGGGGCGGTTCGCTGTCGGCAGCGGCTTATCAGGAATTCTCGCTGGCTTACATGCAGCGCATTGTTGCCGGCCTGAAGAAGGAAAAGGACGGTCAGCGTATTCCGAGCATCGTGTTCACCAAGAACGGCGGCTTGTGGCTGGAGAAAATTGCCGCGATCGGTTGCGATGGTGTCGGCCTCGACTGGACCATCGACATCGGCGAAGCGCGTCGCCGGGTTGGCGACAAGGTGACGCTGCAGGGCAATATCGATCCGAATGTGCTGTTTGGTACGCCGGAAACGGTGGCCGCGGAGGCGAAGAAGGTGCTCGACAGCTTTGGTCCGGGTAACACTGGCCACGTCTTCAACCTGGGTCACGGCATTTCCCAATACACGCCGCCGGAGAACGTGACGGTGTTGGTCGATATCGTTCATGCCCATAGCCGGACCTTGCGCGGCTGATATTTTGCCCCGCTGAGGGCTTGACAAACCTGCAACGGGTCGATTTGTGCACAAGTCAATCGACCCGTCGCGAAAAACGCTTCACAGCCCGCTTGACAAGCCTTGTTTTGATTTAACTGCATGATTTGTAAAGGTTTTGTGATTTGCTGAATATTTCAGCACAACGATAAAATCCTTACAAAACGGTGACTTAGGTCGTTTCTTCGTAGCACCATCCACAAAGTTATCCACAGCTTTTGTGGGCAAGTCGCCAGTGCCTTGATCCCTTAGCTTTTTTCCTTGGACTTCCTGTCAGGCTGATGCCCATTCTGCGCGTTGCTCTCGATTTGCCCCTGCATCGCCTGTTCGAATATCGGGTGGAAAGCGCGTCGACCGCAGAAATCGGCCTGCGGGTGCGGGTGCCTTTCGGGAACGGCGGGCGCGGTGAGCGGATCGGCGTGATTGTCGGGGTCAGCGACCAAAGCGACTGGCCGGAAGCGCAGTTGAAAACCGCAAGCGAAATCCTGCGCGATACCGAGCCGCTGCCCGCCGATTTTTTTGCCCTCTGCGAATTTGCCAGCCAGTATTACCAGGCCCCGTTGGGCGAGGTGATCTTGCAGGCTCTGCCCGCCGGTCTGAAACGCCTCGATCCGCCGGAGCGTCGTGCCGGACGACGGGCAAAGGTGGTGCCAACGACGGCCTTGCCGGCACTGACCGACGAACAGGCCAGGGCCATTGAGGCTGTTGCGGTCGACCGGGGATTTGCGGCCAATTTGCTTTTTGGCGTGACCGGCAGCGGCAAGACGGAGGTCTATTTGCGTCTGGTCGAGCAAGCCCTGGCGGCAGGCCAGCAGGCGCTGCTGCTGGTGCCGGAAATCAATCTGACGCCGCAACTTGAGGAACGCGTGCGTGGCCGTTTTCCGGAGCGCACGGTGGTTTCGCTGCACAGCGATCTGAACGAGGCGGCACGCGAGCGCAACTGGCGTAGTGCCTTTGCTGGCGAGGCGGATATCGTGCTTGGCACGCGCCTGTCAATTTTTACGCCCATGCCGCGCCTGGGGTTGATCATCATCGACGAAGAGCACGACCCGTCGTTCAAGCAGCAGGACGGGATGCGTTATTCGGCGCGTGATCTGGCCGTGGTGCGGGCCAGGCAGGCGGCCATTCCCATTGTGCTGGGTTCGGCTACGCCTTCGCTGGAAACCTGGGCGAATGCGAAAAATGGCCGTTACGGGCTGTCGACCCTGAAATTGCGGGCGAATCCTCTGGCCCGTTTGCCCGCCGTGCATGTGCTCGACACTCGCCGAATGGTACTCAAGGAAGGAATCAGCGAGCCCTTGCTGGCGGCGATTCGCGAGCGCTTGCAGCGCGGTGAGCAAAGTCTGGTCTTTCTCAATCGACGGGGCTACGCGCCGGTGCTGGCGTGTCCGGCTTGTGGCTGGGTTTCCCGTTGCCGGCGCTGTGCCGCCAACATGGTGCTGCATCTGGCTGACAAGCGCCTGCGCTGTCATCACTGCGGTTTTGAGCACGGCATTCCGCGGGCCTGCCCGACGTGTGGCAACCAGGACATTCATCCCTTTGGCCGCGGCACGCAGCGTCTCGAAGAATGGCTGATCAAGGAATTCCCGGAAGCCCGCATTCTGCGGGTCGACCGCGATGCGGTGAAAAGTCGTACGCAGTGGGAGGCCATCCTGACGCGGATTCATGGCGGCGAGGCAGATATTTTGGTCGGCACGCAAATGCTGGCCAAAGGACATGATTTTCCCAAATTGACCTTGGTGGGTGTCCTCGGTGCCGATGCGGCGCTGTATGCCGCCGACTGGCGTTCGCCGGAGCGGCTTTTTGCCCAGTTGATGCAGGTCGCCGGCCGCGCTGGCCGGGCAGAACTGGCCGGCGAAGTCCTGATCCAGACGCAGTTTCCCGATCATCCGTTGTTTGCGGCGCTGGTCGCGCAGGA
>JAVEXE010000039.1:0-14156 GCA_034004105.1 Azonexus sp. | reverse complement strand
AATGCCCATCTCGATGAACTGCCGGTGGGCAACGGCAATGATGATGGCGTCGTATGTGCCGGCTTCTGGTGCCGAGATCATTTTGATTCCGTGCTCTGAGAAGGCTTCGTCAACATCAACCCAAGGATCGAAGACGTCAATTTGCGCATTGAGTCCGGCTAGCGTATTAACGATGTCGGCAACTTTTGTATTGCGAAGATCCGGGCAGTTTTCCTTGAAGCTCAGGCCAAGCACCAGAATCTTCGCGTCGACAACATTGATCCGCTTGCGCAGCATCAGCTTGATCACGCTTTCCGCGACATATTTCCCCATGCCGTCATTGATACGTCGTCCGGCCAGGATGACTTCTGGGTGGTAGCCAAGTGCTTCCGCCTTGTGCGTCAGGTAATAGGGGTCGACACCAATGCAGTGACCGCCCACAAGACCTGGGCGGAAAGGCAGGAAGTTCCATTTGGTTCCGGCAGCGCGCAGCACTGACTCGGTATCAATGCCCATGCGATTGAAAATCAGGGCAAGTTCATTGACCAGTGCAATGTTGATATCCCGTTGAGTGTTTTCGATGACTTTAGCGGCCTCGGCGACACGGATGCTTTCAACGGGATGGGTCCCCGCAGTGACGATGGCGGCGTAGAGTGCGTCGACATAGGCCGCGGTAGCATTATTGGAGCCGGCAGTGACTTTAATGGTATTGGTCAGCCGATGTTCTTTGTCGCCTGGGTTGATGCGTTCCGGGCTGTAGCCGGCAAAGAAATCCTGGTTGAATTTCAGGCCAGAAATACTTTCGATGACGGGAATGCAGTCTTCCTCTGTTGCACCTGGATAGACGGTTGACTCGTAGATCACCACGGCACCGCGCTGGATGACTTGTCCAATCATTTCGCTTGCCCGCAGCAGCGGGGTGAGGTCTGGACGATTGCTGTTGTCGACCGGCGTAGGTACGGTAACGATGAAGGTATTGCATTTGCGCAATAACGCCAGGTCGCTGGTGAACAGCAGCTTTTGGGCCTGACGCAGTTCTACCGGGGTCATTTCCAGTGTGCGGTCTTTTGCGTCGCTTAATTCGGCAACCCGTAAGGGGCAGATATCGAAACCAATGGTCGGCAGAATCTTGCCAAATTCGACAGCCAGGGGAAGCCCCACGTAGCCAAGGCCAATGACCCCTATCACTGCTTTATCGACTGAGTGCAAGCTTCTCTCCCTCGGTTTGTCTGGCATAGAGTTCTTCGTATGTTGCCAGCGTGCTTTCAAGCATCTGATTCAATTGAAATTTTCCTGGTAGTTCTTTGGCTTTGTATGCGCCGGCAAGCGCGCTGATCGATGCGTTCAGCAATTTTTGCCGGTTATCTGGTTCAACTTTTCCCTCGGGATAGAGGGTGTCGAGGAGTTCCTCTACGCCACCACGGGCGTATGCAACGACAGGTGTACCTAGCGCCAGGGCCTCAAGTACGGTACGACCGAAGGCCTCTGCCTGGGTGGAAAGGGATAGCGCCAGCGAACTGATACTGAATATTTCGCGCAGATCCGTACGATGGCCGGTAAAGCTGATCGAATTTTCCAATCCTTGGGCGTTGACCGCAGATTTGAGTTCGGCGAGGTAGTTCTGGTGCTTGCTGTCAGCCTCGCCAACAATCAGGCCATGAATGTCGGGGTTGGTTTTGATGAGTCGCGAAATCAGATGTATGAAGTCGTGGTGCCCCTTCAGGCGTGTGAGCCGGCCCGCAATGACGATCAGGCGTCGATTGGTACATTGCGGAAACTGGCGATTCCAGGCATCCAGCCATTCGGTGCTTGGCCGAAAATTTGTGTTGTAAATCGATGGGTCGATACCGCGCGGAATTATCTTTAGTCTGGTTGAATCCCAGTTTGTGTAGTTGTCCCGCAGGTAGGTGGCGATGGCATCTGAAACGGCAATTACGGTTTCGCCACGTGTCATCACGGAACTGTAGAAACCTGTCGAGTAGAAACCGTGCGCAGTGGTGACCAAGCGCGGGCGATGGTCAGGGTCCATTCCTTGCCAGGCCAGATAGCAGATCCAGGCAGGAAGTCGGGAACGGACATGCAGGACATCAACGGCTTGCTCAATGAGGAAGCGACGAAGTGCGCGCACAAGCAGCAAGGTGCGGAAGGATTTTTTGCCAATCGGCCAGCAAAAATGCTCAGAGCCTGCTTCGGTCAACGGCAAGACCAGACGCCCGCCAGCAGACATGACCAACGAGCGATGACCGTGTTGGACCAGATGCTTGGCAAGTTCCAGTGTTCCCCGTTCTACGCCACCGCTTTCAAGTGCCGGAAGTACCTGAAGAATGGTTAGTGATTGGGGTACCAAAATTGTTTGATCCATTTGGCGCAACGCGCCGCTTCATTGAGTTCCCGGATTTGCCTGCGCATTGCTTTTTCTTTGCGCCAGTTCTGGAAACTGGTGACCCAGCCAGATTCAACCAGACGCTCCAAACCACGGACGACTCGGCTCGAACGCTGTTTTTTCAGATCGAAAACGCCAACACTGGCCCCCGATGTCAAGGCTTCGTACACCATCGAGACACTGTCCGGCGTCACCCAGACCTGACCGGCACGACCAAGCACTTCAGTTAACCATTGGTGGGTAGTCTGCTTGAAAGGAAAGAAGCTGACGTTGTTGAGTGACAAACCATCAAGCTTTTCCAGCAAGGAAGCTGGCGTACGCGGTGAGGTGGTCAAAGTCCAGTTGACGTTGGGGGTGGCTGCGGCAAGTTGTTTCACGGAGAGGAGAATTTCGTTGTCCTGCCAGACGTAATGACTTGAAACGCCGCCAAGCAGGATCAGCCCGCAGCCAGGGTCTCCGGCTTTCTGCTGCTGCATGGTATTCAAGGCACCATGGGTCAGTACAACATTTCTTGCGGGTGCAATACCGTCATGCTGAGGTATGAGGCAGAGGTCAAACAGGCGGCGTGGAAGGCTCGGTTTCATGAGTACGACGGTTTTTCCGCCGTAAGCCCGCTTGGCAGCCAAGAGGTTGAGGTGAGTTGCATGTCCTGCGCCAACGATCAAATCGGGTGCCGGAAGCCCCTGTCCTGGCAAAAACGCTCCCTTGGCGAGTTGCATCAGGGCTTGAGCCGTCGAAACAGCGCGCAAATCAATCTCCAAGATCGGCAGCTCTTTGGCTAGTGCCTTGGTTAGTCCCTTGATTTGTTGGAGATGTCCGGGTTTTCCGTCGGTGATGCTCCAGACCACATAAGCCTGCTGATGTGCTTCCATGCCGCTTTCTCTGGATAAATCATGGTGAGAAGTTCAATGGGCAGGATTCTGGATACCTTGAGTGACAACAAGGTGACAGCCAAATAAAGAAATCGTGACGCCCCGGATTCGCTTGGTACAGGGGGCATTTTGGAGGAACGGCTATTTGCTGTCCGTTTGATTGCGGTCGACGCTGTTTCTGATCGATATTTCAGTCGATATTGCTGTTATGACGCAGCTTAATGCCCAGTCGAGATCGTCACTGGCAACATTGAGCGGAGGTGCCAGGACCAAAACTTTGCCTTGGCCCAACTTGAACGACAGGCCGGCGGACAGGCAGCGATACAGCACGGCTTCAGCGAGATCAGCGTCGTCGAGTTCGATGCCAAGTAGCAGGCCGGCACCACGCACCTCAAGTACTGCCGGGAGTGCGACGGTTGCTGCACGCAGGTGTTCCAGCGCTGCCTTGCCGAGAGTCCGGCTGCGTTCGAGCAGGTTTTCTTTCTCAATGATGTCGAGTACCGCCAGGCCGGCGGCGCAGGCCAGTGGGTTTTTCTCGTGCGTGTAGTGGCCGAGCGAAATTTTCTGCCCGACATTCAGGCCGTCGCGGGCGATCAGTGCGGCCAGGGGCAATGAGCCGCCGCCCAGTCCTTTGCCGATGACGATCATGTCCGGTTCGATGCCGTAGCGCTCGACGGCATACAGGTGGCCGGTGCGGCCAAGTGCGATGGGAATCTCATCAAGGATCAATAGCGCACCGTGACGGTCGCAGATCCGGCGCAGGCGCTGGTAGTAATCGGCAGGCGGCACCTGTACGTCGGTGCAACGTACGGTTTCGACGATAACAGCAGCCACATCACCTTCCTTGCCCAGGCAATAGTCAATGTAATCGACGCAGCGCAACGCGCACTGCCCACCACAGCCGAAGACGCAGCTACCCGGATCATGAGGCGGTACGTGTTCAGTACCCGGCAGCAATGGGCCGATGCCGCGACGGAAGACGGCTTCGCCGCCGACCGAAATGGCGTCGAGCGAAGCACCATGGAAGGCGTCCCACATCGACAAAGTCTTGAAGCGCCCGGTGGCTAGGCGTGCCAGCTTCAGTGCCATGCCAATCGCTGCCGTTCCGCCTGGCGCGAACAGTAGCCGTGCGCCTGACATGGGGGCAGCCTGGCAGAGGCGTCGGGCAAGTTCGACCGCCGGACGGTTGGTGTAGCGGCGTGGCGAAAAGGGCAGGGTTTCCAGGGTTTCGCGTACTGCCGCTAGTACTTTTGGATGACCGTAGCCGACCTGGTGGAGACTGTTGCCATGGAAATCGAGGATGCGCCGGCCAGCGAGGTCGGTCAGCCAACTGCCCTGCGCTTCGGACAGTGCGTTTAGGCAGGGCGTAGACATTGATTGGTGCAGGAACCAGCGTGCGTCCTCGGCCAGCAGTTCGCGAGTTGCAGGGTCGAGATGCGCTTCCTGCCAGGCGGCGCGGCGGGTGCCAAGGTTGACGTCGCCCTCGCTGCGGTCGATCTCAGGCGGCATCGGAGAGGCCTCCCAATTCTCCGTCGCGCAGCATGCGTTCGCGTCCACCTCGGGCGTGGGTGCGTAATGCCGTGGCGGCAGCCTGGCTGTCGCCGGCGGCCAGATGTTCGACGATCGCGCTGTGTTCGTCGGCAAAGTGCGGAATTGCGCGTGGGGCCAGCAGGTTGCGGCGGCGGAACAGCGCCAATTGTTTGACCAGTCGGCGATAGACGTCGAGCAGTACGGCGTTGCCGGTCATCTCGATAATACAGTCGTGAAAGCTGAGATTGAGCGTATGGAAGCTGTCAACATCATTGGCAATGGCAGCCCGTTGCATGCCGTCCGTAAATTTGCGTAGTGCCGCCAGTTGTGCTGGTGTGATCCGCTCGGCGAGCAGATGCCCCGCGGTGGCGTCCAGGCCAGCGCGGACTTCATAAATATCAGCAGCTTCTGCGAGTTCGATGATACGGACGAAGGCCCCGCGGTTTTTTTCCTGACGGATGAGTCCGTTTTCTTCCAGTGTGCGGAAGGCTTCGCGCAGTGGGCCTCGTGAAACGCCAAGCCGTTCTGCCAGCGCGACCTCGTTGAGCTTGCTTCCGGGCGGCAGTTCTCCGGACAGAATCATTTTTTCCAGCGCCTCGCCAACCAGACGAGTCAGGGACGTCTGACGAACCAGTGTAAGAACGCTATCGACAACAGGTGGGGCGGTTTCGGACATGACCGTATCGCGGTAATCAAAAGCTGAATTGTAGTTCATCTTTTAATTGTAGATTGTCAACAATCTGCAATAAAGGGTCGTTAAGATGAACCCAGTCTAGTCCGCCGGGATGTCAGTTCGATGACAGGCCGGCCAACAGGAAGCAGCCCCGTCATTTACTCCCGGAGGAAATCAGCATGAAACTCAAGCAACTTGTTCACAGCCTCGCCGTTGTCGGTCTGGCGTTTGCCATGGTTCCGGCTCACGCCGAAAAGACGGTTCTCAATGTTTACACCGCACTGGAAACCGACCAGTTGAAGGCCTATCAAGAGGCGTTCAACAAGTCGAATCCGGATATCGAGATCAAGTGGACGCGCGATTCAACTGGCATCATCACTGCCAAGCTGCTCGCCGAGAAGGCCAAGCCTGTCGCTGACGTGATCATGGGCGTCGCTGCATCCAGCATGGTTGTTTTCGACCGCGAGAAGATGCTGCAACCCTACGCCCCGGCCAACCTGAAGGCACTCAATCCGCGTTTCCGCTCGGCCGGCGCGACGCCGACCTGGGTCGGTATGGATGTTTGGGGTGCGGCGATCTGCTACAACGTTGCCGAGATGCAGAAGCAGGGCCTGCCCCGCATCGAAAGCTGGAAGGATCTGCTGAAGCCGGAATTCAAGGGCAAGGTCGTCATGCCTAACCCGAACTCGTCGGGCACCGGTTTCCTTGATGTCACCGCCTGGTTGCAGATGTTCGGCGAAAAGGGTGGCTGGGACTATATGGACAAGCTGCATGAAAATATTGCGGTCTACACCCATTCTGGCTCGAAACCCTGCGTGATGGCGGGGGCCGGTGAGTTCCCGGTTGGGATTTCTTTCGAATACCGGGCCAACACCGTGCGCGCCAAGGGTGCCCCGATTGATGTCATCTTCCCCAAGGAAGGTCTCGGCTGGGATATGGAGGCGATTGCCATCGTGAATGGTACCCCCAAGTTTGAAGCCGCCAAGAAGCTGTCGGACTGGGCGACGACCCGTGAGGCTAACGAACTGTACGCAAAGAACTTCGCTGTCGTTGCAATGCCTGGCATTGCAACTCGTTTGAAGTATGTGCCGGACGACTACGAGCAGCGCCTGGTGAAGAACGACTTTGAATGGATGGGCAAGAACCGCGACAGCATCCTCGCTGAGTGGCAGAAGCGCTATTCGACCAAGTCAGAACCGAAGAAGTAAATCCTCCGCTTTTGCCGTCCGCACCCTTGGGGGCGGACGGTTTTTTCTTTTTGCGAGGCTCCATGGCCCATCTCGATATCCGACAACTCAGCAAACGCTACGGTGCCTTCGTCGCGCTTGATCGTATTGAACTCGCCGTAGACGAAGGTGAATTCCTTGTTCTGCTCGGGCCTTCCGGTTGCGGCAAGACGACCTTGTTACGCGCCATTGCGGGTCTCGAAATGCAGGACGAGGGGCAGATCGTCCATGCGGGTCGCGACATTTCCCGGCTGTCGCCGGGGCAGCGGGATTACGGCATCGTCTTTCAGTCCTATGCGCTGTTTCCGAATCTTACGGTTGCCGACAACATTGCCTACGGACTCAAACAGGGCCGCAGCGAACGGCGCTTGATCCAGCAACGGGTTGAGGAAATGCTTGAACTGGTGGGTCTGCCCGGTTGTCAGGCCAAATATCCGGCGCAGTTGTCCGGTGGTCAGCAGCAGCGCATCGCCTTGGCTCGTGCGCTGGCCACAGCCCCCGACTTGCTGCTGCTCGACGAGCCATTGTCAGCCCTCGATGCGATCGAACGTGTCCGCTTGCGTGGCGAAATCCGCGCGCTGCAAACGCGTCTCGGGGTGACCACGATCATGGTCACGCACGATCAGGAAGAAGCGCTGGCCATGGCCGACCGCATCGTTGTCATGCAGAAGGGGTGCATCCAGCAAGTGGGCGAACCCCGAGAAATTTACCGCCAGCCTGGCAACGACTTTGTCGCCGATTTCATTGGTCGAGGCAATTTGTTGACTGCCGAGTGTGTCGGAACGCATCACGCACGCTGCGGCGACTTGCTGCTGCGTACAGCCGCCAGGCTTCCCACTGATGGCGTGGCCCGCTTTTACATCCGTCCCGAGGACATCCGACTGCACGAAACGCTGGATCAAGGCGAAAACACGTTCTACGCTCACGTCCTCAAGTGCGAATTCCTTGGCCCATATTCGCTGGTGACCTTGCAGGCGCGTACCGGCGATGGTCGGCCGCTGGTCGCCCAGTTTTCCAGCAACTACCTTTGTGGTCGGGAAATTCGTCCGGGGGCATTGCTGCGTCTCGGAATTCCGGCTGAACACCTGCAACCGCTGCCGGAGGCGGCATGAACCTGAGTCTGTCAGCCATTTTCCGTCCCCAGGTGTCGGCCAGCAGCGAGCGTGCGCCGGGTGCGCTACTACTTGTTGTTGCGCTTGGCCTTGCCATCTTCCTCGTGTTGCCCTTGCTGGCTTTGCTTATTGGCAGCGTGCGCGACGACAACGGTGCTTTCAGTCTGGTGCGGTTTGCGGAATTTGCCAGTACGCCAGGCATGGCGACGGCAGCCTGGAATACGCTATGGGTGGCGGCGTTGGTAACGGTAATCACCGTGCCGCTGGCCTTTCTCTACGCTTACGCCATCCAGCGCGCCTGCCTGCCCTTGACCGGTGTGTGGCGCTTGCTTGGACTGTCGGCCCTGCTCGGGCCTTCGCTGGTGGGTGCCATTGCTTTCATCCAGTGGTTTGGTACCCAAGGGGTGCTCAAGGCCTGGCTGGGCGGCGCTTCCGTTTACGGACCCATCGGCATCGTCATGGCCACGGTATACGCGGCTTTTCCTCATGCCTTGATGATTCTCATCGTTGCGCTGGCGACTGCCGACGGCAGGCTGTACGAAGCGGCCGATGCGCTGGGTGCCTCGCGCTGGCGGCGCTTCCTGACGGTGACCCTGCCGGCGGCCAAGTACGGGCTGATCAGCGCCGCGCTGGTGGTCTTTGCCTATTCGGTCAGCGAATTCGGCATCCCCAAGGTGATTGGCGGGAATTTTCAGGTGCTTGCTGTCGAGGTTTATATCCAGGTTGTCGGTCAACATAACTTTGGGCGCGGTGCCATTGTCGCTTTGTTGCTTCTGTTGCCGGTGCTGTTTGCCTTCGCGATTGATACCTGGGTGCAGCGCCGCCAGCAGGCCAGTCTAACCGCCCGTGCCGTGCCCTATCAGCCGCGTCCTGACTGGCGGCGTGATATGCCGCTGCTGATCTACTGCGCACTGATCGGCACGGCGATGATCGGTGTACTTGGCATGGCGATGTACACCTCGCTGGTTCGTTTCTGGCCGTACAACCTCGAACTGACGTTTGATCACTACATCTACGGTCTGGCCGAGGCCGGGGTTCTGGCAGCCTGGCTGAACAGCCTGAAGATTGCCGGGCTGACTGCGCTGTTCGGCACTCCGCTGATCTTCCTGGGGGCGTGGTTGCTCGAACGTACTCCGGCCCGCCCGGCGGCGTTGGGAACGGCGGTTCGGGCAATGGCGGCGCTGCCGATGGGCGTGCCCGGTCTGGTGCTGGGCATTGGCTACATCCTTTTCTTCAATTCGCCGGACAATCCGCTCAATGGGCTTTACCACACGCTGACCATCATGGTCATTGCTACCATCGTCCATTTCTACACGCCCTGCCACCTGACTGCTGTTACCGCACTGAAGAGCCTGGACCGCGAGTTCGAGGCGGTGTCGGCCTCGCTCAAAGTGTCGCGCTTTGTCACCCTGTGGCGGGTAACGCTGCCGGTCTGCCTGCCGGCGGTGCTGGAAATCGCCCGCTACCTGTTCATCAACGCAATGACCACGGTGTCGGCGCTGGTCTTTCTCTATTCCAGTAACACGCTGCCGGCAGCAGTCGCCATTCTTAACCTCGATGAGGCCGGCGAACTTGGCCCGGCGGCGGCGATGGCCACGCTGATCGTGCTGACTTCGGCTGTTATCAGTCTCGTCTATTCCCTGCTTACCCACCTGCTGTTGCGCCGCCATCAGGCTTGGCGCCATTTTCAGCGTTAAAACTCCCGGAGATTTCATCCATGTACGCCGTCGACCGTGATCCACTGCTGCTCACCCCCGGTCCCCTCACTACCTCGTTGCGCACCAAGCAGGCAATGCTGCACGACTGGGGTTCTTGGGACGTTGCCTTTAACCGCATTACTGCCGACGTCTGCCGGCAGTTGGTTGCCATCGCCTACGGCGAGGACAGCCACGTCTGCGTGCCGCTGCAGGGTTCCGGTACCTTCTCGGTCGAAGCCGCGTTGGGTACGCTGGTGCCGCGCCAGGGCAAGGTGCTGGTGCCGAACAACGGTGCCTACTGCGCACGCATCCTGAAAATCCTGAGCTACCTCGGACGCGAGGCCGTCGAACTGCGCTTCGCCGAAGACCAACCGGCCGACCCGGTGGCCATCGAGGCAGCGCTCGCCGCCGACCCGGCGATCACTCATGTCGCC
Organism: Azonexus sp.; assembly: GCA_034004105.1. Taxonomy (GTDB): domain Bacteria; phylum Pseudomonadota; class Gammaproteobacteria; order Burkholderiales; family Rhodocyclaceae; genus Azonexus. The sequence continues at coordinate 4,250 of JAVEXE010000039.1, read as the reverse complement.
CAGGTCCATTGCGAAACCGGCACCGGCATCCTCAACCCGCTCGCCGAGATCGCTGTGGCCGTCGCCCGTCAGGGCCGCGAGTTGATCGTCGACGCGATGAGCTCGTTCGCCGCGCTCGACATCGACCTGCGCACGACGCCGATTGCGGCGCTGGTCGCCGCTTCCGGCAAGTGCCTGGAAGGCGTGCCAGGCATGGGCTTCGTCATCGTCCGCAAGAGCGCGCTGGAGGCCGCTGCCGGCAACTGCCATTCGCTGGCGATGGATTTGCACGACCAGTGGGTCTATATGCAAAAGACGACGCAATGGCGCTTCACGCCGCCGACCCATGTCGTCGTCGCGCTACACGCTGCGCTTGCACAGTATTTTGAGGAAGGCGGTCTGGTTGCGCGCCACGCCCGTTACGTCGCCAACTGCGCGGCATTGGTCGATGGGATGGCGGGGCTCGGGCTCAAGTCTTTCCTGGCACCTGAACACCAGGCACCGATCATCGTCACCTTTCACGCGCCGGCCAGCCCGAACTACGACTTCAAGACTTTCTACGCGGCGGTGCGTGACAAAGGTTTCATCCTGTATCCAGGCAAGCTGACCGAAGTTGAAACCTTCCGCATCGGTTGCATTGGGGCATTGACGACGCAGGACGTGGCCAAGGTTGTCGATGCCGTGGGGGCGACGCTGCGCGAAATGAATGTTGCGGTCGACGGCTGAAAATATGGCAAATTCCCCAGTCGACCGTGACATCCTGATCATCGGTGGTGGCATCTTCGGTGCCGCCATCGCCTTTTATCTGGCGCGGCGTGGCCAAGGCAAACGGGTGCAGATTCTTGAACGCGGCCAGCCAGCCGGTGGGGCAACGAGCCGTGCTGCCGCGCTGGTGACCTTGGTACGCGATGATCCCGCCCAGATTCATCTGGCCCAGGAAACTTTCCGTGCGATCGAGATCCTGGAACGCGAATTCGGTGAATGTATTGGCAGGCATACGGTTGGTGCCCTGCACGCCGCGCCACGCAGTCATGCTGACGCGCTACGTGCTCGCGCGGCTCACTGTGCCGCCTTCGGCATTGCGTCCGAATGGCTTGAGGATGCTTCTGCTCACGCTGCGGCTGCCCGGCTGGCCCCCTGGCTGGCACATGAAGCTTTCGATGTGGCGGTGTATTACCCTGACGAATGTTACGTCGAGCCCTATTTGTTTTCGACCGCTTATCAACGTGTTGCCGGACAACTGGGGGTCAATACCCGCCTGAACGCTGACGTTGTTGCCATCGAACACGCCAATGGTCAGGTTAGTGGTGTTCGTCTGGCTGACGGTGAGTTTCTGCCAGCACGCATCGTGATCAATGCGGCGGGTGCCTGGGCAAACCTGCTGTCCGTGCCGACAGGATTGCCGCTACCGATGGCACCGGTGCGCAGCCAGTACTGGATCAGCGAGCCAGCGGCGTGTTTTCCTCGTGACGGTGCCATCGTACTGCTGCCGGCCATCCGGGCCTACGCCCGTCCGGAAGTTGGCGCACTGCTTTTCGGCGTGCGCGAACAGCGCCCCGCAGTGGCTGATCCGCGTTCTCTGCCCGCCGATCTTGCCGGCTTCGTCTTCGACGAGAATGACCCCGATGGTTGGGCCAACCTTGCCGAGGGGGCAGAGCCTTTGCTGCCCTATTTTCCGCGTCTTGAATCACTGGGCATCGCCCATTATCTGACCGGACCCAGCAATTACACCATCGACAATCAACTCATTCTTGGTCCGCATCCGACGTTAAGCGGGCTGTTTATCGCCAGCGGCTGCAATGGTTCAGGGATCAGTTTCTCGGGCGGCGTTGGCCGCCTGCTGGCCGAATGGGTTTGCGACGAACCTGGTCTTCTCTCGCCTGAACTGGCGCTTGGCTTGGCCCCTGGCCGGCACGGCAATTTTGATCCCTACACCCCGGAATTTCTCGCGGCTTGCACGTTTGCCCGAGCCAATAAATCCTCTGGCTGAATTTTTCTCAGGAGACACCATGCAACAACAACTTGAAGCTGTCATTTTTGACTGGGCTGGCACGACGGTCGACTTTGGTTCTTTTGCGCCGACCCAGATTTTCGTCGACGCCTTCCGCTCTGCCTATGATTTTGTACTGACGCTGGCCGAAGCGCGTGGCCCGATGGGGCTGGGTAAATGGCAGCACATTGAGGCGCTGGGCCGCGATCCTGCGGTCGACGCCCGCTGGCGGGCAAAATTCGGTCGTTCGATGAACCATGACGACATCGACCACATTTACCAGACCTTCCTGCCATTGCAGGTCGAGCGTGTTGGCGAACACGCAGCGCTGATTCCTGGCACGCTCGAAACGCTTGCCGCGGTGCGTGCACGCGGGCTGAAGGTTGGTTCGACGACCGGCTATCCGCGTGTTGTCATGGAAAAATTGATGCAGGCGGCGGCTGCCAATGGCTATGTGCCGGACTGTACCGTCTGTGCCGATGACCTTGCCGCTGGCGCACGCCCTGGTCCGTGGATGGCGCTGCAATGCGTACTTGACCTGAAAATTGGCAATGTGGCGCACTGTGTCAAAGTCGACGACACCCTGCCGGGTATCTACGAAGGGCGCAATGCGGGCATGTGGACGGTTGGCGTCATGCTTTCGGGTAGCCCGGCTGGCTTGACTCAGGCCGAGTACGAGGCTGCCGACGAAGATGAGCGCGCTTCACTGCGGCGACGTATCGCTCCCGAATTCACCGCAGCCGGGGCGCATTATGTCATCGATAGCATCGCTGATCTGCTGACCGTGCTCGATGACGTAGAGATGCGTCTGACGCGTGGCGAGAAGGCTTGAGTTGATCCAGGTGCCGGCTGTCACGAAAACTTAGCAAATTCTGCATAAGGTGCGGGTCTCAAGGGGGAGGCTCATGCGTGCCACACAATGCGAAAAATCCGTTTCCAAGGCGCTTGCCGGCGCACCACTGACGATCGCAGTCGTGACCGAAACTTACCCGCCCGAGGTCAATGGTGTTGCCATGACCGTCGGGCGGCTGGTTGCCGGCTTGCGTGAAACCGGGCATCGGGTTGAAGTCTGGCGACCTCGTCAGGGTGAGAATGACGATGGTAGTGCCGGCGAACATGTCCTGTCCGGCGTGCCCTTGCCAGGCTATGCCAGTGTTCGCGCCGGTCTGCCGGCAGGCGGGTTTCTCTGTCGGCGCTGGCGAGAAAGTCGTCCGGATCTTGTACACGTGGTGACCGAGGGGCCGCTGGGCTGGTCCGCTGTGACGGCGGCTCGCCGACTCGGAATTCCGGTGACGTCCGGTTTTCATACCAATTTTGATCGTTACAGTGTCCATTACGGCCTGGGGTGGTTGCGCCCACTGGTTGCGGCCTACTTGCGCATGTTGCATCGGCGAACGCTGGTTACTATGGTACCGACGGCGGCGCTGGCTGCCGAGCTTGCTGGCGAGGGTGTGCCGGGGGTGCGGGTGGTTGGACGTGGTGTCGATACCGAGCGCTACGATCCTGCGCATCGCTCCGTACAATTGCGTGCTGCTTGGCGCACGGTCGAGGAAGGGCCGGCATGCCTTTATGTGGGTCGTTTGGCACCGGAGAAGAATCTGGGGCTGGTCGAGCGATGTTTTGACGCCATCAGGGCCCGCCATCCTGGCGCACGCATGATCTGGGTTGGCGATGGTCCTGCTGCCCAGCGTCTCGCGGTCGACAATCCTGATCATCAATTTTCCGGTATGCGCCTGGGGGAGGATCTGGCAAGGCACTACGCCAGTGCGGATCTCTTCCTGTTTCCCAGTTTGAGCGAAACCTACGGCAACGTGGTTGCCGAGGCAATGGCCAGCGGCGTGCCCGTCCTGGCCTACCGCAGCGGCGCAGCGGCAGAATTGATTGTCGATGGTGAGAACGGCCGGGTCGTTGCGCCGGGCCACGAGGCCGCCTTTATCGAGGCTGCATTGGAGACGCTGGCCGACCGCCAGCGTCTTGTTGGCATGGGGCAAAAGGCGCGAGCGGCGATGCTGTCGCGCCAGTGGTCCGAGGTTGTCAGCCGTTTCGAGGAGGTTTTGCGTGAGGTGCTGGCAGCTCGGGATCTAGGCCAGCTTGCCAGCATGCCAGCGAAGCAGGGCGGCTAGCAGCAGCTTCTGATTGACCGGCTTGGCCAGATAGTCGTCCATCCCGGCGTTCAGGCACTGTTCTCGGTCGCCTTGCATGGCATTGGCCGTCATGGCGATGATCGGCAGTTTGCGCGCCGATTCGCTGACTTCGCCTTGGCGCAGACGGTGTGTGGCTT
>JAVEXE010000268.1:0-3072 GCA_034004105.1 Azonexus sp. | reverse complement strand
ATGTCGTAGACCGAGGAAAACTTGCTGCAGGAAGAGGATTTTCGATTCGGTTGGCCGCAGCATCATCACGGTGTCGATGGCGGGCAGGTCGACACCTACGTTGAACAGATCGACGGAAAAGATCACTTGCAATCGGTTTTCGGCCAGTTGCTGCAATGCCTCGCCTCGTGACAGTTCGGAGCCAGCATAAACCGAAGCGGCAGCAAGACCGGCGGCACGGAACCGCTCGGCCATGAATTCCGCATGCCGACGTGACACACAAAAGGCGAGGGTACGGGTTTGTGCCTTGTCCTGCCATTCGCGTAGGGCGTGATGAGCACGGGCACGGGTGGCAAGCTTTTTGGCGAGTGCATCGGGGTCGAATTGACCATTGCGCCAAGGGATTTCCCGGTAGTCGACCGACTCGTCGAAAATGCCGTAGTACTGAAACGGGGCAAGGAAGCCGCCGTCGATACCGGCAAATAGATTGCGTTCGAAAACCAGGTTGTCGTCACACAGCGCCAGTATGTCCGATTGGTCACTACGATCCGGCGTGGCTGTCAGGCCAAGCAGGAAGTGAGGCGTGAAATGCTGGAGTAAGCGTCGATACATTGGCGCTGCCGCATGATGAAACTCGTCGACGACGACATAATCGAAGTGCTGCGCTGCAAACTGCTGCAGATGGTGATTACGGCCCAGGGTCTGGATCGATGCACAGAGGATGTCGACTTCGGCATCGCGCTGCTGCCCCATATAGAAGCCGATGCGGGCTTTTGGACGGATGCGCAAGAACGTACTTGCCGCTTGCGTCAGAATTTCTTCGCGATGGGCAACGAAGAGAATGCGGCGCGCCTCGGCCTGACGTGCATCAAATGCAGCCAGCCAGGTTTTGCCGAGGCCGGTCGCCAGGACAACCAATCCGCGCCGGTACCCCAGGGCGCGGGTATCCCGCAAAGCAGCAAGCGCATCCCGCTGAATTTCTGTTGGCGCCGGCGGGGGATCGTCGTCCTTGTTCCCGACGGCCAGGGGCAAAACCATGGGCTTGCGCCGTTCTTCGTAGGCGCTGATCCAGTCATCGCTAAGATCGACGCAACCTGGCAGAGCGAACAGCTTTTCAAATTGCTTGCGGGCTTCAAGAAAACCATCATCGCCGGGGAAGTCGATCCGGTAATTCCACTCAAGCCCATCAGTCAGGGCCTGGCGGCTGATATTGCTGGAACCGATAAAGGCGGTGCCGTGCAGTTGCCCATCGCGAAAATGCGCAAACAGGTAAGCCTTCATGTGGAAGCTCTGACCCGCCGATTCAAACACCTTGATCTGGGCCCCTTTGGCTTGCAGCAGCATCAACAGACGCAAGGCTTCCGGATCGGTGACATCCAGATAATCGCTGGTCAGAATGCGTAAACGGACTGGCTTTTCCGATGTCGCCCGGGATAACGCTTCCTGAAAGTCCGGCATCAACAAGCGTAGACCGCTGGATTTTATGAAAGCAACGGTCATGTCGATTTCATCCGCATGCGCAATGGCATGGGAGAGTTGCGGCAGGAACGGATGGTCGCGGCCACCGATAACCAGCTTGGGTGTATCAATGGATTCAGAGCTACGACAAATCAGTGCGTTCAACCAATGCTCAGTCCGGCCGGGGCGCTGGTCTGTGGTGATCCAGGTCTCCGTCGAAGCTACACCAGGCAGAGCCGTTAGCCAGTCAGCCAACCGGCTTTCGGTCGCATCGGTAAAGTGCCGTCCATGGTGCTCGCGTTCACCTTCGCCGTATTTGAAGCTGAGATAAAGAATCCCGTTGGGCTTGAGCGCTCGCCAAAGTCTCTGCAATGTTTCCGGGAGCTGCTTTTCCCGTAGATGGAGCAGGCTGGCGCAAGCCCAGATGCCGTCATAAGTAGCGACTTCGTCAACATCGGCAAAGCTACGTTGAGCAATCGGCAAGCCCGTATGTTCTTGTGCCAAGGCAACCAATTTTTTGGATGCATCGAACGCCGTGACGCGATAACCCTGTTGCAGAAATTCTTTGCTGTCACGCCCCGAGCCGCAACCTGCATCGAGAATATGTGCGCCAACTGGTAACTGGGCAAGAAAGCGTTGATGGAGTGGTGCCATGTCAACACCCCGTGTCTCCGCGAAGAAGGCATCGGCATGGGTATCGTAATAGTTGACGGTGTCGATCGATGGCATTGGTCGGCGGCGTGATGAACCGGATTCAGGCGTAGGCGGCAAACTGGTTGCTGTCGCGGGTGAGGAGTTGCATCAGCTTGGGGTGGGTAAACAGTTTTTCCCGACCGACTTGCAGTTCTTTCAGTACGCCGATATTGACCAGTTCCTTGAGGTAGTTTGAGGCGGCCTGACGTTGGGCGATTTTCTTGTCGACCAGGTTGGCGATGCGACAGTAGGGCTGCTCGAAGATGACGTCGACCAGTTCGCGGCTGTAAATCTTGGCTTGTTTTTCCCGGATGTAGTTGGCGGTGTGTTCGGCCAAGCTGCGGATGGCGGCGATTTTGGCGGTAGTCCATTGGGCGGTTTCTTCAACGGCTTGCAGCATGAAGAGTATCCAGGGTTCCCAGGCACCATGGCGCGTGACGTCGAGCAGCAGCCGGTAATAGTCTGCTTTGTGGGCAATGATGTGCCGACTCAGGTAGAGGATGGGCAAGCCGAGCAGGTTTTGCTGGATGAGGTAGAGGATGTTGGTGATACGACCGGTGCGGCCGTTGCCGTCGGTGAAGGGGTGGATGGCCTTGAACTGGTAATGGGCAACCGCCATGCGCACCAAGGGATCGATGTCTTCCTGGTAGTGCAGGAATTTCTCCCAGTTGGAAAGCAGGTCGCGCAGCCGGGTTTCGCCTTCTGGCGGGGTGTAGATGGTTTCGCCTGTGCGGTCGTTGGCCAGACGTGTACCGGGCGTGCGCCGGATATCCATGGCCACGCCTTTGGTCGTGCGGCAAACCTCGATGGCCGTGGCGGTACATAGCGGACGCTCGGCGAGCGAGCGGAAGCCACGGTAGAGCGCGGTGCGGTAGCGCAGGGCTTCCTTGGTTGCCGGGTCGGCCTGGCTGTCGCTTTGGGCAAACTGAAAGAGCTTGTCGG
>JAVEXE010000267.1:0-3076 GCA_034004105.1 Azonexus sp. | reverse complement strand
CCATCCGCGCCATGGGCTCCAAATCGGAAGCCAAGAAACTGATGGGTGCCGCCAACGTGCCGCTGACACCGGGCTACCACGGCGACGACCAGACGCCGGACCTACTGCACAAGGAAGCCGACCAGATCGGCTACCCGGTGCTGATCAAAGCCGCCGCGGGTGGTGGTGGCAAGGGCATGCGCCTGGTCGAAAAATCCGCCGACTTCCTCGACGCGCTGGCTTCCTGCAAGCGCGAAGCCATTTCCAGCTTTGGCGACGACCATGTGCTGATCGAGAAATACATCACCAAGCCGCGCCACATCGAAATCCAGGTCTTTGCCGACACGCTCGGCAACTGCGTTTATCTGTTTGAACGCGACTGCTCGGTGCAGCGCCGTCACCAGAAAGTACTGGAAGAAGCCCCCGCCCCCGGCATGCCGGAAGCCCGCCGCCGTCAGATGGGCGAAGCCGCCGTCGCGGCAGCCAAGGCCGTCGGCTATGTCGGCGCCGGCACGGTCGAATTCATCGCCAATCAGGACGGCACCTTCTACTTCATGGAAATGAACACCCGCCTGCAGGTCGAACACCCGGTCACCGAGATGATCACCGGGCAAGACCTCGTCGAATGGCAATTACGCGTCGCCGCCGGCCAGCCGCTGCCGCTGCGTCAGGAACAACTGGAAATCCGCGGCCATGCGCTCGAAGCGAGGATTTACGCCGAAGACGCCAACAAGGGCTTCCTGCCCGCCACCGGCAAACTGATCCGCCTCGCCCCGCCCGCCGAATCGCTGAACGTGCGCGTCGATACCGGCGTTGAAGAAGGCGACGAAATCACGCCCTTCTACGACCCGATGATCGCCAAGCTGATTGTGTGGGATGAAACCCGGGATGGTGCCTTGGCCCGCATGCGCAAGGCTCTGGCGGATTATCAGGTCGCCGGCCTGACCACCAATATCGACTTCCTGTCGCGCCTCGTCGCCTGCCCGGCCTTTGCCAGCGCCGACCTCGACACCGGCCTGATCGAACGGCAAAAAGACTTCCTCTTCCCCGAAGCCCAGCCCGCCCCACGCGACGTTCTGCTGGTCGCCACCGTCGGCGAGCTGCTGTGGGAACAGCATGAAGCCAAGCTGGTCGCCAAAAACAGCGGCGACCCCTGGTCGCCTTGGCACGCCCGCGACGGCTGGCGGATGAACCTGTCAGCCGCACGCACCATCAGTTTCAAGGAAGGCGAAACGCTGGTCGACGTGCAGGTCAGTTACCAGCGCGATAGCTGGAAAATCAGCCTCGCCGGGCAGTCGACCGTAGCACGCGGCAAAAAGCTTGATGGCGACCGCTTTGCCGTCGAACTCGACGACCGCCGCCTGATCGCCAGCGTTGTTGCGGTCGACGACAAACGCAGCGTCTTTTTGCAAGGCAGCACCTACGTCCTGCTACGCGATGATCCCCTGCACCGCGTCGACGCCGGCGACAGCCACGGCGGCGGCCTCACCGCCCCCATGCCCGGCAAAGTCGTTGCCCTGCTCGCCCAGGTCGGCCAGAAGGTCGAAAAAGGCACCCCGCTGCTGATTCTGGAAGCCATGAAAATGGAACACACCATCACCGCCCCCGCCACAGGCACCGTCAAAGCCTTCTGCTACACCGCCGGCGAACAGGTCGCCGACGGAGCGGCATTGGTGGAGTTTGAGCAGGGCTAACCCGCCCTGTGCCCGTTACGCCGCCCTGACTTCGTTAAGCAAGTCGGGGTGGCGGTCCAGGACTTTGAGCAATTTCACCAGGGCAAGAGGTGGTTTGGTCTTGCCATTTTCGTAACGAGAAAAAGCATTGACGCCGCCGCCGAAAATTTCCCCCGCCTCGCGCTGGTCGAGCGCAAGTTTTTTGCGCACATTGACGATGAAAGCTGGATCGACAATGGCCGCATTGACCTGCTTGTTGAAGGCCTGCATCTCCCGCATGACACGCTCGGTCTCGGTCATGTCGGTAATCGACTCATCACACGCAGGGCAAAAGTCGGCAGTGACCGCAGGGATCGTCGTAGTTTCACCCTTGTAGGTATAAGGCAGGTCACGGGTGTCGTGGACCAGATCCGCCGCACCACAAACAGGACATTTCATGTTTATAGCTCCTTGAAGGACACGATCAACAAGTCATCAATGACCGTAAGTTTCAGATACACATCTCCAGCCGGCGTGCTCGGGCGGTAGACATCCTGCCAAACCGTGTGATCGGCGTGGGTAGTCATGCTCTTGTAAAAATCCGCAGGCTCAAGCGCCCGCACCACGGCCAGCATGCCGGACAACTCCAAGCCCAACTGGGTTGCACCAATTCTGGCTGAGTGGGTCGCCCGCACTTTGCCAGCTTCAACCAAAGCTTTTATGACCGATAGCCTGCAATGAGGAGTGCGTTTTTCCATAGGCGGACATTAACCTACTTGGTTTTTTTTGGCAATTGAACCCATAAACCCCTGCACCCTGCTGGGGCGCGGTCTGGCAAAGTTGACAACTTGACACAAACTCCGGCTTACTAGGATCAAACCATGCCAATCAGCATGCAGAACACAAGATCATGCAAACATTAAAAGTCAGCGATTTCAAAGCGCGTTTTTCGGAAATGATTGACTCGGTTCGTGCCGAGGAAACCGTTGTTGTGGCATACGGGCGCAACCGTAAAAAAGTTGCGGCCCTGATTCCTTGTGACCAATTGCCCACTATTCAGCCTCGTCGAACTGGCACCCTGGCCGGCATTGCAAGCGTCAGCTTCAGCAATGAGTTCAACATCACTGATGAAGAACTCCTTTCACTTTGACCGCATTAACCCATAAAAACAAAGGAGACAGAACCCATGAAAAACCTACCCCCTAACGTCAAAATCGTCGAAGTTGGCCCGCGCGACGGGTTGCAGAATGAAAAGCAACTCGTTCCCGCTGAAACCAAGATTGAGCTGATCAACCGGCTGGCCGATGCGGGGGTGCGGGTGATTGAGGCGACTTCGTTTGTTTCGCCGAAATGGGTGCCGCAGATGGGGGATAACGCGCAGGTGCTGGCGGGGATTGCGCGGCAGCCGGGGGTGACCTACGCGGCGCTGACGCCGAATCTGCAGG
>JAVEXE010000001.1:0-61410 GCA_034004105.1 Azonexus sp. | reverse complement strand
TCCGCTACTCGCGTTTCTCAAGGGCTTGTAGCGCGGCCACCTATGTCCCGCGAAGTGCATGTACATGCCCGGCCATTGGCGTTTGCATGTGCTGCGGGACATAGTCCGGCGCGGGAGATAGTCGAGTCTATGTACTACGGGACATAGGCTGGAAAGCACCGTTCGCTACCTCGGCATCGAGGTGGACGATGCGCTGGAGATTTCGGAGCAGACTGAAATCTAGCCAGCACCTTGCGGCTGCACGAGCGCACCACCCGTGCGGCCGCTTTATGGCATCATGTTGTATTCGTGCATTCGGCCAAAAGCCGTCCGGAACCTGTGATGAACCAACGTCAGCAATGAATCTTGAGCCGATATTGGCGAAATGGTGTAACCATCTCCTGATACGACTATGGCTTGTGACACAGAAACGAAGGTCAGACGGGGCTATATTAAAATTGCCTAAAGTTTTTTTGATAAACATACTCTTTCCTGCCATGTACCAAATTGACATCGCACAAAGTAGCCACAAAATCTATCTCCTGCACCTTGACTGGAAGCTAGACGGCATTGAAAACATCGACGTTAACAGCAATGCCCATGAGTGCAACTTCGGCAAATGGCTTGATACGGCGGATACTTCTTATCAGTCTCTGAAGCATTTTTCGGAGATCAAGCAGGTACACCAACATTTCCATGAACAGACCTGCGAGTTGCTGCGTCTTTTGAAAGACAAGGGGTCGGAGGAAGTACGAAACTACTTCGACACCACGCTAATTGCCACTTCTACCCAACTCTTCAACCTGATGGACAACCTCAAGGTGGATCGTCGTATCCAGCTTATCCTTGAAAATCAGGTTGAATCCAACCAGATCTTAAATGACCTCCCGGTCGAACTGCTAACCGGTGTCCCGATCATCGATTCCCAGCACAAGGAATTGCATGCCCTGACACAAAGGCTGCTGGATAATAAAGAAGAGAGGGTCTATGCAGAACATGCCAGCGAACTCCTGTCCTCGCTGAACCATCTGTTCCTGACGCACTTCGATACCGAAGAGAGCTACATGAAGTCCAAGGGCATTGAGGAGCACCACATCGAACAGCACATCGCCCAGCATCAACACTTCCTTGAGGAACTGGTCAATCTCCAGTTTGAATCGATGTCACATACCCCTCTCACCGCCAGTGAGGTCTATGGCAAGTTGATGGAGTGGGAGCTCAACCACATGCGAACCAGCGACATCTATCTGAAAACGAATCACAATCATGGTTAGTTCAGGAACCACGGTGGATTATCCTGAATGACTGTAACAAGGCGATTCCTGCCCGAAAACCGGCCAAGGTGAAAGGCTGCATGGGGTCGCTTGTGTGAGTTCGCCAGGCGGGGGAGCAGCCATTGACCTCCATCAGCGACTGAAGGGCCGTTGACCGGCGCTTTGCCGACCGACACTGACCGCAGTCCCACGGTCAGCTCAGGCCGATTAGCACGTCTTGGGTATCCGGCAGGTTTCAGAGTGGAGCAGTCCCCTGGATGTCTATTGCTCAGATCGAGTGACGGTTATCACGTGACCGTCTGCGCTCATTCACCTATGCAGTAGACCGACAGTCAAACCGTAATCTGGCCCAATGCTTGGATCCGTTGCTACGATTAGCAATTCTGGCAATAGATGGCATGTTGTGTTCATGATAATCCCCATTATCAAGAATGCGATTTTTCCCCGATAACTTCACCCATCCTGAACAGGAGAGCTAGATAAGCTTATAGATCAACATGTTGAGCTGCTTGCGGTCGCATGCTGGCTTAGCAGCGCTGTGCAGCAGTCCGCGACGAGCATTTATGGCTCTGTCGTTATGCAGTCATTTTCGACTGAGGCTGTTTATCGTTGCCTCCAGAACCCGCAAGCGTTCCACAATCTCCTCGAACTTCACGGTGTCTCCGTAGAACATCTGCGCGGCCAGCATTGCTTGGTAGTCTTGGCGCAGCACCTCCAGCAGTTGGGCATCAGGGATCAAGCGCAACCCGCCCGTAGTGCAGCGGTCGTAGTGGCTGAACTTGCTGCGGTAGAAGGTTTCCTTGATACGCAGGACGTCACGCAGCAGTTCAGTGTCCTCTAGGGCCTGTTTGCCAACCTCGTGATCAGCGAGTCGAGCCAGGTCATACCAATGACGTGATAATCGCTCGGCACTCGGCCGCAGAGACGGTCGGTGACACTCGACGTGGATCAGCGTTGCCTTTTCCCAAAAGGTCCGGGCAGCCGACAGCACCGTGATTTGCGCCACCGGCAATGCCAACTGGGGAATGTGTTCGGCGATGTCGGGTGCGATGGACAGCGTGCTTTGCGGCAAGGTCGAGTTACGTCCGCCGAATTCGATCAGGATGCTCGGGCGCAGATAGGCGTCGGTGTTCTCGACGGCGCTGGGGTAGAACACCCAGAGCTTTTCGGCGTCGTCGCTGACCTCGATACTGGTGGGCTGGTTGGGTAGTGCTGCCGACAAGGCATTGCGTAACGCTGGCACCAGTTCATCGACGACATGCGTGGTAAGCGCGGATTTCAATGCATCCGACAGCTTGCTGCGTTGGCTGTTGCTGGTAATTAACTCCAATTCAGGTGCCTCGCCCACCAAGCTGCGGTAATCGACCGTGACGTCGATATCCTCGGAGAATCGATCAATTGCCTTGTAAACCTTCGAAAGGGACGTGCCACCCTTGAAAGCCATCGGCTTGCGGCACGGAAGATGAAACAGGATTTGGAGAACCAGGCATAGCCAGATGTCTTTTTCGAGAATCTCGGCCCGGCGCCCCATGATGGGCGCCAAACTCTGAAGCAGACCGGCTTGTTCGCTGACAGACAGGTTGAAGTAGTTTTCCCGGTTCAATTTAGCCATGAGTCACCACGCCTTCTTCGTAACGGCGAAGGGCTTCCAGCATCCAGGCCGGCATCGAGGATTTTGCGTTGCGCAGCACCTCGAATTCAGCCTGGGGCAGCTTGGCAGCGATGCGCTCAAAGGTGGTGGGCGTTACCTGCCGACGACCGAGGTACCACAGTGCGGACAAGGCCATGCCAGCCGGGCGACCGGCCAACGCCAGCTTCCGCGCAGCAACGTGTTGTAAGCGCACCTGTAGCTTGCCTATCCGCACTGTATGCGATGAACCGGTTGTGTAGAAAACCGGTTGGGTTGGCACTTGGGTGCTGAAGCCAAAGCGGCGCGCTGACTCAGCACCGTGAACCTCGATTGACGCCCCTTCGTTGGCAGCGACCATCTGCGCCACGGTTTCAGGCGAGGGCATGGCCTTCAGACCAAAGCGGCTGGTTTTGGGCACGACGTAAAGACCTCGGCCGAGTCGCTCGATGCGGGCATCCTTGGTCAGGCGCATCAGGGCCTGGTCAATGGACGCACGCGAACCCAACCCAGCGAATTGGGCTGGGGTGAAGGGTTTTTCGGCGGGTAGAGTCGCGATGCGCTCGCGGATGGCTTGGGATGTGTTCATGGCTGTCTAGTTGTTAGATAAATTAACAAAATATCTAACAAACTGCAAGACTTTTGAGCGACAGACTTTTGAGTGAAAGCAGTTGTGATCGGATTCATTCCCCGGCAGCACCAGTCGACACTAAGCTACCTGCAAGTCATCTGGAGGTGCATCTCGCTTTCATGGGACCTCGACCGTTTGTGCCAGGTAGCGTAGAAGTGCCCAGAAAGTTTCCTGCGGGTTGAATCAAACCCTAGAGGTAAATTGAGTGCTCTGAAAGTCTCCTGTGAGCTACCAAGGGGGAAAGCATGGCCTGATCGGCGGCTGTTGCTGGTCACAAAGTGCTCTGGAAGTAATTCAAATGCACTTTGTTATTGGCCAAGGGGACAGTAACCCCGCCTGGCCCGCAACTTCTGGACTCTCACAAACTCGCGCTTGGCTGACTCCTCGTCACGGAAGATCTGCCTTTTGATTCCGCCGCGCCTGTTCTGTAGCCCATACCATTGCCTGAACAATACGAATTCGCCAAACAGATCCTGCTCCAGGATCAAGAGGTATCCTCGGCTTGCAGTGCGGAGCTCAACTCGCATGACTACCCCCCCAGTTCGGTCAGCTCTTGCCATAGGCGCTCGTCGTCAGACTCGGTATAGATGCTGGTGGTTGCCAGGCTGGCATGGCCAAGTAGTTTCTGAATTAGATTCGGCGGCATGCCAGCGGTCCCAAGGTGACTTCCACGTGTGTGCCGTAGCCAATGCACTGAGGCACGATCGAAATCCTTTGCCTCTTGGGTGTGCCCGTCTCTACGCAATGCTTCAGCGGCAGACTGGAACAACGTTCGCAGCGTCTTGTACAGGCTGCTTGGTGTTACAGCATCGATTCCATTCAGATTGGCGATCAGAGGTGTCTCGGGTAGATTGTCCAGAGGATCGGGGTTCAGCCCACGTTGGCTGAGGTATTGATGAAGAGCGGACAGGACACTGTCAGGCAAAGGAACCGCGCGCCACTTTCCTCCCTTGCCACGCACCTTGAGCATCCATCGTGCCCGGATGGAATTTCTAACTGACATGGTGTAGATCCTGCCAATCATGGCATCGACCAGTTCGGATAGCCGAAGGCCGGTGGCGTAGGCGAACGGCAACACAAAGCGCAGTCGTCGCGCATGTGGATCGTCAGGCTTTGTTTCAAGATGATCGTTCAGGTATTGCCACTGCGCCTCAGAAAATACTCTGGTCAGTTCCAAGTCTTCTGGCGCATCGGTTTGAGAGGCCGGTTTTTTCCCAACTACGTCCCACGGGTTGAAGGCGAAGTATTGGACCCGGACGAGCCATTCAAATAAGCTCGATACGATTGTCAGCGTGTGGCGCACACTTGACGCTGAAAGTGCCCCATCGAATGGCTTCCAGTTCGGACTGAAGCGTGGGGTGTTCCGCTTTCCTATCCAACTCTCCTGAGGAATTCTGTATGGCCATTGAGAGGGAACGGTACGGCCAAGCATCGATAGCCAGTCCCGGTAAGCGGTGCAGTCATCAACCTCCATATCAGCGAGTGCTTTCTGTCTTTCGATGACCGCCCATAGCAGGAGGCGTTCAGCTTCCTTACGGTAGGCACGCTCTGTGTTTGGGCTCCCGGCCTTCGTTGTCAGCCAGGATTGAATGGCATGGTGATCATTGATCGCATCAATTCGTGGTCGTCCAGGATAGCGATTGGACCCTGATTTTCCTGCGAGAGACACGGGAACCTCCAGTGCCTCGATCGGCACGATGGCGGTTACTCGATCTCTTTGCTGGATCAGGCTGGGTGTCGACTGGGTACGTACCGGTGCCAATGCGTGACCAGGTAGTGGCCCAAGCGTTTGCTCGTAGCCCCGAAGCCAAGCAACGATTCTGGCCGCGCCTTTTTCGCCGAGTTTTGGTACGGTCAGCCACCAGCGATATCCGCGCTCCCTGATGCGCTCGTGCATTGCGCCAATGGTGGAAATGCCAGCCAGAATCAATCTGTCGGCGACAGGTTTGTCGAACCATGCAGAAACCAAATCATCCGGAACAGGTTCCGTGGCGAGCAGTTGCTCTATCCAGACCAAAGCCCCTAGTTGCTGCTCGAGGAGGCGGCGTCGCTGGCCAACCTTCTTGTCTGCCGCTTGGGGGAAAGTTTGCAGATATAGCTGGATCAGCTCGTCCTCGCGATAGAACCCTTCGGGATCATGCTCAACGCGAAACTCCTCCAGCGCTGGATAGTCTTTCTGACAATCACGCTGTTCGCCGGCAAGATGCAGTTTCAGAAGCCGAGCCTCGCCCCAGCGACCATGCCGTAAAGCGGCCTGGCTAAGTGTGTCGCGCAGCCATGTAAGCGTTGCCTTGGCCAGCCGAAGATCCAGACCTGTTTCAAGGTAGAGGTCGGCCAGAGATTTAATATCCAACCCCTGCACCCATCCGCGATAGAACGCGAGATGATGCCGACCGACCTTGCGCTCAACCAAAGGCATGTTCTGTTGTCTCTGGTTAGACGCCGTCAGCAAGCGATCTTGCGAAGCTTACCGCCCGAGCGGAGCCAGACGGCGCAGCTTTATCCTGTACAGGATGCTCATTGCCAGAGGCAATTACTCTGGTCTGCACCCCGGTGCCAGATACGGCTGTCAAGCCAATGGCGGAAAGGGTACGTACTCGTTCCGCCCGAAGTCGTGATGGGACAGCTTGCAATGCTTTGTACAGCTCCGGGCTGGCCTCTTCTGTGACGGTCATGATGACGCGAAATCCGGTCACAAGGTGTTCCCCATCAGCCAGAAGCCGCGTGCATTCGAATACACCGCATCCTTGGGTGTGACTACCTTCAATTTATCGAATGTGTTCTGTACGGCATCGCGGAAGAAGGTTGCTCCTCCGCCAACGAGTACCACCAGGTCGGGCATCCTGCTCTCGATGCGCAGCGACTTCTGGATAGCCTCCAGCACCACCGGGCCAACGGTCTGGGCAGCCTGTTCAATGTATGGCGCCAGGTCAACGCGTTGTCCGAGTACCAATACCGTCGATTTTCCTGAACGTATGGCATTCTCAAGCGTCTCGGTGTTCACTGCGGATCCGTGATCCTTGGCGATCAGACGAGATGCCTCCTCCAGGACAACCGATGAGGCATTGAGGCTGGTGCCTGACGACTGCCGATGCAGATCCTTGTGCGCAATGACCACCCAGTCGACTGAGAAGAAGCCGGGATCGATAACCAGGACTCGGGCATCCTCGATGTCTGCATCCTCCTGGGCGATGTAGTCGAGAAGCCCCCCGATGGGTTGCGGGACCACCTTTACATTTTCAACGGTGACTGCTCGCTTGGGGGTGACCTGATGGGTACCTTGCATTTGCTCAACCAATACCTTTTTTCGGTTCTCGTCGAGGTACTGTGAGACAGGGAGGCCGGTAACAAGGGTGTCGATCCTGTCCATCTCAGACAGAAGCAATCCAGCGTGAAACAGTGCCTTGTAGGAATGACTCGATGCGTAATCGGCATGCAGTGAGCGTGTCCACATTTCCGCTCGGTCGGGCGATACACCAGCAACAAACTCCTCGTCCCCGACAAGGACGTGAAGAAAATCGGCCTGAACCTTTCCGTCGAAACGATTTCCGAATCTGTCGGCCGGAGCTGCGCCTGCCGGGCGAAGAATTGTTTTCGGTTTCTCGCCGCTCTTGCTGAAAGCGAGCTTGAGATTGGAGTAGCCGATATCGATGCCAAGGATGTTCAAGATGACCTCCAGAGAACTTTGAGAGAACTGCGATTCGTATTTCCTGCGAGGCGAACTTTCAGGGAACTACCAGTGCACTCCTGGAAGACTTTCAAGCTTTGCCATGCAAGTTGTCCCTGCCTGATGACTGCCAGCGGACTGCTAGACAACTTAGCAGTGGCATGTCTCAAAACTGAGGTGAAAAGCATCCAAAGTTGATGCTTTTCGAATCGGATTCAGGCAATCGCTTTGCTAGGCTGATCGATCGCTACTTAAGTCAGGCAGTACGGCTGAACGCAATCGAATAGGTGGAATGGCTTATGACACATGGTCAATTCAGCATCAGGAAAGGGTAGGGCGGTGCCAATACATTCTTCGTCAATGTGGGGGAACTCGAGAACCTTTATCGATCTTCATGCATTGACTGGTTTGGGCAGCAAAAGCGGTGCTTCTATAGAAGCGATTTGCCATTACTTCGCTTCTATAGAAGCACCAATCCTTTCATCGAATGACTCCGGCAACCTTTCCAATCAACCCAAACACGTCTCTTCTATAGAAGCGATCGGGTACCGGATTGCTTCTATAGAAGCGAAGGAAATTCATCACGCAATATTTCATAGAAGCAATTCGTGGTCGGATTGCTTAGAAGTAATAGGAGCTCGGCAGCATGGAAAAACAAGACCCGTACATGGCGGCAAGAGATGCATTGGAAGACCGCATGGAGGCCCTGCATGACCGGGCGTACGAAATCGTTATGAAGCATTGGGAGGCTGTTAGGTCCTACGAGCGCCAATCTCCTGGATGGGAAAACAGGAGCACCCTGCAACTGCGGTGTGACAAGAAGGGCAACTCGATCAGGATCGATTGGTGTGGTTTGAAGTGGTACGGGTCGAAGAAACTGGACAACAGGAAGATGATCAGGATCACCATCACCAAGCCCCCTGGCAGCCACGGCTACCACCTGCCGAAGCTCTACGCGCATGCAAAGGAATGGGAAAAGCCGCTTATCAAGGACACCGAGGAAAAACTGGGTGCGATTCGGCGCGAAGCCAGTCACGTCATCAAGGCAATCATTGCCGTCCGTTACGCTGCCAAGGTGGCCTCAAGCGATTCTGCCAGGCTGTTGAAGGAGGGGGCGGACTGATGCCGCTGGAAAAGCCCAATTCTTACGACCACGCTCGATTGGCCGTAATGACCGATCCCTCCGTCAGGACGTGGGTCAAAAGCGCAGTAAAGGACCTTGAAGCGCGAGATCCCATTGATGCCGCTGACGATGCCGACCTAGTGGCCAAGCTAATGGCCTTACGCAGTACTGAAGCGCTGAATCAATCGCGAAATGGTGCCGACTGTGAAATGAGTACGAAATGACAGTCACCTCAAGCATGAAAGCCAAGGCACTTATACCGGTCGCGGCATTCGCTGCCGCCGTGGTGGCAGGGTGGGGTTATGACATCAAAGCGGCAAGGTATGCAGCCCAGTTCTACGTCGCGTTCAGCCTGCTCTTGTCCCCAATGCTGTTTAGGGAATCCACTCTGAGGTGGATGGCAGAAACTGGAGAAATATTGCCCATATGGCTCCAGATTTCAATTGGAACCGTGCTTGGCGCATTCATGGTGTGGGTGGGAGCCTACACGGAAGCTGCAGGCTGGATCGTGTCACTAATAATTGCGAGGATGGCATACCTTGATGCCAACGCTCTGGCAAATGGTGGTACCCAAGAACCACAACCCATGAGCAGGCAGGTGAGGCGCAGAATCAAACGAAAGACACAAGCCAAGCATCGCGGTTACAGCAATTCAGGTGTCCAACGAAAGCGCGAAATGTCTGACGAGGATTGCAAATGAGTGCCTACGATCTGATTGATGCGAGCACGCCGGAGGGGCGGCTAAAGATCGCACAATACGAACAGGAGCAGGCCGAGAAAATCACTCGAGGCCAACAGCTGTACGCCAAGATCAAACGCAGCAGCAAGTACTGCTACCAGAATGACCTGGCAATAGCTGATCCGAAGCGTTGGGGAGGTTTTCCATTTCCAGTTTTCGTTGAGGCTGGCGATCCCTTGGGGTATGTCGTCCAAGGTGGGCCCGGCGGACAATACCGCCTCAGCGATGTGAGACTGTACGTGATAGATAATGGTCGCGAACTGAAGATTACGTAAAGACGCACCCAATGCCTTTAGATGTTGCCGAACATAGTGCGCATGGCTGATCATTCTAGGAAGGCATGATGCACTTTCCTTATCTGCCTCCTCCCGTGGTATCGCATCCCGTGGCCGGGGAGCTCGATCATATTTGGTCACCAAAAGTCGGCGCTGGCGGGACGGCAACAGCGGAACGGGATCGGTACCTGGCGGATGAAAAAGGACTTTACTAACGTCAATTATGGTGTTTAACTTCGTAAGTGTTAAGTGACATTAAAGGCGTTACTATCGTGACCCATGATTTCCGCAAGGCGCTGCAAACCTATCTGGCGACGACGCTGGGCATTGCCGTGCCTGCCTTGTCGGCCTGGCCAGGGGTGAAGACGCTGCCGCGCTATTTGGCGGACGGGTTTGCCTTTCATGAACTCGACCTGTGGGGAAAGGTGTGCTTGCTAATGGTGGCGAAGCAAGAGGCGCCGACCCCGGTTGAGCTGCAACGGCAGTTGCGTCTGGTCGAGCGACTGGCCGGTCTGCCCGTACTCTATGGCCAGGCGGAAATGACCGCGCGTCAGCGGCAGCGGCTGCTGGAGCTGTTTGTACCCTTCGTGGTGCCGGGGCGGCAGTTGTTCCTGCCCCCGCTGGGCGTGGATTTGCGCGAGCAGTATGCGGCGCAAGCGCGACATCACGCCCCCGCACTGGGACCGGCGGCGCAGGCGGTGTTGCTGGCGGGGCTGTTGGGGTATTGGGGGGAGGATGACCATGCTTCGGCGATTGCCCGGCGCTTCGGTTACAGCGCCATGACCCTGACCCGCGCACGGCGCGAATTGCTGGATCGGGGGCTGGTGAATTTGCAGGGTGCGGGACGCAGCACGCGCTGGTCGCTGAACGGCACGCGCGCAGCGGTATGGCAGGCGGCGCTGCCGGCCTTGCGCTCGCCTGTGCTGCGGCGACGGTGGTGCAACTTGCCCGAGGACGAACGCCAGCGGCTCCCCATGGCCGGCCTGACGGCGCTGGCAGAATATTCGATGCTGGCAGGGCCGGCGGTTCCGGCGGTGGCGTTGAGCGATGCGGCATGGTGGTCGCTGCTGGATCGACTGCCCTCGCTGCGCCAAGCGGAAGAACTGTTCGAGGGGGCGGTGGAGGTGGAGATCTGGTCTTACGATCCCCACATCCTGATCGAGCCGCCCGTTCGCAGCGTCGACCGCTATTCGCTGTTCCTGAGTTTGCAGACTGCGGCCGAGGCAGATGAGCGGGTGGCGCAGGCTCTGGAAGCCATGATGAAGGATGCTGAAGAATGAGCGCACCGCACGGGCTGGAGGTGTTTCGGCAATACTTTGCCGATTTCGCGGATCAGTATGTCCTGATCGGCGGCACGGCAAGCTTTTTGGCGATGGATGCGGCGGGGCTGGATGCCCGGCTGACCAAGGATCTCGACATCGTCTTGCTGGCAGAGGCGCTGACGCCAGAATTTGGCCGCACTTTCTGGCGTTTCGTCGATGCTGGTGGTTATCGGGTGCAGCAGGAAGCGGCTGAGCCACGCAGGTTTTACCGTTTCAGCAAGCCCGCCGATCCGGCTTATCCGGCCATGCTGGAGCTTTTTTCGCGGCTGCCCGATGGCATCCGCTACTCGCCTCCACGGGTGCTGACGCCAATACCGTTCGATGAATCGGTCGCCAGTCTTTCCGCGATTCTGCTGGATGACGCGTATTACGCCATGCTGCATCAGGGCATGGTGCACTTTGAGGGGCTGTCGTGGGTAAATGAGCGGGTTTTGATTCCGTTGAAGATGAAGGCATGGCTCGATCTGCGGGAGCGCAAGGCTGCAGGCCATGCGGTGGATGAGAAGGACATCCGCAAGCATTTCAACGACGTGCTGAGGTTGAGCCGCATTCTGCCACTGGATGCCCGCGTTCCTTTGCCTGAGGCTGTTGGCGCGGACGTGGCGACTTTTATCGGCGCTGCGCTCAGCCAGGCGGACCACACGGCCAGTCTCAAGCTTGGTGCAGGCGTGACGCTGGCTTCCTTGCTGGATGATTTGCAGCGGGTATTTGCCTGAACGAGACTCTTTCTCCGACTTCCTTAACCGTCCATGCTCCCGCCATCGAGATTCGAAGAAAGTCGGCGCTGGTGTGACGGCGGTTCAGCCACGAGGTTCGTGCCGAGTACGAGACGGAAGACAAATATGGCCGGAAGATCTGCAACATCATGGTCGGATCACTGAATGCCAATCTTGAGCAGGTGAGGTGAGACTCGGGATCAGTGGTATACCCTGGCACCGCCGCCAATGCCTGATGTAAAGATGTGCGCAAAGACAAGACTAGCCTTGAGTGATATTTCGTCTGAATCGTAAGACCCCTGAGGTAGGGCCGCATACAGGTGCTTGATAATCTCGGCCTTGATCTGCGCCTGCGCCGTCGCCTTCTCGCGCCAGTGATCGATCTGTAGTTTGTCGGCCATCAGCTTGTCCAAAAGTTCCATGGCTACCTGCTTGATACGGTCGCGGTCGCCCTTGGTCAGTGACTCCTTCTGCAGAAGGTCGAAGACGGCGAGTTGATCGTCGTTCTCCAGCCCCTCACGCAGATAGCGCTTCTCTTCCTCGTTTAGCTTGTCGTTGAAAGCGAAGAGGTCGTCCATTACCTTCTGGATCTCGGCAGCATCCTTGTCCTTGTTGTATTCCTTGACGATCTCCTGGTAGCGCTCGTAGAGATCGACGCGGGTCGGATTGCGCGCCAGCATCATCGCCAAGCGCTCCTCGATCTTTTCCTTGAGGTTCAGCGTCACCACGTTCTTGAACGGTGACTTCTCGAACTCGGCGCGCAGGCGAGTGAAATCGATATTCGACAAGTCGTACTGCTTGACCGGCTGCTTGGCGACCAGGCGCGTGCCGCCGCCATCGGTGGTCAAGGCGGTATCCACCACCTCGTAGAACGACTGCAGCAGCGCACTGACATCCGGCGTCGTGCGCGCATCCTGCAGCTTGTTGTAAATAGCGCTTACCGCGCTCTCCTTGGCATCGTGCGCAAACAGGCCAGGATGCGGGAACAACCCTCGATGCCGCGCCTGCACATCCTCGACGATCACCTGATAAGTCTTGCGCCGCTCATCGGTCTCGCAGAGTAGATCGACGGCCCGCAGGATCAGCGACTGCTTGTTGAAGCCCTGAGCGGCAATCAAGTCGCCCAAGTCGTAACCGAGATCACCAAGAAACCCCGTGGCCTGCTTGAGGCTATCGGCGTATTCAGCCAGGGCCTCGCTGTCGTCGCGCAGCGCATCCGCTTCGCCGGCACCCTTGCCGCCACTGCGATCCCCCTGGGCGAAAGTGGCCAGGGCCCGCCGCAGGCTCTTGAGCATGCCGTTGTAGTCGATGATCAGGCCCAGTTTCTTGCCGCCGCCCACACGATTCACCCGGGCGATGGCCTGCATCAGGGTATGGCCCTGCATCGGCTTGTCCAGATACAGGGTGGCCAGGCATTTGACATCGAAACCCGTCAGCCACATCGCGCAGACGATAGCGACGCGGAACGGGTTGTCCGCCTTCTTGAATTCCTTTTCCAGATTCCGGGTCACCATCTTTTCCCGGTGTGGCGTGATGTCGAGCGGTGCGTCCTGCCAGTTCTTCCACTTCTTGAACTCGGCCACCTCGCCCTGCTCCTGGGAGACGACCACGCACATCTCGGTGGCCTTCATCCACTCGACCTGCTCGCGCCGAATCTGCAGCAGGACATCGGGGTTCTTGCCCTTGGCGGCGAACAATGCCTCCTCGGCGGCCACCTTGCCTTCCAGTTCCCCGATCTTGGCCTGCCACTTCGCCACGATCAGATCGTGCATCTTCACGCAGGTGATCTTGTCGAGGCACACCAGCATCGCCTTGCCACCACCATTCTCGACGACGCGCCAGCGCTGATGATAGTGATCGACAAAATCCTGCGCCACCTTGTCCAGCCGGGTGGGCGAGGTCAGGATCGGGTAGTCGCGCGACAGTTCGCGGTAAAGCTTTTCTTCCTTTTCCTCTGTCCACGGATCATCCATCGTTGCCGTCTGCCGGGCCGCCTCGATACGTTGCTCGATGCGTTCATTGACAGTGGGGTCGACAATCCTGAGCTTCTCACCGCGATTCTCGTAAAACAAAGGCAGGGTCGCCTTGTCCGCGACGGCACGCTGGAAATCGTAGATCGACACATAGTCGCCGAACACCTCACGGGTCAGCTGCTTTTCGGCGGTGTCGATCAGCGGCGTGCCGGTGAAGCCGATGAACTTGGCCTTTGGCAGTGCCTTGCGCATATTGAGCGCCAGCCGGCCGTACTGGGTGCGATGCGCCTCGTCGGAAATCACCACGATGTCAGGGCGCAAGGAATACGGCTCGGTCACAAGCTCCCGATACTTCTGCACCAGCGCGAACACGTAGCGCCGGTTCTGGTCACGCAGCATTTTGCGCAACTGTTCGCCGCTCTTGGCCTGGTCGGTCTTGCTGTCGGCCTTGCCACAGTTGGTATAGGTCCCGGCGATCTGGTCATCCAGTTCGGTGCGATCGGTGATGACCACGAAAGTCCAACTGGCCGAAATCTTGCGATGGATTTTCTCGGTCAGGAACACCATGGAATACGACTTGCCCGAACCCTGGGTATGCCAGAACACGCCCAGTCGTCCCATCGCCATGTCGGCACGGACGGCCGGATCGTCGGAAACCAGTCGCTCGATCACGCGATTGACGCCGAGGGTTTGCTGGTTGCGGGCGACAATCTTGACGACCTCTCCCTCGCTGCGATCAAAGAGCACAAAGTTCTCGACCAGGTCGAGCAACGTGTCCTGCCCCAACATGCCGCGCAGCAGGATTGGTAACAGTGGCTGATCCGCCTTCGGTTCCGGATCATCCTCGTCGAGGCGCTTCCAGCGGTAGAAGTGCTCCATCGTCGAAGTGATGGAACCATACTGGGCATCGGCACCATTGGAGATGACGATCAGCGCGTTCCAGTGGAACAGGTGCGGGATAGTGTCGAGGTAGTCGCGGTAGTTCTTCTTGTAGGCATTGTCGATATGGACCTCGAAGCGCTTCAGCTCGATGAACACCAGCGGCAGGCCATTGACGAAACCGATGATGTCGGGCCGCCGTAACCACAGGCGCCCACGTACCCACAATTCACGAACGGCGAGAAAACGGTTATTGCCGGGCGTATCGAAATCGATCAGGCGCAGGCGTTTGTCCGCCAGCCGGCCATCGGCGCCGCGCACCCTGACGGGCACGCCATCCTTGAGCAGGCGATATTTCTCCTCGTTGGTCTGCAGCAGGGTCTTGGTGATGTCTTCCAGCAACACATGCCCCAGGGCCTCAGCGTAGGCTTCCTCCGGCAAACCAGGGTTGAGGCGGTGTAGCGCGGCATCGACCTCCCGCCGCAAAACCGTTTCCCTGTCCGAATGCCGGCCGAGCAGACTCTCCGGCCCGAAGTCCTCTTCGTCGTGGGCGAAAACCGACTGCCAGCCGAGTTCCTGCTCCAGGAATTCGGCCGTGGGCGCCTGGATTAGCAGATCTTCGGAGTAGTCCTTTTTTGCCATGGAGTGCAGGGTACAATCAAATCAAATGGGTTGCGACGACGCGGCCGGCGCGGGGCTCCTGAGACTACTCGGGGGCCCTTCTGCTTTTCTGACTGCGATGATCACGAGCTTCGTTACTCTCACGCGACGACCTCCTCGGGCAATGTGATGTGGGAGACATCCAATTGACCGGACATCAGCTTGGGGAGAAGCAGATCGCGGGCGTTGGCAAGGTGTGCGCTTTGCATTTCCAGCAAATCGATTTGTTGTCGAATGGCATGGGCGCTGTCCACGAAGCGCTCTTGTACATCGTTGCTTGGCACAAGGCACTCTATCGAACGCAGAATCGCACCGCTGAGGTTCAACATAGTTGCGCCAACTGCCTGCCCCTCGATCCACTTCACCATGTCCGGATCAGCGAGCTGGAAGTAAAGCAGTAAGGGATGAAGCGGCTCGGGCGGCAAACTGATCTTCAAGCAGCCAGTGCCACACAAGAACCCGTCTTGATGTGTTTCCACAAGAGCACGCTTGGTAATGTCCCCTCGTCGAGGAAACACGATGTCGAGTGGTCGCAGTCGATGCCTGGAAAGGCGGATTGCTGTTTGTTCATCCACATGGGCGATCCTGTTCATCCGAATGCGATCACCCACGATATCTTGCGGCATGACGACAGGCGTACCGGAGTCCTTGTAGTCGTGCTGATGTAGCTGGGAACCAAAAGGGCCGGTTTGAACGACGGCGCCATCAACCGAATCGCACAGGCTCCCCAGCGTTTGACGCCGCCACCCCAGAGGCAAACCGACCTTCACCGGCACCGACTCGTGGCCGGGGAAGCGCAGATGGATGAACCACTCGCGGTAGAGCAGCCGCGCAGATTCCTCAAGCAGCTTAATGCGGCGCTGATTGGTGGCAATTAACTCGTCGTAGTCGGACAAAATTTCCGCAATCTGTCCTTGCTCTCGCAAATCCGGGACGAAAACGTCGAAGTCTGGAAATGTAGTCAACGGAATGCGGTCAACCGTTGCTCCTGTCAGGGTATTCGCTTCGACTTGAGCGCGCCACCTTGGCGAAAAGAAGTAGTAAAAGAGGTAGCGATGATCGATCTGTGACGGATCAGGCCGAATAAGCGCCGTGCGTCGCCCCAGGCAGAACCTAAAGTCACCTTTAGGAATGATTGCATAGCGGTTGAGCGTTGCCTCGTAGGTGAATACGATGTCATTTGCCTGTGGAGTGACGCGACGGGTCCATTTTGAGATGTCACGTTCAGCGACCCATCTTGCTGCTGTCAGGTTGATCCGTCCATCAGGCAGCAGATTCGGTATACCGAGAAAAACAGCAGCACCTTCGTCATGAAGTTCCGGAGTTGCGTGAGGGCCATCGTAAACGCCGAAGGATATCTCCCGGATGGTCTTCATGGAGATGGTCATCTGATCAGATCCTGAAAATTGCGCCCAATTCGTTCAGCCAGTTCCACCGCCCTGCCATTCAGTTCCTCAATCTCGGCGTGAATCTCGGCTAGCCGCGCCTGAAAGTCGTCTTCGTCTTCCTCGACAACGGTGGTAACGCCAACGTAGCGCCCGGACGTGAGGCTCCAGTCGTTGGCGGCAATGTCGGCACGGGTTACTTTCTTACATAGCCCCGGTACGTCGGCGAAGCGCCCCTCTGGAAAACGCTGGTGCAGCCAGTGCGTCTGCTGGATGAAATAGGCGCCCTGCCGCAGGCCCTCGATGGCGAGGTCGCGGATGGTGAGCTCTTCGTTCTTCTTCGCATCGGCAGCGGTCAACGTCCTTTTCAGCTCGCGGGCGCGGCGACCGTCGAAGGCTGCTGACTGGCGGGCGCGTAGTTGCTTCTCGGCCGTGTCGAGCAGTTTGAGCCAGAGTTTGTGGCGAGCTTCAATGTCCTTCTGCGCGGTCTTGATCGTGCCGAGTAGCGGTTCAAGGGCAGCCTGGAGTTCGCGTTGGGAGGTGTGCGTGGAAAAGTCGGCGCTGGCGAGACGGCGGTGGGCGGCGGCAAGGTCGGCCTGGGCCGCATCGAGTCGGTCGGTAATGGCGCGCGTCTCTACCGTGGCAGCGGCAAGGTCGTTGCGGAAGGCATCGAGTTGTTCCGGTCGCACTTGCCGGACATCGTCCTCTACAGGCTCTGGATTCGGAGCACCATCGACAACGGCAGTCTGTGGCTCCTGACCGTTCAGCTCATAGATATTGGTCTTGTCGGCGAAGCTCTGAAGCAGTCCAGCAAGGGTGCCCACCGTGTCGGTATCGGCCTGAATGCGCGCCGGAATGGTGGCGAGCCAGTCGGCGACTTGCGTCAGGTATCTGGACACCAGGACGACGAACTTCTCGTGCTGCCCCCGGTAGAGCCAGACGATGGCGTTGAGGTTGGCGAGCTGTTCTTCAGTGAAGACATGCGAACGCGCCGAGACCACGTGGAAGACGTTGCGGGCGTCGATCATCAGCACGTGATCGCGCAGCGCCTCGGGCTTGCCCTTGTCGAAGAACCACAGGGTGCAGGGCAGGCTGCGGGTGTAGAAGAACTTGGTGCCGATGGCGACCATCACATCGACATTGCCGCTCTCTACCAGCTTCTGACGGATGTCTTTGTCCTTGTTGCCGGCATCCGATGCACTGGAGGCCATGACGAAGCCGGCGCGGCCCGAGGCGTTGAGGTAGCTGTAGAAGTACTGAATCCACAGACTGTTGGCATTCGAGATGGCGCCGGTCTTGGCGTTGGTGCCGGGCAGGCCGAAAGGCAGGCGGCCGCCGTCGCCCACATAGGGCTCGACCTTCTTGGTATCCACCGAATCAACGTTGAACGGCGGATTGGCCATGACGAAATTGCACTGGCCGACGAGGTTGTGATGGTCCTCGTAGAAGGTATTGCCCTGAATGATCTTGCCGTCCAGTCCATGCACGGCAAGGTTCATCCGCGCCAGCTTGGTGTTGGTGTCGGACTTCTCCTGACCGAAGAAAGTGACTTTGTCGTTCGGGTTCTGGTGTCGGACTTCTTCGAGGAAGTGGCCCGTTTGCACGAACATGCCGGCCGAGCCGCAGGCGGGGTCGAGCACGATGCCGTGATCCGGCTCGATGACATTGACGATCATCCGTACCAGCGAGGGCGGCGTGAAAAACTCGCCGCCTTCCTGAGCGCCGCTCTGCGCGAACTTGTTGAGGAAGTATTCGTAGATGCGGCCAAAGACATCGCCGGTCGCGCGGCGAATGGATTCACGGTTGAAAATCTTGATGAGCTCGGCCAGCAGATCG
Organism: Azonexus sp.; assembly: GCA_034004105.1. GTDB lineage: Bacteria > Pseudomonadota > Gammaproteobacteria > Burkholderiales > Rhodocyclaceae > Azonexus. Next base: position 43,324 of record JAVEXE010000001.1, on the reverse strand, counting down.
GGTTCGAAGGCGGTGTAGCCGCGCGGCAAGGCGCCCTTGAGAATGTCGACCTCGTCCTCGATGCGCTGCATGGCATCGTCGATGGCCGAGCCAACCTTGGCACCCTGCGGCAGCCCCGCCAATGCGTCGAAGCGCGCCGGTTCGGGCAGGTAGATGGCGGCCTTGCCCTGAAAGCCGAGGCGGATCAATTCCTCGCGCTGCGCGGCCGGCACCTGGGGAGGGATGTCGGCCGTGATCTCGGGCAGATAATCCTTGAAGCGATTGTCGGCATGGCGCAGGAAGATCAGGCCGAGCACCGGCATCGAATATTCGGCAGCGGTGAGCTTGGAGTTGGCGCGCAGCTGGTCGGCTGCCTCCCATAGCTCTTTTTCCAGATGATGCGGATTGGTCGTCATCGATGAATTTCTTACGTCTTTGCCTCGGGGGCAATCAGGGTGACACTGGCGAAGTAGGAGGCGTAGCGGCGGGTATCCCGGGTCAGTACGGGAAAGCGCGACACGGCGGCATGGGCGCCGATGAAGAAATCGGCGAGCACATTTTCTTTTTTGCCACCCTGCCGGCGGTAGCGCACGAAAGCCTTGCCGGCAAGAAACAGGGCGGGCCGAGGAATCTCGATTATCGACAGACCGAGGTCATCGACAGCGCGATCGAGGGCCTCGACCGTCGAAAAGGTCAGTGACAACTCGGAGTAAATGACCGGGTTGATGGCCAGGCGATGAATCTTGGACTGCGCGCGAAGTTGGCCGATGGACCAGTCCGCCCATTCCGGATCATCTTCCAGAACGTCGACCAGCACATTGGTATCGACCAGAAGCATCAAGCCTCGCCGCGTAGCAGAGCCATCAGTTCATCGGTTCGCCACTTCACATCTGCCTTGCCGCGCGCTACATCAAAACGGTCTGGCTTGTGGTTTGGTTGCACACCTACCCTGTGAATTACCACCTCCCCATCACGATTGACGGCGAATTCCACAGATGCCCCCGGGGCGAGGTTCAGTGCATCGCGGATCTGCTTTGGTATGGTGACCTGTCCCTTGCTGGTGAGAGTTGTTGCCATTTAGCGACTCCTTACGTATTACCTTAATGTTAATTGTAATACCACAGGGTTGCAACGGCAATTTCGAAAGAATTGTCTGACGGGCAGATATCTACCGTGATTAATTTGAAAAGCATCCGCCAAGAATGCTTTTCGGGTCAGATTATGAAGGTCCGTCCGCTATAAGTTACGGATGAGTGACTCCTCTCCGCAACTCGACATTCCATTCGGGCCATCTGAGCCCATTGCAAGCGCTGGGGCCTCCCTGATGGTGGATCGAATGCGCCAACGACGTGAGCAGAGCGCGATTGCCGCTGGCCTGCCAGATTGGCCAGAAAACAAGCGTGGTCTGCCCAACGGTGCCCTGAGATCGGCGCTTTTCGGCATTTCCCCTAAGGAGCGGCGGTCCTATTCCTTCGAGCGCCATGTAGCTTCCATCGATGGCATCGAGATATTCATCACGCGAGGCCCGAACCTCATGCAGCACCACTTGGATGTCTGGGAACAATGCCTGAAGCTAGGCAAGGATCAGGGCACCGGTAGGCGGATTGAATTCACCGCCTACGCATTCCTGAAATCCATTGGTCGCAACACCGGAAAGAGTGACAACGAATGGCTCAAGAATTCCCTCTATGACCTGGCTGCGTGTGTGGTGCGGATCTCGGATGGATCCAAGACCTATTTTGGCCCATTGATCCATGGCGGAACGCGGGATGAACTGACTGGGCGCTACGTCATCGAGATCAACCCCAAGATCGCCTTGCTTTATGGATCAGGCCAATGGACGCAACTCGATTACGTGCAGCGCGAGCAGCTTCGGCGGCATCCCCTTGCTCAGTGGCTGCATGCCTTTTACTCCACTCACGCATCCCCCTACCGGTACCGTGTTGAAACGATCAGACGCCTTTGCGGAGCCGATGTCGAGGGGGAACTGAAGAAGTTTCGTCAGGTTCTGCGGCGCGCACTTGAGCGCCTCGATGTGGCGACAGGTTGGCACTGGCGAATAGATGAAAGTGACTGTGTTGTTTTGCAAAAGCAGTTGCCAAGCAATGGCGAACGCGGGATAGTGGGTACAGTTTCTGAGCGTGTTTTATCCACAGAAGGGTCTAGGCCCACGGGATAGCGGGTACCAATGCGACCGAAGTCGCGGGATAGCGGGTGCTACATAGCCAAGATTGAGCGGGATAGTGGGTTCCGGGTATCGTGATAGTGGGTTCCAAAATGACGGGATAGCGGGTACTGAAATGTCGGGATAGTGGGTGCCAAAAATCGTCAGCAAAACTGGCTCAATCGCAGTCCTGGCAATGGAATCCGCAATTCACGGGAAACTGCATAATCTTCTTTTAATCTTTTCTTTAATAAAACAACGAGGGTCGCCAACAATCTTAAGCATCAGATTGTTGCTGGAGGTTTCAAACCTGCTGTCGAGATGGCGGCGTTGGCCGCCTTGGTTGTGGCAATTGAATCCAGTGAGAAAATGGCGTCCAGCATCACGACGCCCCTTACGCCATGAACTATACGGATATTCTTTCCTCTCTCAACCAGGCTTCGGCCTTCGATCTCTTCCGTCTTCGGGCCGCCATTGATCGTGTCCTCGACCAACCGGGCTGGATGACTGCCGTTCGAGCGCAGTTGCGCGTCGGACAGAGCATCGAATATTTCGACCCGCAGGCCAATCGTGCCTTCAAGGGGCAGCTGCTGGAGATGCGTCGCAAGCAAGCTGTCGTCCTTGATCTCGAGACGCAAAAGCGCTGGCTTATCAACTACTCGGCGATCAATCTGGATGGTGCCGATGTCGAGATTCGCGAGCAACCGAAAGAGGGGCTTGGACGAAACGCAGTCGCGATCGGCGACGTGGTCGGATTCGTCGATCGCAATCAGCAGCAGCGAAGCGGCCAGATCGTCCGCCTGAACGACAAGACTGTCACCCTGATGGTGGGAAACCAGCAGTGGCGGGTGTCTTACGCGCTGCTCCACCGCATCGTGGATTCCAGTGCATCGGGAAACAATCTTGCAGAACTAGGAATTCTTGATGGGCAGGCTGAGCTCGTGATTGAGTATGATGAGTAAAGTGGTCATGCTCAAGCACTCTTGGGCGTTTGCCGCGAGGTTTCGGGCCGGTGCCTTCGGCTGGCGCTCAGAACCGGCGATCACCCGGATCAAGGAAGCCGTGTCGGAAATCAAGGCAACCTCGAAGAAGGATCCCATTCTTGGCGCCGAAGGCGCGATCCTGTTCCTCCAGAAACTCTCACCGGCTCTCCAGAACATCGATGGTTCCTCAGGCGCCATAGGCACCGCCGTCAATCGTGCCATCGAGACGCTGGTTCCTGTTATTGCCAAGGCCCCCGTCGACCACGATCTTCGGCGCAAATGGCTTGAGAAGTTATATCAGGCACACGCGGACGACCAGATCCCCTACATTGAGGCGATGGGCGATTACTGGGGCGAACTTTGCGCTACCCCAGAAATTGCCAGTGAATGGGCTGATCGACTAGCCGAGACCGTCGAACATGTTTGGCGTCGAAGCAACGAGGAGTACGGTTTCTTCCATGGCACGTCCATGTGCCTTTCTGCACTTCTCGCATCCGAACAGCATGAGCGTCTGTTGGCACTCATTGATCTTTATCCACGCAAGTTCTGGGCGTACCGACAATGGGGAGTCCAGGCCCTGGTCGCCCTGGGGCGCAAAGCCGAGGCAATCCGGTATGCCGAAGAAACGCGGGGCTTGAACGAGCCTTCATCTCGGATCGATGAGGTCTGTGAGGGGATTCTTCTTGCCTCCGGCATGGCCGACGAAGCCTACGCGCGATACGCCTTCGAAGCCAATCAGGCCGGCACCTATCTGGCCACCTTCCGCGCGATCTGCAAGAAATATCCGGGACACACGCCGGCATCGATCCTTGCTGACCTGGTGGATCGGACGCCAGGAGAGGAGGGGAAATGGTTCGCTGCAGCCAAGGACGCGAAGCTGTTTGACGTTGCACTCGATCTTGCGCGTAAATCCCCAGTCGATCACCGTACGCTGTTGCGAGCAGTGGATGACTTTACTGAAGCCGAACCTGGTTTTGCCTTGAACTGTGGTTTGCTAGCGCTGCACTGGATCTGTACCGGACGGGCGTACGATCCCACCATGAGCGAGGTCAGGGCTATCTTCGATGGCACCATGAAAGCCGGCGAGATTGCCGGATGCAAGGTTGTGGTTATGGAAAGTGTCAGGAAATTGTTGGTATCGTTTCCCGAGGAGAGGTTGGTCAGGGGGGCGTTGAAGAGCGTGCTGGGGTGAACTTCTGAGTTTCACCGGAATGGCGGGTTGGGCGGATACCGGGTTGGTGCCACCGCACAATGATCGGCCATTGTAGTCATTCACTTATTCGGCATCTACGGCAGCGATGGGGCGGACACTGGCCGTTCAATTACCGCAGTCAATCCCAGCGGTACGGCGTAGAGGCCGGTGGGTCTGCGTGTAAACCTTCAAAACATCAGATTGATGATGTTTGCTACTGCCCAATTCAGTTGCAGAGCCGTCCGAATAGGGCTTACATTATTCGCAATGATTCCGCTTTCTGTGGAAGTGGCCATGGCCATTTCCCTCTTGGGCCCCGTCCGACGTACCAGTGACTGGTTCCGACTATGAGGAAGACCGTGGATCGTTTCTCTGTACGCATTACCCGGCGCCATTCGGAAGTATCGATGAAAGACGGGGTGGGGTGCGGCTCCGGATGGGTATGCCATTCACCAACGTATCCGATGGTGTGCTGGCTTTCCATCCAGAGCTGGTCAGCCAGTTGAAAGTGCCCTAGATCGCGTCGATGGAATGATGTCTTCGTGCGGATATCGTTTTGGAGAGGAGTCGTGATTCGGATGATCTCGATATGAGGGCCTCGGCGTAGTCCAAGGAGCAGACCCCCTGCTTCGAGATCCTGTAGGCGGGTTTGTTGGAATTGATTGAGTTGATCGGCGATGGTGGACGGAATCAGCACGCGACTGGGGTCATCGCCACTCTGTGCGTAAATTAGGTCCTGCGACATGCGGGACACTCCTTCAACCGATCTGGTGAGGAGTCGCGGATGGAGTGGGTTTCGCCATGCGAGCGAGCGCGGCTCCTGAATCGCGGGTTTACATTGCCAGTGAGCCAGTCACCAATCATTTCTGATGCTAGGGCAGCAGCTGTCATGGCCGAACTGACAGCGTATGGCGTGACAGCGGCGCAACCGACGAACATCAGTTTTGTCGTTCCACGAAGAAATTTGAACCGTGGTGTCCAGTTGCCTTGGTTGTCGTGGTGGGCTAGGCACTCCAGGCAAGCGTGTCCTCGTTCCGCATCGACCCAGATGGCCTGTACGCCATCTCCTGCACCAGCAACCCAACAATAGAGAACCGGGGGGCTGGAATCGGCGGGGAGCGCCTGATGCCGGCGGTTGATGGCTCTCCCGAGCGCCTCATCGCCTGTCGCATCGATTACTAGGTCTGCCTGGAATATCCCCCGATACGTGAGGACATCCTCGTGGATCGGTTTGATATTCAGCCATGGGAATTCGGTGTCGAGCCGCTTCGCCAAGGCATCCGCCTTGAAGTTAAGGACGCTATCCATCCCTAGTCGGTGGCGGCTAAGATTTCCGGGAAGCAGAGTGTCCGGGTCAATGATGGTGAGCCGGCCGCCGGCATGGCCTGCTCCCATGCGGACCAGATTGTCAGCCAGATAGCCACCGATGGCCCCTGCGCCGATCAGAAGTATCTTCTTTCCTCCCAGCGATTGCTGGCCATTCCGTGAATAAATGAACTCCGGGCTGGCATTGGCTACGCCGTAGCGACGAATCTTAATGGGGGGGAGATATGGATGACGCAAGCGGTGAGGGAACTCCCTCGCCTTATCTTCAAATGCTTTCAGCGAATTCTCATCGAGTAGGATTCTGAATCCGATGGTGGCATTGTCGGCTTGGATGATGATGCGAGGTGAAGCGTCCTGGAAGAATTCCTTTTTCGAGATCAGCTCGATGACATCCCTGTGTATGACAGGATCCCAGCAGCGAAGCCAGTTCAGCAGCGATTTTGTATTGCTTGGAATTCCACCTGCACCGCCGACAGATAGCGACCTTCTCGCTTTCAGCAGATGAACCTTTCCCCCGGGGTGCGGCTCCACACCCATAGAACGCGCGATAGCTCTTGCACGTTCGACATCCTGATAAATCCAGCCGTAGGGCGGCGAATCTCCCTCTGGAAGAAAAACCTTAGCTTCCTTCTTCGAGAAATCGAGACCGCAGGAGATTAGGGGAACGCCCTTCCAGTATGCCTCGAATTCACGCTGGATCTCGGCATCCGTCCATTTGCCGCCAGTCTTAATTTGCGCAACAACTTCTTCAGCGTCTCGTAGGCAGGCCGCCACTGCGTTCTGCGGGACGTGCGCATTGAGAATTCCGATACCGTCGGTGCGGTAGCAAATATGCCCATAAATCCCGATATGTGGATTCGTCGGATTCCGTAGCAGTTCGGAATCCTGTCGCAGAAGGACAATCGGAGAGTCGACGAAGTCCCAGTCGGTGATGACTACCTGAACTGGTTCGGCTTGCTTACCTTGTCCAAGTGTTCCCTCGAAGGCGAGTGCTCGATGGTTGTCTATCCAAGAAGGTACGGCGCAGGCCCGGAATCCAATGGCGTTCAGATAGTCCGAAACCTGCGCACGCGTTTCAATAATGTGGTCAGCCAGCGCGAGACTCCTCGTGCCGTTTCTGCGGAACGATGGCGGGGGCGTAGGCACGGATACTCGCCGGCGTGCTGTCTACGCAGACCAATTCTGGCGCTGTGGGGATACGGTGATCGATAGTGAATTGCAGTTTGTCGAATGCCTCTTGAAGCTGATGCATCCGCGAGTTGTTGATGACGTCCTTCAGCACAACTGCGGCGGTATCGGTCCAGTTCTTTACCACGTGACGTTCAATTTCCTTAATCCGGTTGAAATCCTCGTCTGAGATTTCGGGGCAGTAGACAGGGCCGAGGAGCATCGGGCCAATTTCTTCGAGAATATGGAGCAGGGCCAGGTCATCTCGGTCCTCGAAGCCTTGCCAGCTCTGGGTAGCGCAAATCATCAGTAAGACCGAGGAGGGTCCGCCAGCGGTCCAATGGAAGTCACGCATGCCTTTGAGGTATCGGCAGACCCGCCGCAGTTGACCGCCATGACGTTGCACGCTGGTGTTGAACCAGTCGGACACCTTACGTGGATCGGACGGCTTCCAGCTTCCATCTCGCATGGCCAGAGCGATCTTCTCGAAGTCATGCCATTGCTGCTCATCGATTTCGCTTTCGGCAAAGGCCATGTCCGCGGTCATCGATGCCTTGGCAAGATGCGCTCTTGCTTCGACAAGCCGCTTGAACTCTGCATCCGGTGCGACATAGAGCGGAACATCGATGTGGGCGTTGATCCCCTTGATCTGGATTCGCACACAGGTGTCCTTGTCGTCCACCAATGCCCATCCTTCTTTTTGGATGAGGGGCATGAGGGCACGCTCCATGATCTTGAAGTAGACAGGAGCTGCGGTTTGGGGCGGTAGGCCGCTGTCCTCCCAGGTGCTGACAGGCAGGTAGACCCCGTAGTCCAGATCCATCTCCTGGCTGTCGTGGCACGGAGCGTTACAGGTGTCATAGGCCCAAGAGCCTTGAACGTAGAACTTGGGTGTCGCCCGTCCTTCCTTGCCGAAGGCTTCCTCGGTCAGTTGAGGGATTACGGTGAGAAGATGGCGTCGCACCTTATCTTTGGCTTCGAAAAGTTGCTTCCTATCTGGTTCGGCCGGTGTAATGGACTGCCGATAGCAACGCGGCTCCATGCGTTTCTCGAAGACAGAGTGAAAATTGGGCATGACAGCTCCTCAGCCGCGGTTGAAAAATTGTGCTGGGGAGGCGGTGTGGCTCATCCAGCGATCATAGGTGGGGCCGGTCAATTCTTTCTTAGCGGCTTCCCTGGCTTGGCCTTCTAAAACTTCATTCGCCGCGTCTGTCACGGAATCAATACTCACAACCGCGGTCTGATCGGGCTCAAGCGGAACATCAATACGGAGAACCTTGTCTTTGAGAACGTGCTTGAGCATGTCCTCGGACAACTGTTCCTGGGCGGCCAGGGTTACCTCAAAGACCCGCTGTCGCCAGCCTTTCCAGAAGCGCCATCCACCGCCGGTGATCAGGCCGATATCCAGAGGGGAGCGGGGGTCCATAGTGACGGACTTATTCATTGTTCCGATCGAGATAACATGGACACGATCAGGCGGTATGTCGAGCTTGTGTACGGCTTCATGGAATGCAACCAACGCTGGCGAATTGGCAACCAGACCTCCATCGGCATAGCGGTTCTGATTAAACCGATGAACCGGGAAGAAGGTCGGAGCGGCGGCGGACGCGATCACCGCGTCTTTTAGTGGCACCGAGCCGTCGTAGTGGTAATCCGCGCAATGCTGAGTTTTGAAAAACTGTGCCGATCCCTTTGATAGATTGACTGCGGGGATCATCAATCGGTGCTCCAAGGCATTGAAGATGGCATTGCCCAGAAGGTCGTCGCGGGACAGCACCGAATTCAAGCCTTTGGCACTATAGCGAGCGGAAAAGAAGCCCAGATTGAGCATCTTCAGCAGCGGCCACTGCTTCCACCAGCCGTGAAAAATGGTCTTGCCGTGCTCCTGGAACAGCTTAGGAAGTCGATCGGCGGGAATTTCTTTGGCTAGCGCGGCGGCCAGAATGCTTCCAACTGAAGTCCCGGCAATCAAATCGAACTTCTTTGCAAGGGGTACGCCGCAGCGCTTTTCCATCTCCTGCAAGACAGTTGCGGTAAATAGCCCACGGTACCCGCCGCCGGAGAGGGCAAGGATCCAGAAGTCCTTTTCGGCGTAATGGGTATCGTTTTGCATAGGGCAGTTAGTTTGTGGCGGAGCTTGGAAATTCAATTGGCGAGGAATCGCTCAAGATTGCGGCCCTCACGGGCAATTACGATCCCGACGATGGCGATGGCAATGACGAAGACAAAGCCTACGAATGTCTCGGGTACCCACCATGTCGGCAAGCCTGGAAGAAGGTTGGCAAGCGTTGATGGCGATCGAACTTGATGGACCAGGCTATTGATCGTGGCAACAGCACCGGTATACAAGTTCGCGCAGGCACCGAGCATGACCAGGGCAGATGCAGCAGAGCAAAGCACTTCGCCTACGGCTACCAGCCGTTTGGGGTGCAAGAGGAAATATTCAGCGAGCCGATCCAACATGGTGCCTCCTACTTCTTCTCACGACGCACGCCCTTAAAAGGGGTGGAGTCCGAGGTCTTGACGTCTAGGAATCGGCCGGTCTGTGTATCGCGCTTAACCCAATTGCCGGTGGGCGTCTGGGTCTGGCTACGGTGCTTCACCGCGCCGACACGGTGACCATCGCCAATCGGCGGGTTTTTCGCCATCACTTTCTCCTAATCAGGGCTCACAAATGAACTACAATTGCTAAATAGCAATAACAGCGTAAACGTTTCCACTTGGGCTGTCAATTGCTATTTGGCAATTTATTAGGAGGAACACGATGGCAGCAATCCGCGGCCACTTCGACAGCGACAGCTATTACCGTGCTCTAGATAACATCAGAGGAAATAAGAGTCTGACTTGGAAGCAGGTAAGTCAGGCAACCAAAGTCAGCGCTTCTACGCTCACACGCCTTGCTCAGGGCAAGAACCCGGACGCGGACAGTCTCTCCATGTTAGCGGCGTGGTCAGGTTTGAACCCGGCAGATTTCGTCATGGACAAGGATCTGCGGCCGACTCAACCTGGCGGCCTAAATCAAATCCTGACGTACCTGCGGGCAGACCCGAATCTATCGAGGGAGTCTGTTGCCGCTCTGGATCATATAATTACAGCGGCATACAAACAATTCGAAAAGATCTCGACGAGTGGCCATAAAGCTAAGAAGAGGGTTCAAGAAGGAGGCTGAGGAGCGCGCGCTGGAGCTCCGGAACGAACTCGGTCTCGCGCATTACGCTCCAATTAACGTCTTTGCGCTGGCGGAATGGCTTGCCATTCCGGCCGTGCCGTTGTCTGCTCTCGCCGAGTATGTTCCTGATGTTCATCTCGCGCACTTTAGAGACGTCGAGTCCGACGTGTTCTCGGGGGTTACGATTCACCAAGGGGTACGGCGCCTAATTCTCTACAACGACGCCCATGCCGATGTCCGATTGAACAGCACCATCGCTCACGAACTCGCACATGCGCTGTTAGGCCATAGCCCGTCCCCTCTCGCCGACGATGACGGCAAACGTAATCGAAATGCCGAAATTGAAGCTGAGGCTAATTGGTTGTCCGGCGCGATTCTTGTCCCGCAACCAGCTGCTATGAAGATTATCTTCAACAATCTTGCAGTCTCAGATGCCGCAGTTCAGTATGCAGTCAGCGAGTCGATGATTCGTTATCGACTTCGGGTCAGCGGAGCACAAACGATTTTTCGCCGCAGCAAGTCCCGATAACCATCAGTGCCCGACTTCGTGTTCAAAGAACTGATCGGCAGGGAACCGGCGCATTGCCGACCAATTTAAATCAGAACTCTAAGGTCGGCTATGGAACGAGCAACAGACCGTGAGTAGGCGAATAGACCAAACGTTACATCCGGATACCATCCCGATGGAAACTTGAGAGACTGTTTGCCCTAAACAGATTAATTTGAGATGCTTTTCGGTCTCGTTCCGGAAGGTCGCGGTGTTATTTTTCACCGCATGAATCCGAACAAGACAACCGACCAGCCGCAAGTCTGGCTTTTCGACGGAAAACCCGAGTACGTCGACGTCAAAGTGGCATCTGCCTTCTCAACCGAAGGGGGCTACATCATTGCTCTCGAGCTTGCTGACGGGGCAATCCGCCTTGCGGCAACACGATATCCGGCAAAGTACGTCACTGCGTGGCGTCACAACGTCAAGCGGTATGGATTGCCGGATGTGCTGAGGGTACTGGTCTCAAGGCCCTACATCCGTTACGAGGCGGTCAAGCGTGGTCTGGCAAAGCTGCTCTTCGAGCATCGCGACGATGAATCAGATGGTTATCGTCTTGCCGTCGATACGCTGACGGAAAAAGCGCGAACAATGCTGACCGATGCCGGAATCTAGGCTGACTCCGATAGGAAATGGGTAGCCAGTGCTTGATTCACACGACTTCGACAATCCATGGCGCAGGGTCTACGAATGGCCAATGGCGGCAACATGGATGGGGGCGTCTGCGCTCACCTTGGCGGTCACCAAGACACTGCCCGTCCCGACCAGGTTTGGTGTCCTGACTTCGCTCTTTTGTACCGGTTTTGCCGCTTACAGGAGTATCCAGGCATGGAGACGTAGCCAGGACAAGACGCGTATCCGGCTCACCGAGAAACAGTTCATCGAAGTCCCCGAGCTCTTGAAGATTGCAAGAAGGGCGTCTTTACATGATGCGGTTTGGCTGGGCTCCGGGTTTCATTGGACTGACATCGAGGCGGGTCGCATGCACGCTCTGATCGGGCGTGGTGTTGCTGCGCAGATGGGAAAGGAAATCCTGCACAAGGATGGAGCGTACTGGTTGCATGGACTGGCAAAAGAAGAGGACGCCTACGCCGATCTCTCCAATCTCGTTGGCCATACCCTGATTGTCGGGACAACAAGGGTCGGAAAGACGAGATTGTTCGATCTTCTGATAGCGCAGGCCATCTGTCGCGGGGAGCCGGTCATCATCATCGACCCGAAAGGCGATCACGGGCTTGCCCACAATGCCCGAAAAGTTTGCGAGGCATTGGGGCAGGGTGATCGCTTCATTTACTTTCATCCGGCGCATCCAGAAAAATCGGCTTGCATCGATCCCCTGCGCAACTGGAACCGAAAAACCGAGCTGGCCAGCCGCATCGCCGCGCTGATCCCCTCGGAAACTGGTGCCGATCCGTTCACGGCCTTCGGCTGGAAGGTACTCAATGACATCGTAAACGGACTGATCGCCACGGGCGTTCGCCCCAACATGGTTCAGTTGCGGCGGTATATCGAAGGCGGACCGGAAGATCTGTTATTGAAGGCACTCCGACTTCATTTCAAGCACAACGTTCAAGACTGGGAGTCGCGGGTCAGCAGCTTCGTCAAGCAATACAAAGGCAATCAGCTGCTCGCTTACATCACCTTCTACAAGGAAATTGTCATCCATGATGCACAGAACGTCGATCTGGATGGATTGATTTCGACCTATGAGCACAACCGGGATCACTTCCAGAAAATGGTGGCTTCGTTGATCCCGATTCTCTCGATGCTGACCAGCGATCCGCTTACGGATCTTTTGTCTCCGGACTTCGGGGCTGGCCATGAACGCGTGGTGACGGATATGGCGCGTGCGATTCGGGCAGACAAGGTGCTCTATGTCGGACTGGACTCCCTGGCGGATGCTACGGTGGGCAGTGCGATTGGCTCCGTGCTGCTCGCAGATCTCGCGGCCGTCGCAGGAGACCGCTACAACTACGGGATCGACACCATCAAACCGGTGAACCTGTTCATTGACGAGGCGGCGGAGGTGATCAACCAGCCGACCATCCAGTTGATGAACAAAGGGGGCGGGGCGCTGTTCCGCGTCACTATTGCGACCCAGACCTTCGCCGACTTCGCTTCACGATTAGGTGATGAGAACAAGGCTCGTCAGGTTCTCGCCAACACCAACAACAAGATCGCCTTGCGCATCCTGGATGCCGAAACCCAACAGTACATCGCCGATGGCATCCCGAAGATCAAGGCACGAACGTTGATGATCCGCTACGGCCACAACGTCGATTCGAACATTCATGATGCCTATAGTGCGTCCTACCAGGAGCAGGCGGCTGAAGAAGAAGCAGACCTGATTCCTCCGGCGATTTTGAGCGAGTTGCCGCCACTGCATTTCTTCGCTCGCTTGTCTGGCGGCAAAACCATCAAAGGTCGCCTGCCGATCTTGAGATAGTGAAGTGGCGCGTCAAGAGCAAAAGCGCGGTGAATGGGGATCGTTTATTGCGGTTCTGCTGCTCATCGGTTTTTTGGCTGCATGGGCGCTGATCCCCGTGCGCATCATCGATGCGACATGGCTCGCCGAGCAACAGCAGATGACGCGGTGGGCTGGGGAGGGGGCCAATCAGTGGGTGATCTTGCAAACAGCTTCCGCGTTGAACGTGATGGCCAAAGATGCCGGTAAGGCGGCAGCAGGAATGAGCCGGCGCGAGATTGACCACTGGGCCATGGATCGCATTTATACGAGCCTGATCTGGCTCAATCTGATCACCTACCGCAGCTTCACGCTCCTCATGTGGGGTCTGCTGGGGATTCCGTTTGTGCTGGCAGCCTCCGTTGATGGCTTCTACCTGCGTGAAATCCGTAAAACCTCATTCGTGTCGCAAAGCCCGATACGCCACAAGATCGGGATCCACTTCTTCAAGCTTGTCAGCGTTGCCGTGCTGGTGTGGCTATGCATTCCCGTACCCATGCCCTTCATCGTCGCCCCCACGGTAATTTTCTTCATGGCGCTCTCGCTTTGGCTATGGGTGGGGCATCTACAGAAGCGGCTGTAGGGCAGGGTGGGGGCAAACCTGCCAGTTCCTGACAGGTTGATTGTTTTGCTGTACTTGCTGCAAAATCTACGTGTTGTTGCTCCACTATCAAGGTGTCGGATTAGATAAAGCAACCGAACACTCCTCGCACTTTTTTCAAAGTAACCTTTTATGACACCACTGGAAGCCAAGAAGGTCATAGACGCATTAGCGAATGGGATTGATCCAGAAACGGGTGAGATCCTTCCTTCGCAAACTCCCTTCAATAATCCTTCAGTAATACGTGCGCTATTTGTGGCGGTGAAGGCGCTTGAGAGTGCGGCTAAGCGCGTGGAGCGAGACGCGTCATTACCAGGAAATGCGGGGCGTTCTTGGAACGAGAGAGAAGACAAAGCACTCTTGGAGCATTTTGATGCGGGTACTTCCATCAAGGAGATTGCTGGAAAGCATGCCAGGACGGAGGGAGCCATCGCGGCCAGACTTGTTCGGCTGGGACGAATAAAGGATCGATCCGAGGCATATCCCAGCATGCCAGCAGTTACCGGGTAAAAGACACACGTAGTAGCACTACAGGTGTTCCTGTTTAACAGGACCTCCGGTAACCTTGCCGGGTTATGACGGAAACACAGGCAAAAGCCCGGGCAAAATGTCTCTGCCTTGATATTGAAACCGCCCGACAGGATCGAACGATCCTGCGGGAGGTCGGTGCTTTCCGGCCCGACACCGATGTCCGTGCCCGTATCCCGGGCAAGGCGAGGAATCTCGTCTCCCAGCTCAATGAACTGACACAGGGTGCGGCCTTCGTCCTCGGTCACAACGTCATCGCGTTCGACCAGCCCGCGCTGGCCGTGTTGCACCCCGATCTGGCCCTGCATCAACTACCGCTGGTCGATACCTTGGAACTCTCGCCGGTCGCATTCCCGCAGAACCCCTATCACCGGCTGGTCAAGGACTACAAGCTCTGCACGACCACGCGCAATGACCCCGTTCGCGATGCCGAACTGGCCTATGAGTTGTTCCTCGATCAGGGCGAAGCATTGCAGCAGCGTGTCGAGGAATATCCCGACGAGGCGCTATGCCTGCATTACCTGCTCGCCCCGGAAAACGGCAAGGGGGTGGCGAACTTCTTCGCGACCCTGCGCCGAGCATTGCGCCCCAGCTTGCCAGAGGCTCAAGCAGCCTGGATGCGAGCGACCCATGGCAAAGTGTGCGTGACCGCCCAACAGTTCGTGAGGGATACATATCTCCCCAACCCGGATTGGCATAAGCCGATTGCCTATGCCCTCGCCTGGCTGCGGGTCGCCGGGGGCAATTCGGTTTTGCCGCCCTGGGTGAGTTTTAGCTACCCAAAGACACGTGATGTCATCACCGCCCTGCGGGATGTGCCATGTTCCGACCCGCAATGTGCCTGGTGCAAGGAGCAACACGATCTGCTGACGGTTTTGCCGAGATACTTTCCCGGCATTACCCAGTTCCGTTCGACGCCGACGACAGCCGATGGCCGTTCGCTGCAGCAGACCATCGTCGAGAACGGCTTTGCCGGCAAGCCGACACTGGCTATTCTGCCCACCGGCGGTGGCAAGTCGCTGTGCTTTCAGTTGCCGGCTTTGGCTAGGTATTACCGCAACGGCAGCCTGACCGTCATCGTCTCGCCGCTGCAGTCGCTGATGAAGGATCAGGTCGATAACCTGGAGAAGCGCGGCATCACCTGCGCCGGTTATCTGAACAGCTTGTTGAACCCGATGGAACGGCGGGTCATGCTCGACAAGCTGCGATTGGGCGACCTTGGTTTGATCTTTGTGGCACCTGAACAGTTTCGCAGTACGGCCTTCGCGAATGCCCTGATGCATCGGGAGATCGGTGCCTGGGTGTTCGATGAGGCGCACTGCCTGTCCAAGTGGGGACACGACTTCCGGCCTGACTACCTGTATGTGTCGCGCTTCATCAAGGCACGCCAGAAAGATGCACCTTCGCCGATCTTCTGCTTCACGGCAACGGCCAAACCCGATGTGGTCGAGGATATTCGCAACCACTTCACCAAGCGCCTCGGGGTCAGCCTTGACGTGCTTGCTGGCGGAGTTCGCCGCGACAACCTGGCCTATGAGGTTCGGGCGGTTACCCCGCAGGCCAAGTATCCCGAAGTCCTCCGGCTGTTGCAGGAAGCCCTGCGCGAGGAAGGCGGTGCCATTGTCTTCTGTGCCCGCCAGAAGACGGTCGAAGAACTGGCGGCTTTCCTGAAGGAGGCCGGCCTAGATTGTGGCTACTTCCATGGCGGAATGCTGCCGACTGAGAAACGCAGCGTTCAGGAGGCTTTCCTATCGGGCGAGCGGCGAGTTATTGCGGCAACGAACGCCTTCGGTATGGGTGTGGACAAGGCCGACGTTCGTCTGGTGATCCACCTCGATACTCCCGGTTCGCTGGAGAACTATCTGCAGGAGGCGGGGCGGGCAGGGCGGGATCAGGACCCAGCCCGCTGTTTGCTGCTCTATGACGACGCCGACCTCGATGTCCAGTTCCGCCTGTTGAAAAATGCGCGCCTGACGCAGCATGACATTCATGCCATCCTGAAGGCCCTGCGCCAGATCGAGCGCAAGGATCGCAGCGAAGGCTCCGTCGTGGTGACCAGCGGTGAGATCCTGCTCGAAATCCCGGAGAAACTGCGCATCGATCCCGATGCCTCAGATGCCGATACCAAGGTCAGGATCGCCGTGGCATGGCTCGAAGAAGCAAGGCTGCTTGAGCGCCATGAGAACCACACCCGTGTCTTCCCCGGTAGCCTGCAGGTCGGTAGTCTGGAAGAGGCGGAAGCCATCCTGCGCAAAAAGCTTGGCGCCAGTACCGATATCGCGCCCTATCTGGCGATCCTGTCATCGTTGATCCGGGCCGAAGACGACGAAGGACTGTCGACCGACGAACTGATGCTGGCCACCGGGCTGGATTCGCACAAGCTGCAATCGATGCTGCGCGATCTGGATCGGCTGAAGCTGCTCTCCAACGATACCGAGATCGGGGTGACGCTCTATAAAGACTCCGATACGGTCGAACGGCTGGAGGCGCTGTGCAAGCTGGAAGATGCCCTGTTGGCCAACTTGCGCGAGGCGGCTCCCGACGCCGATCAGGAAAACTGGCAGATCCTGGATGTCCGCCGCCTGTGTGACACCTTGCGGCGCGATACCCAGGTTGATTTCGATCCGGAGAAACTTTCTCGGCTTCTCAAGTCGTTTGCCGAGGCCTTCGGCGGAGGTCCTGGACAGCGCGGTTTCTTTGCCCTCCGACCGGCCGGAATGGACAACCGCTACATCAAGCTGCTGCGCAGCTGGCAGGACATCGAAACGATCCGCCATCGGCGCATGAAGCTGGCCAAGGCGCTTATTACCCAGTTTCTGAGCAAGCGCCAGGGAAACAATCTTCTTGTTACCTGCCGACAGGGGGGCCTTGAGGCCAGCCTGCAGACTGACATTACCCTGCAGGATCTGGAAGTTCGCGACTGGAATATTGCCCTGGCGGCCAGCCTGATCTATCTCGATACCAACGAGGTGCTGCATCTGTCACGCGGCAAGGCGGTGTTCCGTTCGGCGATGAGCATCGCCCTGAACGCCGAAGCCAGGCGACGCCAGTTCAAGAAGTCCGACTACGCCGAACTGGACTTGCATTACAAGGACAAGATCGTCCAGGTGCATGTGATGGCAGAGTATGCCCGGCTGGCCTTGGGCAAGGTCAAGGCAGCGATGGCGTTCATCGAAGACTACTTCAGTATGGATCGGAATGACTTCGTGAAACGCTACTTTGCCGGTCGAAAGGATGTGCTGGAGATGGCGACCACGGAGGCGTCGCACCGCCGCATCCTGACCGATCTGCAAAACCCTGAGCAACAAGCCATTGTTGCGACGTCCATCGAAGGCAACCATCTGGTGCTGGCTGGGCCGGGGTCTGGCAAGACCCGCGTCATTGTTCATCGTATTGCCTGGTTGTTGCGCGAATGCATGGTTCTGCCGGACGAGATCATGGTCCTAGCCTACAACCGTTCAGCGGCGGTTGAGATCCGGCGCCGTCTCTGGGCACTGGTTGGGCCGGATGCCGGCGGCGTTGTCGTCCAGACCATTCATGGCCTTGCGATGCGGCTGACCGGAACCAGTTTTGCCGTGGCAGCCGAGCGTGGAGAAAAGCCTCAATTCGATACGGTTATCAAGGCGGCGACGGAACGATTGCGGAAAGCCGAACAAGGAGACGAGATTGGGCCATCGGTACAACGCGACCGGGTACTGTCAGGTCTGCGTTTCCTGCTGGTCGATGAGTATCAGGACATCAACGGCGATCATTACGACCTGATCAGTGCCTTGGCGGGACGCACACTCAATGAGGAAGACAAGGTTTCCCTGATGGTGGTCGGAGACGATGACCAGAACATCTATGCCTTCGATGGTGCCAGTGTTCGCTATATCCGTCAGTTCGAGACTGACTACAAGGCTCGTCGCTATCACCTCATCGAAAACTACCGTTCGACGACCAACATCATCGACTGCGCCAACCAACTGATTGCGCGTGCTCGCGAGCGCATGAAGACGGATCAGGCAATCCGTATCAACCACGCGCGGCGCGATCAGCCTGCGGGTGGTGACTATGCGCGCATCGACCCTGTGGCGGCCGGGCGCATACATATTCTCGAAGTCCCCGAGAATTTCAACATTGCCATTCAAATGGCACTGGCAGAGCTTGAACGTCTCATTGGATTGAGTGGCTCGGCCGCTGAATGGGGGCGTTTCGCCGTCATCGCCCGTCGTTGGGATGACCTGGAGCCCTTGGCAGCCTTGTGTCGTTTGCGGAGGATTCCCGTCCGGCTGCTGCGGGACAACCATGCGCCAGACTTACATGCCACCCGAGAGGGTGATCAGTTGTTGTCGTTGCTGCGCGAGGAGTTCCGGCAAGCCCGACGTTCGCGGGTATTGCTGCGGAGTGGCACATTGTCGCGATGGTTCAGGCGCCGCTACGGAGTTACGGTCGATAGCCTGATCGAACACCCCCAACGGGCAGCATTGGCACAGTTCATCGTCGAATGCGAGTCGGTTGCGCCAGGAAGCGAGCAGGTCGTCCAGAACCTGATCGAATCAATCTACGAATATGGCTCCGGTGGCAAGAATGCCTCGGGTGACCGGCCCAATGGTCCGCTGGTTCTGATGACGGCGCATCGCGCCAAGGGCCTGGAATTCGACCATGTGCTGATTCTCGACGGGGGCGGATGGTCCGATGCCAATGACGAAGAGCGACGCCTGTTCTACGTGGCCATGACCCGGGCACGCAAGACGCTCACCGTCAGTGAAAGCGGCGGCGGCCGTCATGCCTTCGTGCGCGATCTCGGGAAGTTGCCTTTGCGTTCCCAGCCGAGCGGCTTTGAAGTCGATCCCAGACTTGCGCATCGAACCTGGATTGCCGACCCGGAACAGATCGTCCTGTCCTGGCCAGGGTACTTTTCTGCGACGGCACCGATTCACAAGGCGATTGCGGTACTTGAGGTCGGCAGCCCGCTGGTGCTGCGTCCGCGTTCTGATGGCAAGACAGGATGGGAGGTGGCGGATTCGAACGGGGTCGCGGTGACCCGGATGGCGCAGAAATTCTCACCCCCGTCAGGAAAGATCATTGAAGTGCGGGTGGCGGCGATTCTGGCGAGGAAGGCAAAGGAGGGGGAGGCGGAAAATCTCAGGTGCAAGAACTGGGAGCTGGTGCTGCCGGAGATGGAGTATCTGCCGTGATTTCGTGTAAGGGAAGAGGGCATGGATCGCACTGACATATTCGCACCTTGCTAAATCGGCGAATATGACATTAACCTGGTGAGGGATGCGTCGATTCTTAGATTCAGTACAGCAGCCATTCTTAGCAAAAGATCATTGGCAAGTGTCGGACGAACACTGAAGGTCCGCAGGCTTGCAGCCATCCGTAAGGGTGGCCACTGATGGGGCAGCTCGTTATTCATCCTCAGGACGCTGATTTATTTGGTATCGTTCAACCTCAATAACATGTGAATCAAACGATTGGCAATGCCTCTCGTCGTTACTCGAGGCGATCCAAAGCAATATTTAACTAAGAGGAAGTTCCAAATGCCAGCAGCTATCAAGAGCCCTTCTGCCAGGCCCGATAGACTCCACGACCAGCGCGTCGATTGCTACTCAATCATGACGACCATGAGGACTGGAGACTATCTTGACTTGGTCGAAGCTGCATATCAAAACCGAGGAGGCATCGAGTTTCAACGAGAGAAACTGCGTACAACTTCTGCCATTCGGATTCGGCGGCGAATGGTTGAGGACATAGTGAACGGCGCAGTTCTTCCTCCTGTGGTCGTAGGCGTAGTTCTTGCCCCAGACGACTTTTCTTTAGCTACAAAGCTTGCGGCAAAGCAAGTCGTGCCTACGATAAAGCAGCAAGAGGATGATCGGATATCCATCATCGATGGTATGCAACGGACAACGGCTCTTCGAGAAGCGATGGCTTCGGCGCCTGAGGTTGGCAAACGACCTATGCGAGTTGAGTTCTGGATTTCCGAATCGACCAACAGCCTAATCTACCGAATGCTTGTGCTGAACACCGGTCAGGTGCCCTGGAATCTCCGAAGTCAAGTAGAAGTTGTATTCCGATCGCTTATTCTTGAAATCGAGGGGCAAGTTGGCGGCCTTGAAGTTCTACAGTTAAACGATGGGCGACGACGCTCAAAGGGTGGGCAGTTCCAAGCGAATGAACTTGTAGAGTTGTTTTTGGTATTCGGTGCTCGGAAGGAGAAAATTGATATTCGGGAAAGACTTGCTGACGAGTTCACGAAATTGGACTTCATGGAAGCCGCGTCGGATAAGGATTTTGCAAAACACTTTTGCAATGCAATGGACGTGTTAGTGCGTCTCGATGTTCTATTCGATCGATTCAAGAAGAAGAGTGGCAATGCTGTTCGTTTCACTAGTGGAAAAGATTTGTTCGCCAGCCAGCCAGCATGTGTAGGTTTAATAACAGCAATTGCAACGGACGTTTTCGGGCGTCCCGGCGTAAATCGGCCGACAACAGACCAGGCGAAACGGCTAGAAAAAATCATCAGGGGACTAGCCAAACTAGAGAAGAAGCTGCAAAAACTTGATAACGAGGAGATCGGCGATTTCCTTGGATTTCAGACGCTGAACGAAGCAATCGCGAGAGGGAAATCGGGCTTGTCCGTTGGTGACATGGAACGTGAGTTTTTCCTTAAAGCATTTCAAGTCCTCTTGGAGGAAGACTTTGCCTTGGCTGACATGACTCCGTGTTGGCGTGCGTATTAGGGTCGCGTTGTCTCTATGGCGAGAAATATGATTGAAGCGAACCAGAAGCTGTTCGCTCGCCTTGCTGACGCGGTAGGTGATCTTGTTTCGAGTCAGGTGCTGCAGCAGAAGCGCGCTGTCCAAACTGACCGGGATGGAAAGCGCTGGTTGCAGCATTTAGATATTCGGTCTTCTTCTCATTTGCTACTCAGTTCAACGTCCAGCCTTGCACTGGGTGAATATGAGGGTGATCATTATTTGGTCGCTGTAGGTCTAGAGGTAACTACTCCTCCAGCAGAGTTTGAGTGTATACCCGTTAACTCCGGAATGTTTACGGCTATCGTCTCAGAGCTTCAAGTGCCACTCCTTCGTTCCATGGATCTTGCTCAGCAATTACATGAATACGTCTTCTACCCGCTCGAGGGCGAAGTCGGTCTGATTGATGTAGAAATAGTGAGGCGATTCTTCGAGAGTATTGATGTTTTTCGGATCGACCCCACAAGTGGCCTTGTTTTTGACAGGGAATTTGGACTGCGAGCCGCTATAGCGGCCATTCTTGGTGCACCCAAGGCAAGGCCACTTGAATGGCCGGCAACCTCGCTTGAAAGGCTCAGTTACATGATCCGTGACCCTGACGAGCAAGCCCCTTTCCATCTGCTTCTTAGAGCAATTACTGAGACACGGGAGGATTCGGCATTCTTGGCTATATATCGTTGTGTTGAACAGCTCTTCCCGATTCCCGCGATTGCCGAATTGTCCGATGCTTTGGGGCTCTCTCACCCCGCGCTTCAGGTGGCTGCAACCATTGAACAACACTTGGGATGGCGGCGGAGAGAGGACGACGCCATAGCCCATCTTTTCGGTGAATTAGAGGCGCCGCTAATCGACCGTTTGCTTCAAATTGTGGGCGTTGTTCCCGGGGAAGAGAATCGTTCGAAACCCGTAGCGAAGCGCATCTACGAATTGCGCAACCAGTGTGTTCATTATCGTCCCGTACATGGAACAACAAATGGCAAGCAGCAATTTAACAGCTGGCTAGCGTTATCCGACATCTTGCTTGAGGTCATTCAGCACCTGTACTCTCGGTACTCAGGTGCATTTGCACGTCCGCAGAATGCGGTAGCCGTTTGAAAGCGGATCGTCTCACCAAACGAGTCTTGCTCCTGGACGGCTACGGCCGAGGGGCGCTTAGAGTGTCAGGTAGGTTCCGTGTCAAGCTGTCTCTCGAATGACTGGTCTGCGGAAACGATGAGCGGCAGCAGTCCTCTGGCCGGATGCGGAACTTGAGCATCGCTGCCTGAATTTCCGCTAAGGCCGAGGTGCTTCCTTAGTTCGTCCGGCCTGTTTCAGAGTCATCCGGAACTTTGAGTGTCGGCTTCAGAGAGGAGGTCATCGACCAGTCGTAGCCTGACTGTGATGCTCCCGTGACAGCAAGGCTTGATGCAGCAATGCGGGAGATTCTGATAGCCCGCCTTGGCGATCCCAGCCCGGCCCCAGCTATCGAATGAGTCCGGCTGCCACCTCCATCTCCGCATGCTCGAAAGCCGGTGCAAAATCCGCTAACTCTCCCCGGGACAGGCCGACCTCCTGACTCAGCGCGACCTGCCGCCAATCCTTAACCGCGGCATGCACCTCGGCCAGAATGGTGAGGGCCTGGCTCTGATCGAGATAGAAGTAAGCCGCCTTGCCAAGCAGTTGCCCAATCGAATCGATCGGCCCGGTGTCCTCGCTCAGCCAGGTCTTGGACTCGCGGAGCTTGTCCGGGAACGGATTCAGGTCGAAGGCGGGCGAGAGTGCCCACTTGTCATTGCCGACATGCAGGAATCCGAGGTTGTGCAAGTGGTCGTCGGTGTTGGTGATGAGATGGTTGAATACCAAACGCCGCCATAACTGCTGCGCGTCCGCTTTGGCATCAAGACAGACGCGGTTCATGATGTCGATAATCTCGGTATAAGCATGCTCATCGCCACGGGCAGCCTGCAGCATGGAGGCTCCGGAAAGATACGGAATGCGTGCATTCGTGGCGGTGCGGTCAAAGCGCGAGACGATTGCCACCGGCGTGTCGGCAATCATCTCGATGCGCGACCGGGCGGCGTCAATCTTGGCGATCCGAGCCAGCTTGAGGGCCAGCACCTCACCGCGCGTCACGCTGCGGGTGTCTTCGACGCTCGGGAATTTACCCAGCGCCAGCGTGCCGTCGGCATCGAGTACTGTACTCTTGGGACGCATTCCGCCCAGTGAGGTGCCATTGCCCAGCAAATACTTGAGATCCTCGCTGGATTCCTTGCTGTGCTCTACCGCGCGACAGGCCGCCATGATGCGCTCGAGTTCGATCAGCGGCGGTGTGGTGCGCGTGCCGGCAGGCGTCGTGCGCAAGTAATTGCCTTTGAGGTCGCGCAAGCGCAGCGCTCCCATGCGGCTGGTGTCATCCACAGCACACAGATAGTCCAGTTCGGTCAGTGCGGTGAGCTTGGGATCCTGCTGGCGGGCTTTGGCGTGGGCGCGCGCGATCACCCGTCGTCCCCAGGCGTCGGGTGCCGTGTCCGCAAAGGCGAAATGAAATGTCGAGTCGTCTTTCGTGGGTGCCTTGTGCACCTGATGCTGGCCGGCCAGAAGCTCAAGGTCAGGGGAGATGTTGAAGCGGTGCGGATTTTTGATCCACGCTTCCTTGTAGGCGAAGCTGGCGTACGACCGGGCGCCATCGGCGACGTAGGTGAGACTCCCTACCGGGAACTCAGCCGATCCGATGCAGACATCGAGGGTGGTCTTGGTTGCCATCAAAGGGCTCCGCTGTCTTTGTGGGCCTTGGGCAGGCGCACGCGCTGGGGCAGCTTTTCATCCATCAACGCCAGCCCGATGCTGTCCTCGGAAGAGTCGAGCAGCTGCTTCAGACGCTCCAGTTCGCCGAAGACATGGAGTGCGCGCGCCAGGGTTTGCATGGCGATGGTGGGGCTGCCTGCCTCCATGCGACGTACGGTCATGACGGATACCCCGATCCGCTCCGCCAGCATAGCCTGGGGCATCTGCCGGCGGCGGCGCGCGAAGGAAATGTCACGGCCCAGTTTTTCCAGGGCCCGGCTGACTGGCAAGGGAAGTGGGTCTTCTTTAGTGGAGCGCATGGGATCCCACAGGATGATTAGTGGTTCATATGTGAGCGATTATATGGTTTGTTGGTGGCTAGTCAATCGGATTGTCTTAAAAGCGATCTTTTGGAGATGCTTATGTCTCATATGGGGACATATATGCGCTATTAAGAAAGCCAGAGCCTCATGGTGAGGCAGGATGTTTCCTGGATTACCCGAAGCAAACCCCATCGGTGTTTCGTGTGAAGTCTGTCCGATCCAGCGGGGTTCAAATTCGATCAGCTCAAGAAATTTGCAGCTTTATAAGCCTGCAATGAGGTGGATATTTGAAAAGCATTCGACAACGATGCTTTTAACCCGGATTTTGGCAGGCTGACTTCATAGCATTCTGGCCATGAGATTTTCATGGTCTTTCTTGCTGACATTCTTGCTATTCCCCGTCACGGGGAGTGCTGCTTGCTTCGATGAGGCGGCGACCAGATTCAGTCTTCCTGTGTCGCTTCTCAGGGCGATATCGCGAGTCGAATCGTCTGGACGACCGAGCGCCGTCAACAGGAATCGCAATGGCTCCTACGACATCGGCCATATGCAGATCAATACCGGTTGGCTTCCGGTGCTTGAGCGATTTGGGATCACGCAACAGAAGTTGTTCGATGCCTGCACGAACACCTATGTCGGCGCATGGATCCTCGCACAAAACATATCGAAACTTGGCTACAGCTGGAATGCAATCGGCGCTTACAACGCAGCCAGCCCGGGCAAGCGTAACCAGTATGCGTTAAAGATCGCGGCAGTCCTGCGGCGGGAGGGTGGGCCGTGATCCGCAGTTTGATGATGATGGCTGTTGCGGCAGGTCTGCTCACGGGTTGTTCGTGGCCATGGTTGGGCAAGGACGAGCCAAAAGAACAAGCGCAAAAAACCCAAACGATCGGCATCGGGTGGGGTGGTCAGGAGTGGCGTTCCTGCGACGTGGATAAGACCTGCCCAAAGCCCACACCCAAGACAGTCCTTCTACCGGCGCCGCAGCTGCAGACCACAGGGCAAACACCGTTGCCGGAAATCCAGGCGGCAAAGCCCGAGCCCGTCGTTGCGCACAAGGTGCATTTCAAGTTCGCGCAGGCGGTTCCGACACAAGACGGTGTCGATCGGCTGACCAGGATCCTGCAAGAGATCCGTGCATCACACGTGATCCATATCACCGGCCATACCGACGACATTGGAGGAAGTCGCTTCAATGAACGGCTGGCACTTCGCAGAGCAGAGTTCGTGGCCGCGTGGCTGAAACGTCGCGGTATTCGCATTCCGATGGAAGTCGAAGCCAAAGGGAAGTGTTGCTACCTCGCCCCGAACGATACGGATGATGGACGCGCAGCCAATCGCCGCGTCGAAGTCGTCCTTCGTGAACGCCAGAGCGATCTGGCTGGCAACAAGTCATCAACCACCAAGAAGGAGACCGTTAGGTGATTCCCAAGACAAAAGAAGCTGTTCGGGACACGCTGATCGCCAGTGCCTTCATCGCGATGGGATCCCTGCTTCCCGGATCGCTGCTCGATAAAGGGTTCGAAGCCCATATCGGCGGTATCGCGCTGGGCATTGGTATCGGCTGGCTCATCAAATCCGTTATCGACCATACCAAAGGAGTTAAAAAAAGTGAATCGTAAATCGCACCATGCTGCACTGGCTGTCGTTCTTGTTCTGCTTGCTGGAAGCGCTTTTGCCGGTACCACGGGTACTGAATTCCAGGCCCTCTATACGTGGACCAATGATGTCGTCACGGGTTACTTCGGACGGGCCGTGGCGGTGGCTGCGGTTGGCTTGGGCGCGATCATTTCGATCGCTCGCGTTAATCCGATCCCGATCTTGTCCGGGGCAGGGTTCGCGATCTTCCTGCAATACACGCCGACCATCATCACCGGCATTCTGACGGCCACGGTTTGAGGTGGGCACATGAACCACGGCGGCGATGAAACCGGCTATATCCCGAAGGCACTTGACGCTCAGGAGCGCTTTCTCTGGTGGGAAATGGACCAGGCGGTCATCGCCATCATGCTGATCAGCATGGGGGTGATTGCCGGTTCCATGATTACAGGCATGGTTATGGGCGCGGCGGCTGCCTGGCAGTACGGGCGCATGAAGGCCGGCAAACATCCCAAGTTCGCCGCGCATGCCCTCTATTGGTGGTTTCCGAGCGGCCTGTTCCTGAAGCTGCGTGCCACGCCGCCTTCCGACCAACGGTACTTCCTGGGGTAGGCAATGCTCTTTCGAAACTACCTCTCCGATCAAGCCAATGCGTCGCAGGAAATACGCTTCATGCGCATTCTCCTGGCCGGATTACTGCTGGTGATCCTGGTCGGCGCCGTCGTCGTCCTGAAGTTGATTGGCAATGAGAAGACAGTCCTGACACCGCCAGAAATCAAGCGCAGTTATTGGGTTTCGGGCGATTCGGTCTCCAAGGAGTACCTCGAAGACATGGCCTATTGGTATGCCGGTCTCGCTCTCAACATCACGCCGGCCGTCTCAAGCTATCAAAACGGGTTGTTCCTGAAGTATGCAGCGCCGTCGGAGTATGGACGACTCCAAATGGAAATGGGCGCGCGGGCAGCGTTCCTCAAGAAGAACAACACGGCCACGCAATTTTCAGTACGCAACATCACGCCCGATGAGAAATCGCTACGTGTCGCCCTGTCGGGTGTTCTCTTTACCTGGGCATCCGACAAGAAGGCTGGAGAGCGGCAAGCCACCTATGTCATCGGCTTTAAGAACATGAATGGAAAACTCTATGTATCGGAGTTCAAGGAAACCAGTGAACAAAATCCTTTTGATACCGCTCCTGGTCGCTAGCTTTTCGGCCAGTGCCGCTCAAGTGCTGGTTGGCAAGCCGGACGATACATTGAGCGCCAGAGTTTCGCGTGCCGAGCCGACCCTGATCCGTATCGATGGCCATCGTGTTCGCCGAATCTTCGGCGCTGAAGGCGAATTCGCGGTTACCGCCGACAAGGAAGCCGGTACGGCTTACATCAAGCCAAGCACGGACAAATCAACCCTCAGTCTCTTCGTGTCGGACGAAAGCGGTCGGACCTGGAAGCTGCTTCTATCGGTTATCGACGGGCCTTCGGACTCCATCACCATCAAAAGCCGATCAATCAGCGGCGCCGTTACCGCACAAGGCAGGGATGTCCCCAGAAATCAGCTGATCAAGCGTGTCCTGTTGTCCCTTCAGTCTGATGGCGATGGCGAATTCGACTTCCGGGTCACCAACGAGATCGTGCCCCTATGGTCCGAAGCCTTGTTTGTCCTGACCAAGGTGATCGATGGCCCGCTAAAAGGGGAGAAGTACCAGCTCACCAATACCTCCGCCAACCTTATGGTGCTGAATGAACGGGAGCTCTATCGTCGTCATGTCGTGGCCGTATCGATAGCCAAGCCCCAGCTTTCGCCGGGAGAGAGCACGGATGTATTCGTGTTATCGGAGAGCACCGATGAGTGATCCGACTGCCGTTGCAGGGGGCATCTCGACGTATCTGAAGGGCTTGTCCCCCAAAGCCAAGCAGTATCTGGTGCTGGGAGGCATCGGGACAGGTTTCATCGGATTGGTCTTTGGCAGCATCGCTCTGTGGGACAACCAACCGCCGGTTGTACCTCAGACAGCCAAACTGGATAAGTCCAGAAACATAGCGACGCCAGGTGCACAGGTCGATCCCCGAGATGTCTGGATGTCGCAATCGTCCCAGCAGATGAAAGAGATGGATATCGTCATCCAGGGCATGAAACAGAAACTGGCCGAGGTTGAGCAAAGACAGGCAACGCCTCAAGCGTCATCGAGGCAGGCGAGTGTGCTTCCGCCATTACCTCCCATGCCACCCGCACAGGCACAGGCGGCAGCCCCTGGGGAATTGCCACAAGGCCCTGCGCCGTCCATGGGGCGCGCATCCGAAGCAATGTCATCACCCTTGCCGCCACTGCCGACGCCAGTTGTGCCCAAAGAGCCCGGCATTGCCGCATTCGAGGTCAGTGACACGGTCGCCGCAAATCCGCCAATGCCCGAGGATGGCAAGCAGAACAAAACCTACATACCGTCCGGATCCTTCATGCGCGTGGCGCTGATGGGCGGTCTGGATGCCCCTACGGGGGGACAAGCTCAGAACAACCCCTGGCCAATCCTCCTGCGTGTGCAGGACAACGCCTTCCTTCCAAACCGATACCGCGCCAAAGTGAAAGAGTGTTTCATTCTCGGATCAGGCTATGGCGACATCAGTTCCGAACGCGCCTATTTGCGTCTTGAGTCGCTGTCGTGTGTTCTGAACAGCGGTGAAGTGGTCGATGCCACGATCAAGGGCTATGTTGTGGGCGAGGATGGCAAGGCCGGACTCCGTGGCCGATTGGTCAGCAAGCAAGGTCAGGTGCTGGCCAATGCGCTGATGACCGGAATCATCTCGGGGATCGGACAAGGTTTCCAGCAAAGCGCGACGAGCTACAGCACGAGTGCGCTGGGCACCGTTGGAACCGTGGAGTCTGGAAAACAGATGCAGGCCGGCATCGGATCCGGTGTGGGCAAGGCGCTGGATCGACTCTCCCAGTACTACATCACGCTCGCCGAGAAGATGTTTCCGATTATCGAAGTCGATGCAGGACGTGTCGTCGATGTCGTCCTGACCAAGGGCGTGTCGCTGGGAATGGCAGGCGGCGCCGAGGAAGACACCTACTCGGAAATCTGGAAGCGCGGACGCCAGATCATGAAAAAGTCCCTGAACCCCATGGAGTAAGCGCAGATGCGTAAATCAATCGTCGTTTCATTGGCCACCTTCCTCGTCTCTGTGGCGGGGGTTGCCAGTGCATCACCCAGTAATACCGAAACCGAGTTGGCGGCCCGTCTCAAGGAACTCTACCCGTCGACCCGTATTACCGCCGTCCGCCAGTCCGAGGTCGCAGGGCTCTTCGAGGTGACCATGGGCAGAAATGTCGCCTTTACGGATACCTCCGGCCGGTATTTTGTCTTTGGCCACTTGTTCGATATGCGTGAGCAAAAGGATCTGACCGCCCAGCGCCTGAGCGACATCAACCGCATCGACTTCACCCAATTGCCGCTCCAGGATGCCATCAAGACGGTACGTGGCGATGGCAGCCGCATGCTGGCCGTGTTTTCCGATCCGGACTGCCCTTACTGCAAAGGGCTGGAAAGTGAATTGGCCAAACTCGATAACGTCTCGATCTTTACTTTCCTCTACCCGCTGGAAGGGCTGCATCCCGAAGCTAAGGGAAAAGCAGAGCGGGTCTGGTGCGCCCCTAATCCTGCAAAGGCATGGACTGAGCTGATGGCCACGGGCAAGGTGGCAGAGAGTCCGAAGTGCGCCACCCCGATCGTACGCATCAATCAACTGGCGAACAGTCTGGGCATCAATGGCACGCCCATGATGATTCTTCAGGATGGCAGTCTGATTCCTGGAGCCGCGCCTGCCGCCGAAATTGATCGGCGCCTGGCAGGTAATCCCGCCACAACGAAATCGGCGGTTACGCCAAGATTGAAAGGGGGGGATTGATCATGCGGCAGGTCTTGGGGTTGGCGGCTATCGTCATGTTGGGGGTGACCGGATGTGCCGGTACCCTGACGGGGCTTGAAGGGGAAAGCAAGTTCGCCTGCAAGGCACCGGATGGCGTGACCTGTTCATCGCTTTCCGGTGTTTACGCCAATGCCGTCGCCAACAATTTGCCGGCGCTACGTAAAGATGGAAATGGCGAGCAGGCCGCGACGCCCCAATCACGGGGAGCGCTGATTACCGGTCAGATCGCATCATCTGGAGATCCCGTGCGGGTTCAGCCCAAGGTCATGCGCATCTGGATAGCCCCATGGGAAGACACGGATGGGGACCTGCACGACCAGTCCTATCTGTACGTGGTCGCCAATGCAGGGCGCTGGGCCATCGAGCATAGTCAGCGACAAATCGTAGATCGCTATCGTCCGACCTTCCTGAAGCCCGGATCCAACGGGAAAGCTACACAAAAGCCGTCCTCACAGACACAGCGCCCGGTACCCCCTGTGGGCGGGCCGACGCTTCCGGGCAATCAGGCCATTGCTCCGACGGGTGCTGATGCTTTCGCGGGAGACCGCGAGTGAGTTTTCTTGAAGCCGTTAAATCGGTCTTCTATGGCGAGCGATTCGAGCCTGCCGATGCGGTGCAGCGCAACCTGCTGGAACGAATCGCTACGCTGCCGAGGCTAAGCGGCATCCTTCCCTATCTGGGCTGGATGAGCGATGAGGGCCTGTATGTACTCGATCAAGGTGCCTTTGGCGATAAATCCGGCCTCTCGATGGGATTTTGTATCGAGACGGTACCGCAAACGGGATCCAACGAGGAAATGGAGCGCGTGCTGGCGAGCCTCTTCATGTCATGTCCCGCTGGCACCGGTATTCAGGTCTCCCTGTATGCCAGCCCGCACATCCTGCCTTCCCTCAAAGAGCAGGCCAATATGTTGCCCGAGGACGATTTTCGCTCTGGAGAAGGAGAGTCAAACCGGAATCGGAACATCTATCGAGTCCTCGGTCGGCGCCGCATCGACCACTATCTGAAGGGAGCGGGTAAGTCGCTCTTCTCTCATCACGTCTATCTGCTGCGCGACTACCGCTGTGTCATTGCCATCACGATGCCACTGGATCCGGAAAGTCCGGCCGACGTGGAGGAGGCGATTCGGATCAAGGAGAGTACCCATGCCACCTTGCGATCCGCGCATATGCCCGGATGGGATTGGGGACCGGAAAACCTGCTGAACTATGTGGCGGATTTCTTCGATCACGAGCGGGTGCTGGGCCAACCGGAAGATCGGCATATCGAGTACGACAGTTCGCGATCGCTACGCAGCCAGTTGTCGAACCCCGAAATTGCTTCCGCCGTTGCCGATACCTTCATCAAGTATCGGAAGGAGGGGGGCGCGGAAACCGCGATGCAATGTTTCTCGGTACGTCAATATCCGAAGTATTACCGGCTGGGCAACATGGGCTCCCTGATCGGCGATTACTACCAGATGGCGCTGGCCATTCCTTGCCCCTTTCTCATCACGATGGGCGCCATCCTCCTGGATTACGAATCGGCCCGGAGCAAAGCGTTGATCAAGGCGGCACGGGCGACCCAGGCGGCCGGTTCCTACATGTCACACTTCCAGCCCGACCTTCAGGATCGCAAGCGTGACTGGGACATGGTGCTGCGCGCCTTTGACAACGGTCGCAATGTCGTCCAGATGTACCACCAGATCGTTCTACTTTCGCGCATCGAGGACGTATCCCGTACCGAGCATGCTGTCCGCGCAGTCTGGCGGGCCAGGGGATTTGATCTGGCCAAGGATGTCTATCTGCAGCACCAGGCCTTCGTGGCATCCATGCCATGTACGCTCAGTCCGGCGCTGCAAAAGGATTTGCAGTTGTTTGGGCGTGCGGGTACCAAGACAGCGGATAACGCGGTCATGACGTCACCGCTCATCGCCGAATGGAAGGGAACGGCAACCCCGGTCATGACACTGTTCGGCCGTCGAGGTCAGATCATGACTTTCGATCTTTTCGACAACACGGGCGGCAACTACAACTTTGCCGTGGCGGCACTTTCCGGATCCGGCAAGTCGGTCTTCGTCAACGAAATGGCCTTCCGCTATCTCGGAACCGGGACCAAGGTCTGGATCATCGATGTGGGGCGGTCATATCGAAATCTGTCTGAGCTGCTGGATGGCGAATTCATCGAATTCTCCGATGAGAGGAGCAACACGATATGCCTCAACCCATTCTCCATGGTCGTTGACATCAACAACGACATGGAAATGCTGCTTCCTTTGATCGCGCAGATGGCCAGCCCACGAGGCCCGCTCGATAACTACGCCTACTCGGCGCTGGCAGCTGCCATCAAGCGGGTCTGGGACCAGAAGGAAAAGGCGGCGACGATCACCGATGTCTATGACTTGTTGCGCACCGGCCGACTCAGTGAAGAGGGGGAAACCGAACGGGATCTTTCCCGATTGGCGACGTCTCTGGAGCCCTATACCAAGTACGGCATCTATGCGAGCTACTTTGAGGGCGAGGCCAACATCGAATTTCGCAAGAACCTGGTTGTGCTTGAACTGGAAGAGCTCAAGGCCAAGAAGGATCTGCAGGCCGTGGTGATGCAGTTGATGATGTATCGCATTACTCAGGAAATGTACCTCGACCGATCCAAGCGCAAGCTGGTCATCATTGACGAGGCCTGGGATCTTATGGGCAGTGGGTCGAGCGCGAACTTTATCGAGGCTGGCTACCGGCGTGCCCGGAAATATGGCGGGGCCTTCGGCACGATCACGCAGTCGGTCGACGACTATTACAAAAACGAAGCAACACGAGCGGCCATCACCAATGCCGACTGGTTGTTCCTCCTTCGGCAAAAGCCGGAAAGCATCGATCGGCTTGGAAAGGAGGGCAAGCTTCATGTCGACGAATGGATGAAGCGGCAGCTGTCATCGGTCAGCACCGAGCATGGCCACTACTCGGAGATATTCGTCCATGGACCAATGGGCTCGGGGGTTGGGCGGCTGATCCTGGACCCATTCTCGATGCTGCTCTATTCGACACGAGCAGAGGACTATCAGTCGATCAAGACGCTGGCTGACCAGGGGATGTCCGTTATCGAGGCAATCGGAACCATCCTGAAGCAAAGAGGCATGCATTGAGAGCGCACATCATTACCTGGGCTGTTTCCGTATTGTCTGCGGCAGTGTTGGCCTGGGCGTGGCTATACACGCATCCTGCTCCGCGAATTGTTCGCGTGGACATGGGTGAAATGTTTGATGAGCAGAAGAAGCGTCTGGCCGAGAAGATCACCCCCGGCATGACTGAACAAGATCAGAAAGCGCTTTTTCAATCGGCAGGCGAGTACGCGAGCAAGGTAGAGGGGGCATTGACCACGCTATCGAAGGAGTGCGGGTGTGCCGTCATGAATTCGGCTGCCATTCTGCGGCTGCCAGAAGACAACGCAACCGGAATTCCCGATATGACGCTCAGACTTCGCGAACTGGTTGGTCAGCCCGGATGATGCATCGGGAGATCCTGACGGGATTGCTGCTTGCGATGCCACTTGGCACCCCATTGGCCAGTCCGACGGCAACTGCCGGACTCGACTACCCGACTGCATGGCTATGCGACCAATCCAAGTTCAACTGGTATTGCGATGTTGACCCCGAGCAGCAATCAAGCAGGCCGAAAACGCGTGAAGAGGAGGCTGTTGAGCGTCTGGAGGCATGGCAAAAGGATCTCAAGGCAAAACGCGCTCTTTCAATCTTGGAGCCGACACCGGAAAACGTGAAAGCCTACATTGAAGCCCAGGAACTGCTTACGCAAACAGCCTCGTTGTATTCGGATGTCTGGCGGCGCGTCGTCTGGCAGAACCCGGATCTGAATTATGAGCTGAAGCGGCCGGCGAACAATGCCGCCATCGCGACCTACACCAGTACCCGCAAGTCGGAAGAAAGACGGACTCTGGATGAAGTCACCAGGGAATGGGGCATTTTCTTTTTCTTTCGCTCGGACTGCCCTTACTGCCACAGGCTCTCTCCAACACTCAAGTTCCTGAGTGAAACCTATGGCATCACCGTATTTCCTGTCAGCGTGGATGGCGGGGTGTTGCCCGAATACCCGAACCCGCAACGCGATAACGGCATGGTGCAGAAACTCGGGATTCGCCAGGTGCCCATGCTGGTTCTAGGCAACGTCAAGGACAAGCGACTCATACCGCTAAGCTCCGGTGTGATCTCTGCTCAAGATGTCATGGAGCGCATCTATGTGCTGACCAGCACGCAACCAGGGGAGCTCTACTGAGAATGCCCCCCTCTTATTTACACGCGTCTGGCAGCCTTGAGCGCCGCTTCAACTGTGGTCAAAGGCAGCAGCAGCGATCGCGGGGCATCAAGGAGCGGAATTGCGCCATACCCTTCGTACCAAGAAGCAGCCCGCTCGTTCTTGGCATCTATCAGCAGGGCGACTCCGCCTACTTGGGCAGCGGCCAACAGGCAGCGACGGCCGGCGGTCAGCAACAACTGTCCCCCCAGCCCCTGGCCCTGAACTGTCAGGTCTACAGCCAGCCGCCCCAGCCGGAAGACGGGTACGTCATACCGCGCGAGGCCTTTTTTAAGCAAAGCGGGCGTACGCGCATAGTCAATCGACGCCGGACTGAGGCTGTAGAAACCCAGAATGCGCCTGTCGTCATTGGCTGGCGTGGCGATGAAGGTCTTGGAGCCGCCTTTATCGTGATTTTGGCGTGCGTGCCGCAGCAGAAACTCGTTCAGGTCGGGATCGCCGCAATCGAAGCTGTCCCGGTCATGCAGCTTGGAGATCGGCGCTTCGCGCCAATCCGGCAAGCTCATGCGCTCTTCGGCAGGCGTCTTGCCGCTGCCAGGAGTTTTGTGTTGGGTGCGGACGGGTTCTCCAGTGCGTCGAGTACCCGCAGGCTGTCGCGTTCAGATAAACGCAGGCGCTCGGCATGGTCGATGATCTTGCGCGCTGCATCCAGCGCATGCCGGAGGATGAAATCCGTCATGTCAGTGTGTTCGATAGCTACCGCGCGAATCAGCGTCGCCTTATCGTCAGGGCGAACGCGCAGTGCGAGACGGCTGTTGTCTTCCACGATGGCTCGGGGCATGGGTAACTCCTGGACTGTACGCATTCAAATTGTACGCGCAGAGGGTGGAAAGGTAAATATTGTTCCTGATCTGTGCGTTGGAGAGAGCTTCAATGCGTAGAAATCGACTTGTTGCTGGCGCACTGGCCATCACATTCAGCACCTCGTCCATGGCCAGCATCCAGACCCAGATGCAGGGGTGGTTCAACGAGATGGGTGCCTACGGCAATGTGACTGGCGCGCAGGTCATCAGCGGACAGACCGGAACGGTTTATACCGGTGGCAGCATGTACATGCGCACCCCGATCCGCAACTACCAGATGGCGTCGATCACTCCACCTTCGATTCGCGCAGGCTGCGGTGGTATCGATCTGTTTGCCGGCTCCTTCTCTTTCATCAATTCTGAGCAGCTGACGGCGTTGCTGCGCAACATCGCAAACAATGCGGTGGGCTACGCTTTCATGATGGCGGTCAAGTCAGTCTCGCCCGATCTTGCAGATCTGCTTCAGTACCTTCAGGATCAGGCATCGAAGATCAACAACATGAACATGAATTCATGTCAGATGGCCGAAGGCATCGTGACAGCCACGTTGGGGCCCATGCTCTCCGACAAGAAGGAACAAGCGAATGCCCAGGGAACCGGATCCCTGCTCTCGAATCTGTGGCCGGACAGTTTTCAGTCATTCGATAGTTGGCGTCAGGATAAAGCATCCAAGAAGCAGGCGCGCCAGCAAGCCGCGAATGCGGATGCAAACCTGAAGGAAATTCTCGAGCCAGGCAATGTCGTCTGGAAGGCCCTGCAAAAGACCGATACGCCCGATGAACTCAAGGAACTGATGATGAGCATGGTCGGGACGATCATCATCATCCCCACAGGGGCTACCGGAAACGAAAACGGCGATAAACCGCTTTGGCGCTATGTCGGGCCGACAGGCATCAAGTTCAGCGACTTTGTCGGCAACCCCGAAACGCAGACAAAGAATGATGTCACCTTGCTCAAGTGCGGCACCGATCCTGACTGCATGAACCCTACCGCCGAACCCAATCAGTCGGTTTCCTCCTTGTCCTGGCACGTTCGGCAGACCATGGAGAAGGCCACAAACAATATCCAGAACCGTCAAGGACAAAGTTTCAGCGGTATCGATTATGCCGTGTATATGAATTCGTCGATTCCCGTCTGGCGGCTGGCCAACGTCGCTGCCATGAGTCGTGGAGGACCGGTTCTGCTAACAAACAACTACTCCCAGACCGTTGCTGTGGAGCTTGCCTACAACTGGTTCACCGAGATGGTACGTACGCTACAGAAGGCGCTTGCAAACAATTCTGCGGCCCAGTCTCAGGACATCGTTCAGGCCAGTGCGAGTCTGAATGAGCAGATTGCGAGCGTTCGGCAACTGGCAGTCTCGGAGTACATGGCCAAGTTCCAGCAGGCGGTGGCCATGGCCGAGTTGCAGAAAACGACGCAGTGGTTACATGAAACCATGATGCGATCACTCCCGGTGGATGTGCAGAAATCGCTGCTTGCATTCAATCGCTGATGCGACTTGGCAGTCAATGAAGCAAAGTTAGGTACTGTCAGTGAACTTCGAGATCTATGCTTACTGGAACACGCTCGAACTGGTCAACGTGTTCAATGCAATTGCCGCGATCACGGGCAGCGGGGACTTCAATGGCCTGTTGCGCACACTGGCCCTGGTAATGATGATCGGGTTGGTATTGGCCGTTCTTGCCGGAAAAAGCAAAC
This sequence comes from Azonexus sp., assembly GCA_034004105.1. GTDB lineage: Bacteria > Pseudomonadota > Gammaproteobacteria > Burkholderiales > Rhodocyclaceae > Azonexus. The sequence goes on along the minus strand of JAVEXE010000001.1, from coordinate 7,048 downwards.
AGGAAGACTTCTGGCGCTGGGTCATCATGCTGGCATTGATGCACGGCATGCTGCTCGTACCGAAGAGCAACGTAATGATCGTCGATCGCACCGGCACAAATCCAGCTCAGGTCGTGGCGAACGTCCCGATCGGTCTCGCGGCGCTCGCTCATGGAACAAGCAAGATCGGCGACTGGCTGACGACGGCATTCGAGACAGTATTTTCGTTACCCGATGATGTGCAACTTAGAAAGACCGGAACGCTGTTTGGTCATCGAGTCATGCTCGAACGGCTCGGATCCCAATTTGCAAGCCCGGTCCTGATGCGCAACCTCGATGAGTTCTATCGGGAATGTGTGATTCCGGATCTTGCTGCAGGCGCCATCAATCCAGACAACCTGGCCAAGACTGAGAACATCTGGCAGACCTTCGCCAATACCAACCCCGGCCTTCTGGTGACGATTGCCGATTACACCGATCCATCCGTGACTTCCACAGTCAGCTGCCCCAATGCCTATGCTGCACTGACAGCGCAAATCAACACCGATTCGAATGTTGTTCTGGGGCTCAAAGCACAGGGCTTGTATCCGGAAATATCCTTGGCAGCAGCCAGAGCATCATTCGCCAACGCACTGGGAAACACGCAGCAGTTCTTTGCGCCAACGGCATCGGCAACGCCTGTGCTAGATCAGATCAGGCAAGGTGCAATGTGTAACTACATCATTGATGCACCAGCTCGTGTGGCAGCCCAAATGGGGGACTCCGCACAGGTTCAACAGGCTACAGCTACAGCGGCTGGGATACGTAGTTACAAGGCCACCACCTCGACCGCCTATTCGGTCGCAATGAGCGGTATGCCGAAGTTTAGGAACGCAATCGAGATGATGGCCTATGCTGTTTTTCCCATTGTCGTCATCATGATTGTTGTCGCAGGGCAATATGCCGGGACCTTTCTGAAAGGCTATCTTGGGACTCTGTTGTGGGTTCAGCTTTGGCCGCCGCTGTATGCGGTCATGAACTACATGATGAATATCAAGAGCAAGGGCGCCATCGGCTCCATGGTTGCCGCGAATACCGATAGCTATCTATCTTGCAGTCTGACCAATTGGCTTGGATCGACGGCAATTGACGATATGAACGTGGCTGCTTACCTAACCTTGTCGATTCCTGTTATCGCCTGGGGACTGGTTCAAGGAACGCTTCATGCCGCCTCGTCGGCAATTGCATCGTCGACACAAGGCGCCGGCGCATCGGGGGGGCGCTTCCTCGACAACACGGTTAGAAGCGATCAGATTACCGCCGGTCAGTACAACATGGCACCGACTGTGCGCACTGGCGCAACTGTCCGCACCGATGTCGGACAAAGCGGTGTCAGTACAACCACGTTTGGTGATGGCACGATAGCGGCAGATGCATCAGCCATGCAGCACAAGATGAATCTCAAGCTCAATACCGGGACCCGCATCTCAGGCGCGCTGCAACAGCAATCGGAAGTTGCAGAAACAGCCGCAGTCGGGAACATCGTCTCAGGAGCAACTTCTATTGCTGCCGCCATTCAGCAGTCTGCTGATTATGCTCGCGGGCATTCCAGGGCGGATCAGGCTGGAACCCGTTCTGGAATCAGCGACCAGTCCGGCTTCACACAGGCTGTGAGCCAGGCCCAAAAGACCATAGACAGCTTCGCAAGCAAACACGGTATTGACCAATCTCAGTCAGCCAGGATTCTGGGCATGGCGGAAATGGCAGCTCAGAATCCCAAGGCGCTTGATCTGGTTTCGCCTGTCAGCGTCAAGGCGGCTGCACAGGTTGCAGGTACTTCTGAAGCAACTGCAAAGCAGCTGCTCGAATCGGCGAAGAGCTACGCGAAGGAATCCGGGTTTTCCGAGTCGGTCGATAAGGTGCGGCGCGCATCACGTGAATCGACTTTTGGGGCGACTGATGAATCCAGTACGCGATCCGCCGCAGGTATCCGGGCCAGCTTCGATCGATCAGAACAGCATACCGATCAAGCCTCATCCAGCCACCAGAAATCAGTTGCACTGAAGGAAGCAGCATCGCGTGCACGCGAGAATTCGGGTGCCTGGGAAACGGGAATGATCCGGCAGTTCAACGATTGGATGAGCACCCAGCGCAACAATCAGGATCTCCTCGGACGGAACTTCGATGCTGCCACCGTTGCGCAGATCGCGGAGAAAAACCCGGAGCTGCTGACGCCATTTGTCGAGCGATTCTTCAAGGATCGCATCGAACCGAACCTGTCAGCAGGTGTTGGGGAGGTTAAGTCTGTTGAGGATGTGCAGGCGCTATTCAATCAGGGCAGGGCAGGGCTGCCTTCAGCCGGAGCCATCGCAAGTAGGGGAGACGAATGGCTCGGACAGGTCAAAGGGACTGCAATCAGGGCTGGCGTCGATCCCGACAAGGGTGTAACAAGCATCATTCCGCAACAGGTGTCAGCTTCTCAGGCAGAGGCTGGCCGGAGTATTTCAACTGGAAGGGCAGTAGTCGAGACTCAAGGAAGTCCTCTCGAACAAAGCGTGGCTAATCGGACCGCACCAGGCTCGCAAGCACTCCTCGGACTGGCCGCGACGAATGCCGTTGGTCAGGTTATGCCGGACGGGCTATCTCGTTCGATGATGGAGACGCTACCTGGCGTCAACACCAGCATCGGAAGTCCTGGATCTGCTGTTGCGGAAGCGGGAGCGGATCGAGCTCAAGCTGGCCAACCTCGCGATCCAGTGATGCAGACTGCCGCTCAGGCAGGAATTGTCATCAATGATGCTCTCGACAAAACGGTTGCTTATGGCGAAACAAAGGTCAGCGAAGTCTTTGGGCCGAGTCAGTCTCCAACATCGGGCATGGCGCCACCAGATGGCGATGCTGAGGTCAAGGCTCCAAGTGGGGCCGGTGATGTGCTGAGTGGATCCTGGGCACTTGGTGAGTCAACGGTGGGAAGTCTTTTGGGTACCCAGTCGAAGTCGGGGCAACTCCCCATCCGCGATAGTGGCGCAGCGGGGGGGGAAACAGGCGGTAGCGGAGAGACTCCGCCACCGAGCAACCGGTAGCACTCAGGAATGATGGCCAGGCCAAAGCGGATTGGCGGGATTGCTCAGGTCGTCGGACGGAAATAGCCCGCCTATCGGTGCAGGGGTGATGACCATTTGCGGTTGTTGGCGTGATGTTGCCTCCGATACGGACAAGGATGGTCTGGCGATGATTGGTTTGGATGACCAGAGCTTGAAGACGGCTACGACAAAGGGCGTGAGGAGACAAACGGTCAGACCAATCTTTCCGGATTCCCTATCACCACTTATGAGTGACACGGGGAATAGGGCGGCTAGCGCAAGTAGGACGCAGGCGAGCGATAGCTTGTTGAAGCCTGACGAAGCCTCATCTCTTGCGAAGCATCCAAGGGCCTGAAGTCCTGATTTGATGGCGTAATAGACAAGCACGAGGTTCCCAAACACGGCAAGCCAGAAAATCATCTGATTCATACTTATGTCCATTTGCGGTATTCTGTGATGTAGTTACAAGGTAATCACGTAATCTTGATTTGTCAAGATCGGTTAAGGGCCAGGGTGAGCGGTCGAGGCGAGCAATACGCTATGCCTCACCGTTATCGCTCGGGCGAGAGTAGATACTGGGATATCGGGGTAACCGTTGAAATTACGTCGCATAGGTAATTCCCTGGGAACAACGTTCAGTAAGCAGCTATTGAATCGTGCCGGTTTCAAGGGAGATGATGAGCTTGAGGTGGCAGCCGTATCGGGCGAGATACGAATTCGCCATGCCAGTTCACGATTGACGATCGAACTGACCCCGGCAGAAGCCAAGGCGTTGTTGGAAGGTGCCACGGATACACGCGCGTGGAAGTCTGCCATGAGCAAAGTGAAGAAAAAAGTGCTGGCATGATGGACACGCTTTCAGTAAGTACCTGTGCCGAAGATGATGGCCAATTCGCGACTCAATGGAAGTGGCGAAGAGGTAACGCCAATATGCCATCTTCCGGGGGGACGATTACCACCAGGGTGAATGCCAAGTATTCTGACGATCAAGTAATTCTGGCCGAACTTGGCGCAATCCATCATCTGCTTTGCGTTGTTCAGGTTCAGGGAACAAACCGGCTAGGTAATGGACTCGCCCTCGAGGCATCCTGTGGCGCAATCAGGAAAGCTGTTGCCAAGGGAACGCTGAAGAGGGATGCCGCTGGACGCACTGACAAACCCCACGTAGCGCTTTTTTCCCAGTTTCTTGCGACCAAGTTCTTCGAAGCCAGCATCTCGGTAGTAACCCCGGGCAGGTGGGAATTGAATCAGCCAAGGGTTGTGCAGAATTATGAAATCGTACTGGATGATCCGCCCATGGCGTCAATCAAAAGTTATGCAGGCGATATTGTGGTGAGCCGTCATGCACTCAACCGTTTTGTTGAGAGATTTGTCGCTGCCGAGCAGATCACGGCAGGTCAGGTGTTGGTTGATGTGCCAGACCTGAAATGGACGCGTGCCTGGCGAATACTTGAGACGATTGTTCCGCAATCTCGTCAGGTCGATATCCCGAGATCCGAATGGCAACGCATCGTCAGAAAATATGGACAAGACACTTTGGCGCTGTACCACGCAGATTCCATGAACGTGTTCATCGTCAGGCGGGAATGGTTCGGGTTGGTGATGGTGACGGCTATGCGCGATTCGGATTACAACCGAATTGTTCCGAAGCTACCCACATATGCGGGTGGTCGCCTGATTCACCAGGTAAGTTAGCAGGGGCGTTCCAATGACGATTGTCGTGACCTTGTTCAGCTTGGCGGCGATCTTCGCGTTATTGGCGCGATGGATGCCATCCATCAGGCGTTCGCATGTGCCGCATGAGGATGCATCTGAACATCGATCACAACTGGTGGCCAAGTCAACTTTCTCGAAATCAGCATGCGGAGCAATCAAGATCATCGTTTTGTCCATCCATGCAAAGGACAAAGCGTTACAGGCACGACGGCAACGCGAGGATGCCTATACGGTAGAAACCGAGCAATACAGGTTGGCTATCGAGAGACGACAAAGAGAGAGCGAGGGAAGGGGGCATGCGCTAGCCATTGCCTGGCGTCAGCGAGAGGTACTCGGGGTAATCAAGGCATTTATGGGTTGCGAAGCACTGCGCAAGACAACTGTACCAAGCGCTCCATTGATCCGGTCCGCGAGCAGGGATGAGATTCTTTGGGCCTACGGGCATGAGGGGGAGCGCCAGTTGGATGACTTCCTGCAGGAGCGTCTTGATAATGACTGGACACTAATCGCCGGTTGCCGCAGTCACAAGGGGGAGATTGACCGAATTCTCATCGGTCCGATGGGGGTCTTCGCTTTCGAGGTCAAGAACCATGTCGGCGTGATCTATTGCCAGGGAGATCGGTGGTGGCGTGTTCGCTGTAATCGCGTCGGTCAAATACTTGAGTACGGCGCTCCGATCAATGATCGCGGTGGGCGCGGACCGAGCCAGCAGCTGAATGAGCCGGTCGATCAGTTGCAGATCCGGCTTGGCCACCTCTTACCAGGTGTGCGGATTATTCGGATCGTACTTTTCGCAAATGCAGATGCAAGACTCGGGGAGATGAGCGGGCTTACGGTTGATGTTGTGTCAACCCTTGTGTCGCTCGACCTGGCGCAAGTTCTTGGTATCTCAACAACCAGGCTTTCACCTGGACAGTGTGAGTCTGTCTGTAATTCGATTGTGGCCACACATAGGGAAAGGCGGTCTGGCAGTAGTCTCCTTGGGTGTCCTACGCAGAATATGATCTGACGGCGATACTCGATACGGTCGAGCCCAATACAGCTGCTACTGTGCCGTCAGTCGCTTCATCCGGAATTTGGCCGTCTGAAGGGCGGCTGGCATCTGAAACCTGCCGAACAACCAAGACGTTGCCGTTGGCCTGGTGGGCGGTGTCGGGCGGCAATGCGCCGGATACCGGCTGTTTAGCCGCCAAGGTGGGCCAATGACCGCTCACCACCTCGGGCTACAGCCGGACCTGACCCATGGACTAAACCGCTCGCGCGGTAACGCGTAACAAACGGCGGGAGTTGGCTGAAAGAATTGTGGTGTGGCCAGGCAAGGTAAATGCCATGTTGGAGATGAGGCAATCCGCCTCTTCTCTGACAGGAGCAGAACCATGGACACATCAACGCCTGCTGTATCGCCACTGCGCCAGCGGATGCTGGACGACATGCGGATGCGCAAGTTTGGCGACAAAACCCAAAGTGACTACCTGCGCGCCGTGCGCAATTTTGCGAAGTATCTCGGGCGCTCGCCCGATGCCGCCACCGTCGAGGATCTGCGGCGGTATCAACTCCACCTGGTGGATCGGGGAACCTCGCCAGCATCCCTCAACTCCGCGATCAGCGGGCTGAAGTTCTTCTTCAACGTCACGCTGGACAGTCCGGAGTTGATGGCCAAGATGCAGCCAGTCCATCTGCCGCGCAAACTACCGGTGATCCTCAGTCGCGAGGAAGTCGGACGATTGATTGCGGCCGCCCGGAATCTCAAACACCAGACCGCGCTCGCACTGGCCTATGGCACGGGACTGCGTGTCAATGAAGTCGTGTCGCTGAAGGTCGGCGATATCGACAGCCAGCGCATGACCTTGCGCGTTGAACAGGGTAAAGGTCAGAAGGATCGCTACGCGATGCTCTCGCCCATTCTGTTGGAACGCCTGCGGGTATGGTGGCGTGTGGCCCGAGCGCAAGGCAAGATGCTCGACGGTGGTTGGCTGTTTCCCGGCCTGAATCCAGTGGAGCCCTTGAGTGCCCGGCAACTGAACCGCGCGATTCATTTTGCGGCAGAGAACGCCGGGATTGAGAAGCGGGTGTCGATGCATTCCTTGCGCCACGCCTTTGCCACGCATCTCTTGGAGCAGAAAGTCGATATCCGCCTGATCCAGGTCCTGCTCGGCCACAAGAAACTCGACTATCTCCCGCGCCGGACTATGTCCCGCAGCACATGCAAACGCCAATGGCCGGGCATGTACATGCACTTCGCGGGACATAGGTGGCCGCGCTACAAGCCCTTGAGAAACGCGAGTAGCGGA
>JAVEXE010000266.1:0-3088 GCA_034004105.1 Azonexus sp. | reverse complement strand
CCCCGTCTGCTGAAACAGAACTTTCCTTACTGACGCCAACTGAGCGCGATGCTTTTGAAGGGTTACGTACAGGTAGATGGGATAACAACATCAGGCTTGAGCAAGAACGGATTTGCTGGCCAGATGCGATGAAAAACATCGCGGAGAGCGCTGTGTTTTCAGGCGTTACGTTTTCCTAGCCCAAGCTTTGCACGTATGCGCCACACAGGAAGGCAACCAGCCGAAATTGGCCCAGTGGCCACATAGCTGGGCGGCGACGCAGCTTCAGCGGGCAAGCATGGTGGCCTGAATCTGAACGTAGCCAAGATATTAGGGGCAGCCCTCCCAGAGGACCTCACCCGGCGATTAACCCAGCCGGGCGATACGTGAGGCTGCGTCGTCGATATGCCGGCGTATGGCTTCCATGCACGGAGCAAACCGATGAGAGAAGCCATCGCAATTGCTTGCTAGCGCAAAGAACCCTTCGGCCAAGCCCAGCGCTTCTCGCCAAGTATCGCCATCCACCGAAGACGTGAGCGATGCAGGCGGCAGTGTATCGACAAGTGCGCCACCGCTTCGCGGCGCAAATCCCATTGGCAGCATGTCGTAAGCCGGCGCAAGGTGATACGGCCGACCGTGGTCACTGATAAACGACAGATTTCCTGCGTGCATGTCCGTGTTGCCAATAAGCGTTCCGAATGCCCAAAGCAGCGCCGTGCCGGCGACAGCGTCTGCATGGACATGCTCGTCAGCGACAAGCCGCCTTACTAGCGACGGCCAGGGTGCCGACGCGTCCCCAATGAATTCCGCTTCGAGCGCTCGCAGAGAAAACACGCCACGCCGACCGAACTGCCCTACGCGGTCGAATCGGGGCACTTCCAGAAACCTCTGACCGCCGAAATCAAAAACATTGGTTTCGACATCCAGTACCGAAAGAGCCAGATGCTCAGCCAGCAGGAGGTCGCGCCACCGTTCACTGATTGGATTTTCGTCAGGCGTCGAGAACTTAACCAATACATGTCCGCGCTCGCTGAAAGCGCAGAACTTCGGCTGTTCGCCGCCGGCAGATGACCCAGGAACATCCCCTGCGCTCGCACTCGCAGCCAAGGCTGGATAGGCAACCGCCCTGTCGACCGGGATGGGGGCCGGCATTCCAATAAATCTGTCGCGTGCCAACTCCCCAATCAGCAAATTACCGATTGCATCGTGGCCATGCGCCAGCAACGCCCTGATGACTTCCGTGTCGCCCCAATGTTCGGGATTCGCCGGCAACCCGAGCGCGGCCGCGTGCGTCGATGCGTAGGCCCGGCCGAGATAGCCTAGCGGCCGCATGTCATACATCCACCAGGGCAACCCATCGCTGTGTAACACCACGCCATCGGCCTGCACGATAACAAACCCATCCGGGCGAACAGGGACAAGCGTGCCAAGTTCCCGAATAAGCCCCTCTTCGCTTACGCGAAAAATTGGAGCAGACGCAAAACTGCGAGACGTATCTCTCAGGACATACTGAATAGACGAGCCAGAGCCAATTCGTAGCACTTCATTACCGAGCGCCGCCAGTGCACGCGAAACCGTTGGCTGACTTAGTCCAGTCTTTTCAACGATTTGGCGCGCGGCCATCGGGCTGTTGCTAAGCAGCAAGCGAATTGAGTCAGAATGACGCGCCATGGTGTTGAATAGATGTATGAATAGATAAATGAATAGTTATTGTAGTGACTCAGGCGCCCCCCGTCACCACATTTCAGCAGCGCGTTTGTGCGCAGCCCATAGAATCGAAGCGGCGTTTTCATGCCGTGCTATACGGGTGTCAATCAGCGTGCAATTTTGACCATTGATCAGCGTTGAATTTTGACCAGGTTATCGAGACGATTTGCGGTGTTTGAAGCGGTATGAATCGTTGCCTGTTTCGATGATGTCGCAGTGATGGGTGACGCGGTTGAGCAGAGCTGTGGTCATCTTGAGATCGCCAAAGACCTGCCCCCATTCGCCGAAGGCGAGGTTGGTGGTGATGATCAGGCTGGTTTGCTCATAGAGGCGACTGATGAGGTGGAAAAGTAAAGCCCCGCCGGCTTCTGGAAAGGGTAGGTAACCCAGCTCATTAATGACCGCGGCATCCATTTGCATAAGATGTCGAGCCATGGCGCCGGCTCGGTTCTGAGCCTTCTCCCGCTCCAGACGATTGACCAGATCGACGGCGTTGTAAAAGCGCACGCGTTTGCCCTGATGAATGGCTGAGACACCCAAAGCAATCGCCGTGTGGGTTTTGCCGGTACCTGTGCCACCGACCAGAATCAGGTTATGCGCCGTCTCCATGAAAGCGGCCGTTGCCAGTTGCCGGATCTGCCCTTCTTCCAGTGCCGATTCTGACCAGTCAAAGCCGGTGAAGTCTCGATGCACGGGGAATTTGGCGGCATTGATCTGGTATTTCAGTGAGCGTGTCTTGCGGTCAACCTGCTCAGCATCGATCAAACGCTTGAGCCAGGACTCTGGCGTCGGCACATGCCGTACAAATGCATGGCTTTCAGTTGGGGAATCAGTTCAGCGAGCATGACCACCTCCCAGAAGGCTATCGTAACGTTGGCAATTGGCTGCCGGCATGATGTTCAGTCCGAGTGTCGTGGCGACCTGCGGCACGCTGCGTAACGGCGAAACCAGACGAGAGACGTGATTGAGAATGATCGGTGCGCTGATTGCTCCTTGCTCAATGACCAATGCGCAGGCCGTGCTGACCGTTTCCAAACCATGCTCACGAATGGCTTGCAGCGATGCTGCGTTCCTTCTCCGTCGGATGAGGGCGACTCGCCAATTCCCGGCAGCGTTGTGCCAACCAGGCATTCATTTCCCCGAAATCAGCAAAGCGCGGACGCGGGCAGAACAACCATTCACGCACATTGCCGACCTGATTCTCTACCTGGCCTTTCTCCCAGCCGGATGCCGGCGTACAGGCGACCGGCTCGAACAGGTAATGGTTGGCCAGCGCCAGAAAGAGCTGGCGGCTGTAACACAGGCGAAAGTGCCCCAGTTTGATCGTCTGGATCACCCCGCCCAACTCAACTTGCTCATGGCTCCAGTCAAACTGACAAGTCTCACCGGCCGGAAAATACAG
>JAVEXE010000265.1:0-3090 GCA_034004105.1 Azonexus sp. | reverse complement strand
GGATTGCTGGAAGCCTGCGGCAAACGTGCGTCGAGTACTTCGACGACAACATCCGCAACCGCCAACGTCTCGCCCGCTTTCTTGCGGGCTTGGGTCATGTGACCAGGGAACCATTGGATGGACATACAAAATCTACTTTTTTGTTAAACGATTAAAAAAAAACTCATTGTGTCCAGTGTGAAGACAATGACTCAGCCTGTTTGATCACCAGATCAATGGCTTCCGGCTGTTTGTCCGGTGGGTATTTCCATTTCAACAGCGTGCGCCTGACCAATAAGCGAAGTTTGGCACGCACACTCTCGCGTACCTGCCAATCCACTGTCGTGCTGGCTCTCAGCTTTTCCGTGATTTCGATGGCAATTTTCTTCAGGGTATCATCACCCAGCTCGCGCACCGCCCGCTCATTGTTCGCCAGTGCATCGTAGAAAGCAATTTCATCCGGCCCCAAACCCAAAGCGGCCTCCCGCTCCAGGGTGGCCTGAAAGTCCTTGGCCATCTGGATCAGTTCCTCGACAACCTGAGCCGTTTCAATCGCACGGTTGTGATATTTGCGCAGGGTTTCCAGCAGCCGGTCGCCGTATTTCTTCTCCTGTACCACGTTGTTGCGTGCCCGCGCCTTGATCTCGTCGCGCAGCAACTTCTCCAGAAGCTCCACAGCCAGATTACGACCTTCCATCTGGCGCACGTCTTCCAAAAACTCATCCGACAGCAGGCCGATATTCGGCTTATCCAAGCCTGCCAGCGCAAAGATGTCAGCGACGCCGTCGGCAACGATGGCGTTGTCGAGAATCTGCTTCAGTGCGCTGTTTTTCTCTTCGGTGGAACGCTTTTTATCCACCGTAGTGAACTTGGTAATAGCCGCTTTGATGGCCGAGAAGAAAGCGATCTCCTTGCGTAGCGCAGCGGCTTCGTCCAACGTGCCACACAGCGAATACGCCTTGGCGACTACCACCATCGTGTCGAGGAAGCGCTGCTTGCCATCCTTCAGGCCCAGCAAATGGTTGGCACAGGGCACCAGCAGTGCCGACGCCTTGGTTTCGAATCCACTGTAGTCGCAGCCGTGCATCATGCCGCGCAAGATATCCATCTTCTCCAGCAATACGGCCAAGGCTTCGGCGGCATTGTGCGTAGGGTCGCCTTTTCCCTTGGCTTCGGTATAGGTCTTGAGCGCCGCCTTCAGTTCGTTGGCGATGCCGATATAATCCACCACGAGGCCGCCGGGTTTGTTCTTGAACACCCGGTTCACCCGCGCAATCGCCTGCATCAGGTTGTGGCCCTTCATCGGCTTGTCTACATACATGGTGTGACAGCACGGTGCATCAAAACCGGTCAGCCACATGTCGCGCACAATGACCAGCTTCAGCGTGTCTTTGGCATCCTTGAAGCGTTTCTCCAGGCGTTTTTTCACCTGCTTGCTGTACAGATGCGGCTGCAGCAATTCCTTGTCAGCCGCCGAACCGGTCATTACCACCTTGATGGCACCTTTTTCCGGGTCGTCGTCGTGCCAGTCTGGCCGCAGGGTGACGATGGCCTTGTAAAGCTGGGCGCAAATGTCGCGGCTCATGCACACGATCATGGCCTTGCCGTCCAGCGTCGCGCTGCGGGTATCAAAGTGCTCAACCAAGTCCTTCGCCACTTGCGCTAGACGCGGTTCCGCACCCACCAGCTTTTCCAGCGCAGCCCATTCGCTCTTGGTCTTTTCTCGGCTGGCGATGTCCTCTTCGTCTTCCACCACCTCATCGACCTGCGCGTTGAGTGCGTCGATCTCGGCCTGCTTGACGTCCAGCTTGGCCAGCCGGCTCTCGTAGTAGATCGGCACCGTCGCACCATCGTCCACGGCGTCCTGAATGTCGTAGATGCTGACGTAGTCGCCAAACACCGCTCGCGTGTCCTTGTCCTCCAGCGCAATCGGCGTACCGGTGAAACCGATGAAGGTCGCGTTTTTCAGTGCATCGCGCAGGTGCTTGGCATAGCCGAACACATAACGCCCCGCCTTCTCATCGAAGCGCCCCTTCATGCCGTACTGGCTGCGGTGCGCTTCATCCGAGATGACCACGATATTGGAGCGGTCGGACAACAGCGGGTGCTCGTCTTCCTCATCCAGGAGGGCAAATTTCTGCACCGTGGTGAAGATGATGCCGCCCGCCTGACGCGAGGCCAGCATTTCACGCAGTTCGTCACGGCTGCCCGCCTGCAATGGCGTAGTTTTCAGCAAATCGCTGGCGGCGCAGAAGGTGGCAAACAACTGGCCATCCAGATCGTTACGGTCCGTCACCACCACCAGCGTCGGGTTTTTCATTTCCGGCTGTTGCAGCAGCTTGCCCGCGTAGCAGGCCATGGTGATGCTCTTGCCCGAGCCCTGCGTATGCCAGACCACACCGGCCTTGCGCGAGCCAGGCTTCACCGCTTTGCCATAAGTGGCGCGTTCCTCACGCACCTCCAGCAAACCTTTGTCCGGCGAACTCGCCGCAATCACCGTTGCGCGCACTGCCTCACGCACGGCATGGAACTGGTGATAACCCGCAATTTTCTTGATAACCGCATCGCCATCCTGCTCGAACAGCACGAAATAGCGGATGTAATCGAGGAACAACTCCGGCGCAAAAAAGCCGCGCACCACGGTTTCCAGTTCCAATTGCAGGCGGGGCCGGTCGTCCTCGTTGGCGATGGTACGCCAGGGCAACATCCGCTCGGCGTTGGCCGTCAGCGAACCCACCCGTGCCGTCCAGCCATCGCTGACCACCAGCGCCTCGTTGCTATTGAACAGGTCGCTGATTTCGTCCTTGTAGGTTTGCAACTGGTTGAAGGCATCCCATATGTCGGTCTGCTCGTTGGCCGGGTTTTTCAACTCGACCACAGCCAGCGCCAGGCCGTTGATAAAAGCCACCAGATCCGGTCGCCGCGGCTGTTTGCTGCCTGTTACGGTCAACTGGTTTACAACCAGAAATTCGTTGCGCTGCGGATTGGCGAAATCGATCAGGTGCACCAGATCGGTTTTCTTCTCATCCCCTACCGAAAACTCCACGGGCACACCCGAGAGCAGCAGCCGGTGAAATGTGCGGTTGCGCACCACGGCCTGCGGCTCGCTGA
>JAVEXE010000264.1:0-3105 GCA_034004105.1 Azonexus sp. | reverse complement strand
CCATGCAGGCGCTGGCGGATGAGTTGATGGCTGTCGCGGACATGCCGCCTACCCGCGTCCTGGATCAGGCTGCTGAGGTTGATCGTTTCTGTGCTGCGGTCGACCTGGAAATTGGTTTGAATCTGGTGAGCCGGGGCTTGCCTTTTCCTGGAACCAAGATACGGGCGCTCGCTGAAGCGGCTGGCATGGTGCTGGGGCTTGAAGGCTATTACACCCGTTACGATGATCAGGGACGGGCACAATATACGCTTCAGAATTACGAAAACACGCCTTTTTCAGCCGACAACCTGCGCGGGTTGAGTACGCATGGCCTGACGTTTGTCCTGGATGTGCCGCGCGTTGAGCAAGGGGAGCGGGTATTCACGCTGATGCTGGATCAGACCCGGCATTTTGCCGAGACGCTGCAGGGACAACTCGTTGATGATAATCGTAATCCTCTGACCGAGCCGCAATTGGAACATATTCGCCGTGAATTCATCGGCAAGCCACAGGCAACCATGCGCAGCTATGGCTTGACTGCGGGTTCTCCGCAAGCCTTGCGACTTTTCTCATGATTCCGCGTTTAACCTCCCTTTCGCATGGTGGCGGCTGCGGTTGCAAGATCGCGCCCGGCGTGCTTTCGGAAATTCTCAAGCAGACGCAGGCCATGCCTTTGCCGGCTGAGTTGCTGGTGGGGATCGATACTGCCGACGATGCGGCGGTGTATCGTCTCAACGACGAACAGGCCTTGATTGCAACCACGGATTTTTTCATGCCCATCGTCGACGATCCGCATGATTTCGGCCGTATTGCAGCGACCAATGCCATTTCCGACGTTTACGCCATGGGCGGACGGCCAATCATGGCGCTGGCGCTGGTGGGCATGCCGATCAAGGTGCTGCCGCCTGAAGTGATCCGGCAGATTCTGGAGGGTGGTCAGGCCGTTTGCCGTGCTGCCGGGATTCCGGTGGCGGGTGGGCACAGCATTGATTCGGTCGAACCGATCTATGGTCTGGTCGCACTCGGTCTGGTGCATCCCGACAAGGTGCGGCGCAATGCCGATGCACGGGTCGGTGACCGCTTGATTCTCGGCAAGCCGCTGGGGGTGGGTATTTATTCGGCAGCGCTGAAAAAAGATGCGCTTGACGCGGCGGGCTACGAGCAGATGATCGCATCGACCACCCGCCTGAATACGCCTGGCCCGGATCTGGCCGATCTGCCCGGCGTGCATGCCATGACCGACGTGACGGGCTTTGGCCTTGCCGGGCACGCGCTGGAAATGGCGCGGGGTTCCGGTGTGACGGTGGCCATTGACTGGGCCGCCGTGCCGCTCCTGCCGGGGGTTGCCGATCTGGCGCAGGCAGGGCACGTAACCGGCGCATCCGGGCGCAATTTTGCTGCCTACGGGCATGAAATTGCATTGCCCGCCGATTTTGCCGCGGTCAATCAGGCCTTGCTGACTGACCCGCAGACTAGCGGCGGCTTACTGGTTTCCTGTGACCCGGCGAGTGTGGAAGCGGTGCTGGCTGTGTTCCGTCAGCATGGTTTTGCTGGTGCTGTGGAAATCGGCGAAGTCCTGCCGTCAGACGTTGCTTCGTTGGCCTCGCCGCTACGCATTCGCTGAAATACAGCGTCAAACATCGGTTTCGACCAGTCCGCCATCCTTTTCCATCCAGGCCCGCCGGCCAGCCGCTTCGCCTTTGCCCATCAGCAGGGTGAAGGTGCGGTGCATTTCGCTGATTGTCGTGCGGTCGGCCTGGAAGGGAACGAGGCGGCGGGTGTCCGGGCAGAGCGTGGTTTCCCAGAGTTGATCGGGGTTCATTTCACCCAGACCTTTGAAACGGGAAACGCTGATCTTGTGTTCGTTGATGCCTTCTTCGCGCAATTTGTGCAGGGTCTGTTCTTTCTCTGCCTCGTCGAGACAGTAGATTTTCCGCGTGTGGCCGCGGGCTTCGACATCGACGCGAAAAAGCGGGGGCTGGGCAACGTGGATGTGGCCTTTTTCCACCAAGGCCGGAAAGTGCTTGAGGAAGAGGGTAAACAGCAGCACCTGAATGTGTGAGCCGTCGACGTCGGCATCGGACATGACAATGATCCGGCCATAGCGCAGGCCCGAAATATCCACTTCGTCGATTTTTTCGATGCCGTGCGGGTCGACCCCAATCGCCACGGAAATGTCGTGGACTTCGTTGTTCTTGAACAACTGATCGCGTTCGACCTCCCAAGTGTTCAAAACCTTGCCGCGCAGGGGCAGGACGGCCTGGGTTTCCTTGTCGCGCCCTTGCTTGGCCGAGCCGCCCGCCGAGTCACCTTCGACGAGAAAGATTTCATTGCGGGCGATGTCGTCGGATTCGCAATCGGTCAGCTTGCCGGGCAGGGTGGCAATGCCGGAAGACTTTTTCTTCTCGATTTTTTGCGTGGATTTGAGCCGGTTCTGCGCGGCCTTGATGGCCAGTTCAGCGATTTTCTTGCCGTAGTCGGCGTGGCTGTTCAGCCACAGTTCGAACGGGTCGCGGACCATTTGCGAGACAAGTTTGTAGGCATCGCGGCTGGTGAGCTTTTCTTTGGTCTGGCCCTGGAATTGCGGGTCGAGGACCTTGGCCGAGAGCAGGAAGGTCATGCGCCCGCAGACGTCTTCCTGCGCCAGTTTGACTTTGGCGGGCAGGATGGCGTGGTGTTCGGCAAAGGCTTTGACTGCCTCGAAGACACCGGCCTTCAGCCCGGCTTCGTGGGTACCGCCATCAAGCGTCGGGATCAGGTTGACGTAGCTCTCCGGCTTGCCGCCGCCTTCTTCAAACCAGGCCAGCGCCCACGTGGCACCTTCACCCACGGAAAAACCGTTTTCCACCGCGACATATTTTTCGCCGACAAAAATTGGCGCGACCGGCGTTCCGGCCATCATTTCCGCCAGATAATCGGCCATGCCGTTCTGATAGCACCAGGATTTCCGGAACGGCAGGCCGTTTTCTGCCTCAATTTCCAGGTCGACCGTCACATTGGGCATCAGCACGGCTTTGGAACGTAGCAGGTGTTCGAGCTGGCTGAGGTTGACCTTGGGCGAGTCAAAGTATTTCGGGTCGGGTGAGATGCGAACCGTCGTACCGGTGGTGCGCGGGCCAACGTCGC
>JAVEXE010000263.1:0-3109 GCA_034004105.1 Azonexus sp. | reverse complement strand
TAAACGCCAACTACAGGCGATATTCCAGGCAACAGGTTCTCGCATCGGTCAGGTCAGCGGCGCGTTGACGGCAAACATGGCCAACAACCCGTGGCAACTGGCCGATGAACAAGCGTGGGCGGGGGAACTCAAGGCCAGTATCGCCAACCTTGCATGGCTGGGTGAACTGATCAACGAAGACTGGCAAACCGCTGGCCGACTCGATGCCCAGCTTCAACTGGCTGGCACGCCAAAACAGCCACGGCTCGATGGCGAATTGCTTGGACAAGCACTGGGGATGCAGCTGCGCACCCAAGGACTGCAGCTGACACAGGGCCGACTCAAAGCCAGACTTGAAGAAAACCGGCTTCGGATCGAGCAGTTACGCTTTGTCAGTAGCAATCAACGACCGCCACGCGCCTTGCGCCAAGCGATGGCTCAGGCAGCCGAAACCTTACCCAACGAAGGCAGCCTGGAAATTTCCGGCGAAATGCGTGTCGACCGCGATCAACCCGAAGGCGAGGCAGCGCTGGACTTCCGCCTGCAGCACCTTGCCGCCTGGCAGCAAGCTGACCAATGGATCAGTCTTTCCGGCGCGGGCAAACTGACCTGGCACCAGAATACCCTTGGCCTGCGTGGCAAACTGGGCATCGATGCGGCCTACTGGCAACTCGCGCCAGCCGGCATGCCCCGTCTGTCAGACGATGTGGTCATCCTGCGTCCCGGCGACAAGGTCAGCAGTACGCTACGTCCTCAACTCGACGTCGACCTGCAGACCGAACTTGGCGAGCATTTCCACTTTGCCGGTGCCGGCCTGCGCACCCGGCTGGTCGGGCAGGTTCGCCTGACGGCCAGCGGCCGCGACCTGCCCCGTGCCAGCGGCAGTATTCGTACCCGCGACGGCCAGTTTTCCGCCTACGGTCAACAACTCAGCATTGAGCGCGGCGTGCTGCGCTTCCAGGGACTCCCCGAAAATCCCGCGCTGGAGGTCCGGGCCATTCGCAAAGGCCTGAGCGTTGAACCCGGCGTCCAGATTTCCGGCACGGCGCAACGGCCCGTCGTACGCCTGATTTCCGACCCGGAACTTCCCGATCATGAAAAACTGTCCTGGCTGGTCTTTGGCCATGGCACAAGCAGTGTCGGCAGCGCCGACATCGGCGTGCTTCTTGGCGCGGCAGGCGGTTTGCTCGGCAACGACGCGGGTAGCGTACTGCAGCAACTGAAACAGAATTTCGGCCTTGATGAGTTTGGCATTCGGCAAGGTAGTCTGGACGGTAGCGGCATACGACAATCCGGCAGCCGGGTGGTCGGCGGCCAATTCGGCAACATGGTCGACACCCAGTCCGCGACAGGTCGCCAGATTCTCAGTATTGGCAAACGGCTGGGCAGCAATGCCACGCTCAGTTACGAACAATCGTTAGGCACAGCCGAAGGCATCGTCAAGCTGGCGATCAAGCTGACCGAGAACCTGACTTTGATTGGCCGTGCCGGCACTGACAGCGCGCTGGATCTGTTCTACACACTCAACTGGGGCGAGCCACCAAAACGGACGCGCAATCGCCCTCAGACAGGCGCTGCCGACTCCGCTGGAAGCGATTGATTCCGCAGATGCTGATAGCGCCGCTGGGCGACTACGATCAGGGCTGCGGAAACAATCACCACAATCAGCACGCTGCCACCCACCCAATCCGGTACCGGAACGATCATCCGGGCAGTCAAATACAGCAGCACGGTAATCAACCCTCTCGGCGCCAGCCACAGGAGGGGCGAAGCCAGTTCTCCCCCCAGAAAGCGCAACAATGCAGAACGCGTGGTGTAGATCACAAACAGCACGACCAGCGCCCCCATCCAGGCCATAGGCATCAACAGCGTACTCAGATCGGTCCAGTAACCCAGAAGAATGAAAAAGAAACCACGAACCGCAAAGGTGAGTTCGAAAGCAATGGCCTTGAACTCGTTCAAGGTTGTTTCATAGTTGTCACTCATCCAGTGACTGAGGGAGGGAATCGCGGCAATCAGTTTCGGATTATTGATGGTCAGGCCAAACAACAAGACCATGATCAGTGGCGAGAGGTGCAGCAATTTCCCCATTGCATACAAAGCCATCAAGCCCGCCAGCAAAGGCAAGAACCGGATTGCTCCCTGGCTGCGCATCAGCACCAGCGCCAGGCCAATTGCACACACCACCGAGAGCAGCAAGGAAATCAATCCCCCACCCAGCAAGCCTTCAAGCACGCCCAACAAGGAGCCATCGGAATTCACCAACGCAAAAAATACGATCACGCCCAGGATGTCGGACAAGGCACTTTCATAAACCACGAACTCCCTGCCGTGTGATGACAAAAAGACACTGTTGGGGATGGCAATCGCACTGCTGATGACGGCCAAAGGCACGGCAATGACCGCGGCCCGGTAAGGATCATAGGAAAACGTGATACCGATGATGGGAACCATCACCAGCAGGCAGGCAGCGAATCCCAGGATCGCCATCCACATCGCAGATCTGGCTGCCTGCAAACGTTCCCGGGTCAGGGAAATATCCAGCGCCCCCTCAAGAACAATCAACACCAGACCAATGGTGCCAATGATCGGCACCAGTGTATCCATGTCCTGAAGGGTCCAGCCCAAAGCAGCCAGCGAAGGCTTGGCCAGCATCCCCCCGGCAATCAACATGATGACCGGCGGGATCTGAATGCTGCGACCGACGCGCTCGATGACGTAAGCCGCAAGCAGGATCAGCGAGGCCAGCAGTATGGTTTCGTAAATATTCATTTGCCGCAATCCACCAGTACCGGAACGGTAAGCTTTCGTGGACAAGCCAGCGATCTAAAATCTCCAAGCAAGGACGGATCACACATTGTCGGCCTTCCACCTGACTCAAAACGGGGTGGATCATACCTTGTTGTGGTGACACTCAGTCAGTTGCGAGAATATCCTGACGCAGATGCATCAAACCTTCCGCAAAGATGCGGGCGTCCATCAGCCTGGGCGCTGTCGGCATCAGGGGCATGAATTCCATCCGATCCAGGATGTCATGCTGCAGGTCCACGCCCGGCGCAACTTCCGACAACACCAGGCCCGCCGAGGTCAATTCAAAAACACAACGCTCGGTAATGTACAACACCGGCGT
>JAVEXE010000262.1:0-3135 GCA_034004105.1 Azonexus sp. | reverse complement strand
AACCACCAGTGATACGAGGGCAAATCGAATTCGCAAACCCCACCCGGAATCGCAGCACGACTCTTGATGCCCATCAGCCAGTCATTGTCGCGCAGGTACTGACCAATTTTGCCTGTCATTGCCAGCAAGGCAGCAGAAGACTGCTCGATCTCGTATAAAGCACCGGACAAGGCTGCTTCCGAGATGTCGGGGTTGTTGCGATACGCCAGCAAGGTCTGGCGCTGACGCTCCAGTTCCTGAATCAGATCCATCTTCAGGTCCGACCGCCCGGCCGCTTCAAGTATTTCGAACAGGGTAATGAGCGCCGTGTGATGCTCATGCTGACCGTCGGAGCGCATGAAATATGCCGCCTTGTCGAACAGGTCTTCGAGGCGAAGCAAGGTTCGGATGCGCTCGTTGAACGGGTATTCGTAGGAAATCACAGGGCGAGAGTCCGGTTAACGGAAAATTACTTGAATTTTGAGGCTTTTATGCGCAAATCTCAACAGTTTGCTTGAGGTTTTTCCCGTGCCAGTTCGAGATAAGACTGATGTAATTTCCAGACTTGCAACGGAAGCCTTTCCCGTCCCGCATCATTGATGATCACATCATCGGCAACGGCCAGGCGCTGAGCACGCGTTGCCTGAGCCGCCAGAATCTGCGCTGCAGCCTCTGGAGACAAGCCACTCCGGGCGACAACACGTTCGATTTGCAGCGCCTCCGGGCAGTCGACCACAAGAATGCGATCACAGCGCTGCCGATAGCTGTCTGACTCGATTAATAACGGCACTGCCAGCAAGACGTAAGGCGTTTGTGCCGCCAGACACTGCTGATCCGCAACACGCCGGATCAACGGATGCAAAATGGCTTCCAGGCGGCGACGCACCGACCCATCAGCAAAAGCCATCTGGCGCATGACCGGGCGATCAAGCGCGCCGTTAGCAGAAACAATCTGCTGACCAAATTCAGCCATCAAGGCCGGCATTGCCTCACCACCCGCGGCAGTCAACTGGTGCGCGATCAAATCCGTATCGACCAGACCCGCGCCCTGCTCGACAAACAAATCGGCGACCGTGCTTTTGCCGCTCCCTACCCCGCCTGTCAATCCCACCACAAACGGCATCATGAACAATCCTGTGCCGGCAAATTAGGTAGTGCCGCACTGACTGCTTTCTGCAAAGCCTCACGCTGGAGACCCGAACCCCGCAGCAAGATGCGGATATTGCCATCCCGATCTGGCCGGACATCCAGCTTTGCCGAACGAACCCGCTTCGCCTGCAATTCGGCCAAACGCTCCCGCCCGCGCTTCTCGGTACTGAACACCCCCAGCGAAATGGCAAAACGATTGGCCCCATCCGGAATGATGAAGTACTCATCCACACCGAAAGCAATCAGTTCAGCCGCCTTCTTTTCCGCTGCGGCCTTGCTCCCTTGACTGGGAATGAACACCCACCACCCCTGCCCATCGCCAACCGGCGACTCACGCGTCAATGCAAAATCCGGGAAGCCCCGTGCCACCAGCCGCGACAAACGCTCAGCCTCAACAACGCCAAGCGCCGGCCAGCGCAAACACAGTTGCCCGTCAGCGGACGCTTGGGCAGGCTCGGCCTCCGTAGCAGGCGGCGGAGCCGCTTCAGCCTCGGCTTTTGGCACCTCGGGTTCGGCGGCTGCCAGCTTTTCAACAGGCGGCGCGGCACCTTTGGCAACGATGCGGATGCTCTCCGGCTGAACCTGCTGGGCCAATCGCGCTGTCTCCGCCTGATCCGACAAACCAACCAGACCGCTGCTGAATGCATAGAACAGCAGATTGGCAATAACCAGCAGGAAAATGAGTGCTTTCAAGGCTTAACCAAACTTGGGCAAATGCTTCAGGGATTCGACAATCGCCTCTGCCGGATAGTCATAATCTTCGAGCTTGCCGGAGAAATAACGATCGTAAGACGCCATGTCAAAATGCCCATGGCCCGTCAGGCAGAAGAGGATGGTTTTGGCTTCGCCAGTTGCCTTGCAGCGCAGCGCCTCATCAATCGCCGCACGAATCGCATGACAAGACTCCGGTGCCGGGATGATGCCCTCGGCACGGGCAAACTGGACGCCGGCCTCAAAGGTCGCCACCTGCGGCACAGCGACGGCTTCGAGCAGCTTTTCATGGAACAGTTGGGAAACCAGCGGCGAGTCGCCGTGGTAACGCAAGCCCCCTGCATGGATGCCCGGCGGCATGAAGTCATGCCCCAGGGTGTACATCTTCATGATCGGCGTATAACCCGAAGCATCGCCATAATCATAGGTGTAGGCCCCTTTGGTCAGCGTCGGGCAGGAAGAAGGCTCGACGGCAACACAGCGCAGATTTTCTGCCCGCTTGTCACCCGCCGCCTTGTCGGCCAGGAAGGGGAAAGCAATACCGCCAAAACTGGAGCCACCACCGCAAGGGCCGAAAATCACATCCGGATAAAGGCCAATCTTGTCGAACTGCTTTTTCGCCTCCAGCCCAATCACGGTCTGATGCAAGAGCACATGGTTCAGCACCGAACCCAGGGTGTAGCAGGTATTGGGATCTGCCGCCGCTTCCTCGACCGCTTCGGAAATCGCCAGACCAAGCGAGCCCTGGCAGTCCGGATCAGCCGCCAGCGCAGCGCGACCCGCGTTGGTCAGATTGGTTGGAGAAGCAAAGACCTCCGCCCCCCAAGTCTGCATCATCGAACGACGGAAGGGTTTTTGCTGATAACTGACGTTGACCATGAAAACGCGCACCGGCAGGCCAAACATCTGCCCGGCGTAAGCAATGGACGAACCCCACTGGCCGGCGCCGGTCTCGGTGGTCAGCTTCTGCGTTCCGGCCAATTTGTTGTAATACGCTTGAGGTACGGCAGAGTTGGGCTTGTGCGAACCGGCGGGCGAAACCCCTTCATATTTGAAAAAGATTTTTGCTGGCGTACCCAGCGCCTGCTCCAGACGCAAGGCCCGGCACAACGGGGCAGGACGCCACTGGGCGTAAATCTGGCGAACCGGCTCCGGAATCTCGATCCAGCGCTCGGAGGACATTTCCTGCTCCAGAATCGGCCCCGGAAAAATCGCCCCCATCGCCTCTGGCGGCACCGGCTGACCATCCGGCCCCAGCGGCGGCGCGGGGGGATTGGGCATGTCGGCAACGACGTT
>JAVEXE010000261.1:0-3146 GCA_034004105.1 Azonexus sp. | reverse complement strand
TCTGGTGAAAGTTGAACACCCAGTTGGCTGCGTGCAATACGCTCGACAGCTTCGGGCAAGGTGGCAACGGCCCCATCGTGAAAATAGGGGGCGGTCTGTGCGACGTTGCGCAGGCTGGGTACTTTAAACTTGAATCGGTCTTCTTCCTTGCCAGTCAGGTTGTAGCGACCGAAATCCCGGACTTCGGGTTCGCGATGGGTGAAATAAGTCTCGAATTGGCCCAGTCGGGAGTACATGTTGCCGCCGATATTTACTCCTTGGTGACAGCTGATGCAGCCAATTTCCTGGAAAAGGCGCCAACCCTCCTGGGCGCTTGGCGTCAAGGCCTGAGTTTCGCCGCGTAAATAACGATCAAAAGCGGCGTTCGGGGTGATGAGGCTGCGTTGAAAGGCGGCCAGGGCACTACGCACGCTATCGGCGTCAAGTGACGATTTGCCAAAAGCTTGTTCGGTCAGAAGACGAATTGTCTTGTCGTCGTTGAGCTTGCTCAGCACTTCCGACCAGTTCGAATCCATCTCGTCCGGGTGAGTCAGTGGGCCATTGACTTGTGCTTCAAGACTGGCGGCCCGCCCGTTCCAGAATTGACGGAAATTGTATGCACTGTTGTAGACCGTTGGCGCATTCATCGTACCCGTACGGCCATCGATCCCTACGGATTGAGGGAGTCCGTCAGTCCCATAGCGATCCAGCGGGTGGCAGTGGGCACAGGCGATACTGTTATTGCGAGAAAGACGCGGGTCGGAAAATAGCATGCGCCCCAGTGCGGCCTGGTCGGCATTGAACTCGACTTTTTCAGGGAGAGGGGTGATGGGGCCCGCACTGGCAATGCTCAGGGAGGGGACTGCTGGCAGAGGCGGAAGCGGAGTTTTCTCGCAGGCGCTCAACAGCGGCAAAATTAGAACAAGTGCAAATCGGAAAACGGGCATGCGATTTTGTGGCCCAAGCTGTTTAAGCAAATGGTAATCCAAAATTTCAGAAGTCCCTAATTTGCTTCGGATGCATCGTTCGCCTGGATCGTGGCAATGACATATCGGCTTTCTTGACCGTCATCCGTGGCTTTCGCTTGATACATGGCAATATCTGCCGTACGCAATAACTCTTCCGCGTTGCGGGCATTGGCCGGATAGATGGAAATGCCGATGCTCACACCCAACTGAAAACGGCTTTCGGCACAGACAATCGGTGTCGCGAGCGCCTGCCCAAGGCGGCTGGCAATACGTCGAGCACTGGCTTCGTCACTTCTGGTGGCAACAATGGCGAACTCATCACCACCAATCCGGGCCAGGAGTTCGTTTTGGCGCAGGACTTCCCGGAAGCGGCGGGCGACTTCGCACAAAACAAAATCGCCAGCTTCATGCCCTTGGCTATCGTTGACTTCTTTGAAGCGGTCAAGGTCGAGAAAAAACACGGCAACGGCCGCCTGCTCGCGTGCGGCTTGCTGTAGCGCCTGTTGCAGTCTATCGATGAAGTAGCCACGGTTGGGTAATCCGGTCAGGCTGTCGTGGTGAGCCAGTTGCTTGAGTTCGGCGGCTTGGGCTTCGATTTGTTGCTGGTTGGCCGCAAGCAGACGGCGCATGTCGTCCTGTGCGCTGGCGAGGGCGCGAACTTCGGCAATTGAGGAAAGTTGAGCTTTCTGGATGATGTCGGTGTCGCTGAAATCGAGTTGTCCGATGCGTTTGCTTGCCTCAACCAATGCTTCGAGCGGGCTGGCGATATGCCTGGCCTGAAGATAGGAAAGATAAGAAGAAAAGAGCAGCAATAGCGCCAAGCCGCTGGCAATCATCAAGCCTAGCTTGAGCCAGTCTGGCGAAAAATCCTTGTGTGGCGCCATGATGACGACCCAGAGGCGTTGTTGGCCGAGCGAGTATGGGGCAATCTGAGCAAACCACGGTTCTCCTGCCGCCTGCAGACTGAAAACCTCGTCGCCAGGGGATTGCTGCCAGGTAGCCAGCGCCGTATCAAGCGTTACCAAGCCGAGTTCCCGATGGTTTTTCAGCAACTTGTCCAGTGCGGCTTCATCGGGTTTGTTTGCTGAACCTGGTAGTGCCAGAACCCGCAAGTCCTCGGTCAGAATGGTGGCAAAACCACGCTGCCCAATCCGGGCATTTTGCGTGGTTTGCGATAGGTCACGCAGTTTGAGGTCAATCCCGACAACCAAAGCCCGTCCGTCTTTCAGAGGACGATAAATGGCCGCGGTGATGCCGGGGTCGCCCGTTGTGAAAAAGGTATAAGGCTCGGTCCACTGGACCGAGGCTTTGTTGACTGCTTGCAAATACCATTGGCGAAGCCGAGGGTCGTAGCGCTTCTCGCCCTGATAGCGACGGGTCTCGCCGGAGCCAGGCCGTTCGACAAACCATTGTGTATCGCCGCGCAACTCGGGGTTGCTCAAGCGATTGAGCCAGCTTCCGTCGGTTTGACGCAAGAGCATCCAGCCTTCGCCCGCCGAGGTGCCGGCAACGGCGGAGGTGGCTTGCGGGAAGTGGCGCAGTATCGGTTCTGCGCCGCGATTGAAATCGTGTTCGTCGTCAACGGCTGGCGGTGTTTGTTGCCACTGATCGAGCAGTAGCATCAGGGAAAGTTCAGGGGGCTTGAATTCACGATCCAGGCTTGCCCGCAGTGAACTGGAAATGGCGCTGAACCGGTGGCTGGCTAACTGCTCCGAGAGGGGAAGCAGAACGAAAATCAAGGTGCCAGCGGCCAGGAGCATCACCGACAGCGCGACAAGCAAACCAAGACGAATGCAGAGCAAACGTCGCAAAGGGATTGCCTGGGGGTTGAAAAAAGCCATTTAAGCGGAATTCCTCGGTCGGGAATATGGGGTGAAGGTATCACAATGGCGGTGAAATGTTCGAATTTGATTGGCGTGTTGGCGTGTGCGTGGCGACATAGCCTGCGTGACCACTAGCTCCACTCATGACAAAATCACGCCTTTCCCGCAAAGCGTGCTTTTGACATGAGCCCAGAAGACTTCATCACCCGCTGGCAGCAGGCCAGTGGTTCCGAACTTGCCAATGCGCAGAGTTTTGTTCGTGAACTCGCGGAATTGCTGGCTGAGGCACCGCCCAATCCGGCGCGTGAGGACACGCGGGATAACGATTACGTGTTTGAGCGCCGGGTGATTTTTCGCCATGGCGACGGGTCGACCG
>JAVEXE010000038.1:0-14626 GCA_034004105.1 Azonexus sp. | reverse complement strand
AAGAATTGCGTGGTATTGGTTTCGATGGCCTAGACCGATCAATTGATGCCCGGATTTCACGGCTGCGCAAGAAACTCAACGACGACCCGGAGAATCCGACTCGCATCAAGACGGTTCGAGGTAAAGGCTACCTTTTCAGTAAGCATGACTGGAACTGATACTGGCAAACAAGATGCTGGGCAGTCCGTACGCCAAGGTTTAGCGCGTTCATTTTTTCGCGCATCGCTGCCAAGATGGAGAGGCTCGAGGTATAGCCTTTCCAAGTTGTTCCTGAACTTTTACTTACTAGCCATGGGTTCTTTCGTGGCTATTGCATTAGTCGCAGATTTCATTATCTCAAGTGCGCAACAAGGGATCATGGACGACTACGCCCGGCGATTTATGCGCGGAACAATAACCTTGATAGAGGATGAATTATTCCGCCATCCCCGCAGGCAGTGGGAAGGGAAAATTCGTGAAATTGACGCAAAATTCTCTTACAAACTGGGCATCGTCGAAAGACGCACGCTGGATAGCAGGCTAACCAGCGCACAAGTGGAAAAGCTTGATGGCGGAGACATCGCAATCGCTCACGACCAGCAGGTGATGTATCACCGCTTGGGCAACAGCAGCAAAATATTGGTTGTTGGCCCCCTTTCCACCGGCCGAAACACAGAACAGGATAAGGGCTTACCACTTGACCTGCGCCTTCGTTTACTGACCTGGAGTCTCATAGGTGTCATCTTTGCCGTGGTTTTATGGTTCTGGGTGAGACCTGTCTGGCGAGATCTTGAATCATTGAGACAAACGGCCCGCGATCTTGGTGACGGTAATTTCGAAACCCCACCGCCCTTGGTCCAGACCCAGTTATTCGCACCGCTGGCCGAGACACTCACCAATATGAGCGAGCGAATCAAACAGCTACTGGCAACCCACCGTGAGCTTTCCTGTGGCATCTCTCATGAATTGCGCACACCAATTGCCCGTATGCGTTTTGCGCTGGAGATGCTGTCCGAAACGCAGGAATTCGAAGAGCGGAAACGGCTCTGGGCGATGATGGAAGCAGATCTGGACGAGCTTGATCAACTGATCGATACCAGTTTGACCTACGCGCGTTTCGAACGGGAAATTCCCGAAGCAAACTTTTCAAGCGTGCGGATTGCCGAATGGCTCGCTGATGAAGTCGAAGGGGTCCGCCTACTGGGCCGAGAACTTCAGGTCAATGTCGATACGCTCGATCTTCCTGAGAATCTTCGCGTTGACCTTGACAGGAAGGCGATGCCCTACGCGCTGCGTAATCTTCTTCGAAACGCTTTCAAATATGCAAACAAGCAAGTGCGGGTAAGTGCTCAGCTAAACGGGGATCTGATCGCCATCCACGTTGACGACGATGGAATTGGCATACCTGCCGAAGAACGAGAACATGTTTTCTCCGCTTTTACCCGACTCGATCGCTCAAGAGATCGCTCAACGGGCGGCTATGGACTCGGCCTCGCCATTGCACGAAGAGTTCTAGAACTTCACGGAGGAAGCGCCATCGCCGGCGACTCGCCACTTGGCGGGGCTCGCTTATCATTATGTTGGCGTGCCCACCAGTAGCAGGTTGTCACAATTGGTCGAGAATGGCTTCATTCGCTTACATGAACATCAATAGACTCATACAACAACCGTAGCAGGAAAGGTTTAATATTCCTAATCACTTTTTATTTGACAGAGACATGGATATTGAAACTTTCCTAGCCGTAGCCAGACGCTATCTTTTAACGAATGCGCCAGCCGGCGAAGCTTCAGGTTCGCAAGCCTTTGAGTTGCGTCATCAAGAATAATGCGGCGATGGTTTTCCCATCCGTTATTTCACCCTTAGTGACCGCGCCAATTGCAGCCTCCGGGCTTATCTCTACAACTTCAAGAAACTCATTGGCATCCAGCGACTGCTCAGCGACACGAGACAAGCCGTTAGCTAAAACAATATCAATTTGCTCATCAGAGTAACCAATGCATGGGTGAACCTTGCCAAGAACGCTCCATTGCTCGGCTTGATAACCGGTTTCTTCTAACAACTCCCGTCTTGCAGCATCGAGCACCTCCTCACCGGCATCGTACTTACCCGCGGGCAATTCAAGGAATATCTTCTTGAGTGGATACCTGAATTGACGCTCAAAAAGCAGGTTCCCGTTCGGCAGCACGGCTAAAACAACAACAGCGCCGGGATGCTTAATCCATTCGCGTATGGATGTTTTTCCATTTGGCAAACGGACAATGTCGCGTCGTACATCCAGCAAAACGCCGGAAAATACTGGTTGGCTTTCCAACTCTACTTCGATCAATTCGCTGTCGGACATCGATTCTCACCCCCCAAAAAAAAGAGCCCCAAAACTGGGGCTCCTCTTTATTGATTGAAAGCACTGATACACCTAAAGGGAGCGCATCAACGCGAATGCACACAAAGACATGATGACCTGGGGAAACAAGCCAAATGCAGCAATCGCCAAGCCGTTAGCTGAAATAAGGACACGCATATCCAAGGCGGCTTGAATCGGTGTTTCATCCTCGGGCTGATCAAAATACATCAACTTGACCACACGAAGATAGTAGAAAGCACCTATCAAGGAAAACAGTATCGCGACTATTGCCAGCCACAAATATCCAGCAGCAACGACGGCTTGAAGTACGGACAATTTCGCGAAGAAGCCAATGAAGAACGGAACACCAGCCATGGAGAACATGACCATCAACATAATGCCGGCAAACCATGGATTGCGCTTGTTCAACCCCTTGAAGTCATCCAATTGATCTGCTTCAAAACCTGTTTTGGCCATCAGCAAAATCATTCCGAATGCAGCGGTGGTCATCAAAACATAGGCAATGACATAGAACATAGAGGAGCTATATGCGTTCAAGGCAAAACGGGCATCTCCGCTAACCACCCCTGTCACAATCCCCAACAACATGAAACCCATGTGTGAGATGGCGGAATAAGCAAGCATGCGCTTGATGTTGGTCTGGGCAATTGCCGCCAGGTTGCCGATTGCCATCGAAAGAACTGACAAAATAATAAGCATCCCTTGCCAGTCTGCAGACAGTGTAATCAAGCCGCTGACAAGCAAACGCATCACAATTGCAAAAGCAGCAAACTTAGGTGCAGAGCCGATTAACAACGTGACTGGGGTTGGGGCACCGTGATAAACATCAGGAATCCACATATGAAAAGGTACAACGCCCAGCTTGAACGCCAACCCTGCGACGAGAAAGACCAGACCGAACACCAAAACGGTGCGGTTAGTCTCACCACTATACAAAACCTCTGCCAACTCAGTAATTTCCAGTGTACCGGTGGCCCCATAGAGCATCGACATACCATACAAAAGCATGCCAGAGGCCAGGGCACCAAGTACAAAGTACTTCATGGCGGCCTCGGTGGATGTAACGGAGTCCCTATTCATCGCGACCAACGCGTACAACGAGAGCGAGAGTAACTCAAGGCCAACGTAAAGCGTCACGAAATGATTTGCCGAGATCATTACCATCATGCCAAGCGTCGCGAACAAAGCCAGAACGTAGTACTCGCCCTTGTTCATGGCAGGACGATCCAGCAGGTAGGCACGAGAGTAGAAGAGCACCATCACCATGGTGACATATACGAACAGCTTTAACAGGTCTGCCATCATGTCATCGACAAACAGATTGCTGAAAGTGTAGGTTACATCACCAGTACTCGTGTAAACCTGCAATACCGCGCAGGTAACAAGCGTAAGCTGAGTCAACGAGAAGGTAAGCGTGCGCCGGCCATCCTTGACAAAGAGGTCAAGCATCAGGATGAACATCGCCATTGACGCCAGAAAGATTTCTGGCAACGCAGGCAGAAAATCGGGGATAACGAAATTGTCGAACATGTCGGCTACCGTTTATTGAATCTTGCTGACTGCCACGTGACGCAACAGGTCATTGACCGAAGCGTGCATGACTTCCGTGAAAGGCTGTGGATACAACCCCATCCAAAGCGTACAGATTGCCAAAATAGCTAAAATAGCAAATTCACGCGTATTAATATCGCTGAGTTCTGCGACGTGGGTGTTCGCAACTGCACCGAAAATAACCCGTTTGTACATCCACAGGGAATATGCAGCACCCAGTATCAGGGAGGTTGCGGCCAGGAATGCAACCCAGAAATTGAACTTCACGGCAGCAAGAATAACCATGAACTCACCAACGAATCCCGAGGTGGCAGGCAAGCCAGCATTTGCCATGGAAAACAACATGAATAACGCGGCGAACTTCGGCATGGTGTTTACAACACCACCGTAATCTGCAATTTGACGACTGTGCACTCTGTCGTACATCACCCCGATGCAGAAGAACATAGCACCAGACACGAAGCCGTGTGAAATCATCTGTACCAACGCACCTTCAATCGCCAAAGCGCTGAACATGAAGAATCCAAGGGTAACGAAGCCCATGTGTGCAATTGAAGAGTAAGCAACCAACTTTTTCATGTCGGCTTGAATCAAGGCAACAAAGCCGATGTAAACGACCGCCACCAGAGACAGGGTTATGATCAAACCGGCAAGTTCATGTGATGCGTCAGGTGTAATTGGCAATGAGAATCTCAAAAAGCCATATGCCCCCAACTTCAAACCAATTGCCGCAAGAACGATGGAACCACCGGTTGGAGCCTCAACGTGCGCATCGGGTAGCCAAGTATGGACAGGCCACATGGGTACCTTGACTGCAAACGCCACCAGGAAGGCCAGGAATATCCAGATTTGCGGTCCAAGTTCTAGGGGAACTTTATGCCAGTCAAGGATGGAAAAGCTTCCCCCGGTCTGAAAAAAGAGATATAGCTGAGCTACCAGGAAAAGTAACGAGCCGAAAAGGGTGTAGAGAAAAAACTTGAATGCAGCGTATACGCGGTTTGCTCCGCCCCACACACCTATGATCAAATAAAGCGGAATCAGCGAGGCTTCAAAGAAGACATAGAAGAGGATGCCATCCAGTGCGCTGAAAATACCGTTCATCAAGCCCGACATGATTAGAAACGCGGCCATGTACTGAGCAACCTTGTTCTGAATGACCTCCCACCCCGCCAACACCACGATGATGGTAATGAAGGCATTCAGGATGACAAACAACATCGATATTCCATCAACCCCGAGATGATAATTGATGTTAAATCGGGGAATCCAGGAATGAAGCTCGACAAACTGCATACCACCTTGCGCAAGGTCAAAACCCAGCCAAAGCGGGACAGTCACAACGAAACCAGCCAGCGCACCAATCAGAGCGAGCATTCGGGCCATGGGCGCGTTTCGGTCTCCCCCAGTTGCCAGGACCAGAAAGCCGGCAACGATTGGAATCCAGATAGCGAGCGATAGCAGCGGGTAATTCGACATGTTATTCCTTGCTGTTCTTCGTACGATTCAGACTATGCGCGATTTATCCAGAGCGTCATCAGGGCAAAGAGGCCGATGATCATCATGAATGCGTAGTGGTAAACATAGCCGGTCTGGAACAAGCGGCTTAGCGTGGCAAACCAAGCGACCAATTTTGCAGACCCGTTAACAAAAATACCGTCAATAAGCCGCACATCGCCTGTACGCCAGAGCACTTTACCCAGCACACGAGCCCCACCGGCAAAAACAAACTCATTGATCTTGTCAAAATAATATTTGTTCTCCAGGAGCGTGTTGACCGCAGCAAAACGACGTTGGATGGCTGCGGGGATGTCCGGGCGCTTCATGTAGAAGAACCACGAGAGCGCAACGCCACCGAAGGCCAGGTAGAAAGCTGGCGTTACAAAAGCATGCATACCCATCGCGGCTGCACCATAGAAATGACCCAGGAATGTCGCTAGCGCAGGGTGAGCAACTTGATCGACGTAGATCACATCCTTGAAGTAGTCGCCGGCGAGCATCGGACCAATCGCGATGTAACCGACGATCACCGACGGAATCGCCAGCAGCACCAGCGGCAGCGTCACCACCCAGGGCGTTTCGTGCGGCTTCTGGCCGGGGGCCAGGCCGTGGTGATGATCGTCGCCGTGGTCGTCATGACCGTGACCATGATCGTCCTTGCCGAAACGTTCCTCGCCGTGGAAGACCAGGAAGTACATGCGGAAGGAGTAGAAGGCGGTGACGAAGACACCGGCCAGCACGGCGAAGTAGGCAAAGCCGGCGCCCGGGATGTCGGAGAACTTGACCGCTTCGATGATCGAGTCCTTGGAGTAGAAACCGGATAGGAAGGGCGTACCGATCAGCGCCAGAGAACCGATCAGCGAGGTGATCCAGGTAATCGGCATGTACTTGCGCAGGCCGCCCATGTTACGGATGTCCTGGTCGTGGTGCATGCCGATGATCACCGAGCCTGCGGCGAGGAACAGCAGCGCCTTGAAGAAAGCGTGCGTCATCAGGTGGAAGATCGCAACCGAGTAGGCCGAAGCACCGAGCGCGACGGTCATGTAGCCGAGCTGCGACAGCGTCGAGTAAGCGACGACACGCTTGATGTCGTTCTGGATGATGCCGAGAAAACCCATGAACAGCGCAGTGATGGCACCGATCACGATGACGAAGGACAGGGCCGTGGTCGACAACTCAAACAGCGGCGAAGTGCGGGCTACCATGAAGATACCAGCGGTAACCATGGTCGCAGCGTGAATCAGCGCCGAAATCGGGGTCGGACCTTCCATCGAGTCAGGCAGCCAGACGTGCAACGGTACCTGCGCCGATTTGCCCATGGCCCCGATGAAAAGGCAGATGCAGGTAACAGTCATCAGCGACCATTCCTGATCACCCCAGATGTTAATCGTGGCATTGGCGAACTCCGGTGCCTTGGCAAACACAGTGGCGTAATCGAGCGTGCCGAAATGTGCCAGCACCAGGCCGATGCCGAGGATGAAGCCGAAGTCGCCGACGCGGTTGACCAGGAAGGCCTTCATGTTGGCGAAGATCGCCGTCGGCCGCGTGTACCAGAAGCCAATGAGCAGGTAGGAGACGAGGCCGACCGCTTCCCAGCCGAAGAACAGCTGCATGAAGTTGTTGGCCATCACCAGCATCAGCATCGAGAAGGTGAACAGCGAGATGTAGCTGAAGAAACGGTTGTAACCCGGATCATCCTGCATGTAGCCGATGGTGTAGATATGCACCATTAGCGACACCGATGTAACGACCAGCATCATCGTCGCGGTCAACGTGTCGATCAAGAAACCGACCTCAAAGGTGTAGGTACCGGAGGTCAACCAAGTGTAAACCGTGCCGTTGAAGGTATTGCCGGCCATCACGTCCATGAAGATCACCACGGACGCTCCGAAAGCAACACCGACGCCAGCAATGGTTGCGGTATGAGCAACCCAGCGCGGAATGACTCGGCAGAACAGGCCGGCGATGATGGCACCGACCAGCGGCGCCAGCGGTACGAGCAGATAGAGCGATTTCATGTCCATGTTTAACCCTTCAGGCTGCCCAGGTCATCCACATGGATGCTCTTGAGGTTGCGGAACAGCACGATCAGGATGGCCAGGCCAATTGCGGCTTCGGCCGCCGCAACAGCAAGAATGAAGAAAACAAACACCTGACCTGAGAGATCCCCGAGAAAATGCGAAAATGCAACGAAATTCATGTTGACCGCAAGTAACATCAGCTCTATCGCCATCAACAACACGATTAAATTTTTTCGATTAAGGAAAATACCGACGACTGCAATGGAAAACAGAATTGCCCCCAGAATGAGGAAGTGCGTAAGCGATAATGTCAGCATATAAGTCTCACTCATTCCTTTTCGACAGGCATCTGGACAATACGCATACGATCCTTTGCCTTGACAAATACCTGCGTGTTTGGATTGGAAATTTTCGACTTCTTAACACCGCGGAACGTTAGTACAACCGCAGCAATCATGCCAACAAGCAGAATAATCGCGGCCAATTCGAACGGCAAAACATACTCGGTGACAAGCAGTGCGCCGATTTCCTTGGTATTCGAAACACCGGCGGGTACAGCCACTTCTGCGATAGGAACATGGAAATACTTACTTCCTAGGACCAATCCCATTTCCAAAACCATCAATAAACCGAGTACTGCCCCCAAAGGAAGATAACGCCAAAAACCTTCTCGAATCCGATCAATATTGATGTCAAGCATCATCACCACAAACAGGAAGAGCACCATTACCGCACCAACATAAACTACGATTAGCGCAATGGCCAAAAACTCTGCCTGCAACATCAGCCAGATACCACCGGTGGTAAAAAATGCCAGCATCAAATGCAAGGCTGCATATACAGGGTTACGTGCCGTGATAACACGCAATGCGGCAAAGATAAGAATCGCCGAGAGAAAAAAGAAAACTGCAGTTTGAAAATCCATTGTTGGCCCCTGTCAGCGGTAGGGCGCATCGAGTGCGCGGTCTTCAGCAATCTGCTGCTCGTAGCGATCGCCGTTGGCCAGCAACATTTGCTTGGTGTAATAGAGATCACCGCGCTTCTCGCCGTGGTATTCGAAAATACGCGTTTCGACGATAGCATCGACCGGACAGGCTTCCTCGCAGAAACCACAGAAAATGCACTTGGTCAGATCGATGTCGTAGCGTGTCGTCCGGCGCGAACCGTCATCCCGGGGCTCAGCTTCGATCGTGATGGCCATGGCCGGGCAGATCGCCTCACACAATTTGCAGGCGATGCAGCGCTCCTCGCCGTTTTCATAGCGGCGCAGCGCATGCAGGCCGCGGAAACGAAAGGACTGCGGCGTCTTTTCTTCTGGATACTGAACGGTGATCTTGCGAGCGAAAAAGTATTTGCCCGTTACCGACATACCCTTCAACAGTTCCTTGAGGAACAGGCTGTTGAAGACTTCCTTCATCGAACCCATTTTTCTCTCCTCAATTCCAGATATTCAGCGGAGTAATCATCCACAGACCAACGATGATGACCCAGAAGAAGCACAACGGCAGGAAGACTTTCCAGCCAAGACGCATTAGAAGATCATAACGGTAGCGCGGGAAGGTAGCGCGGAACCACAGGAACAGGAAGAGCACGAAGGACATCTTCGCGAACATCCACCAGATTCCGTCCGGCAGGAAACCAACCGGCGACAGCCAGCCACCCAGGAACAGCAGGGAAGTGAGCGCCGCCACCAGGATCATGTTGGCGTACTCGGCGAGGAAGAAGAGCGCGAAGGCCATGCCCGAGTATTCAACGTGGAAGCCGGCGACGATTTCCGATTCGCCTTCGGCAATGTCGAACGGTGCGCGGTTCAGTTCGGCGGTGCCGGAGATCAGGTACACCAGGAACATCGGCAGTAGCGGCAGCCAGTTCCACGACAGGAAACCCAGTCCCATGTCGGCGAACATACCCTTGTTCTGACCATTGACGATATCAACGAAATTCAGCGTACCGGCAATCATTAGCACCGTGATCAGGGCGAAGCCCATGGCAATTTCGTACGACACCATCTGGGCTGCCGAACGCATCGCCCCAAGGAAGGCGTATTTGGAGTTGGACGCCCAGCCGGACAAGATGACGCCATAGACGCCCATCGAGGTAATCGCCAGGATGTAGAGTAGGCTGGCGTCGATGTTGGCGAGGACAAGCGTGTCGGTGAAGGGGATCACCGCCCAGGCGGCCAGCGCCGGGGCGATGGCCAGCATCGGGGCGATGACGAAGACTGCCTTGCTCGAACCGCTGGGAACGATGATTTCCTTGAGCAGCAGCTTCAGGCCGTCGGCAATCGGCTGGATCAGACCCCAGGGACCGACCCGGTTGGGGCCGATACGCACCTGCATGAAGCCGATGACCTTGCGCTCGAAGTAAGTCAGGTAGGCGACGCCGAGCATCAGCGGGGCGACGATCAGCACGATCTTGATCAGGGTCCACACGGCCGGCCAGGCGCCGCCAAAGATCCCTTGTCCGAAATTCATCAGTGCGTCCATTTATGCACGCTCCACGGTGATGTCGCCGAACATTTCGCCCAGCATCGCAGTCGTCGGATGCGCCGCAGCAACGCGGACGCAGCCGGCCGGCACCTGGTCGTCGAGACGGGCGACCAGCACGGTTTCGCCGTTCCCCTGGCGGACCCGTACCGAAGCACCAGACTCGACACCGATCGCAGCCAGCGTTGCCGCGGCGGCGCGCAGCGTCGGGGCGACACCGTCGGCCGTCTGCAACAGTGCCGGCGCACGGCGGGCCAGCGGATCGGCAAAGTGGATGGGCACGTCGGCGATGCGTTGCAGGCCGCTTGCCGCCGCACCCGGCAGGGCGATGGCGACGCCATTCAGGCCGTTATCGAGACCAGCGGCGAATTCGGCACCGGCGCCGAGCACTTCGTCACGGACCTGCTCGCTGCTGGTGTAGGCAAAGCCGTCGAGATTGAGGACGTTGCCGAGCACGCGCAGCACCTTCCAGCCCGGACGCGTTTCGCCGCGCGGCTTGACGACGCCGTTGAACGATTGGATGCGGCCTTCGATATTGACGAAGCTGCCCGAGGTTTCGGTGAAGGGTGCCACGGGCAGGATGGCATCAGCATATTCAAGAGCCGCCGGCGACTTGAACGGCGACATGACGACGACCATGGCCGCCCGCTTCAGCGCGGCCATGACCAGCTGCGGATTGGCGCAGTCGAGTTCCGGTTCTACACCGTAGAGCACGTAGCCGCGACGCGGCTGCTCGAACATCTGGCGCGCATTGGCCTGGCTCGGCAGTGCCCAGGCCAAGTGGGCGCCGACCGTGTTGCCGCTCTCACCGAGGAATCCAACAGTGGCTCCGGTGATGGCACCAAGCAGGTTGGCCAGTGCGTGTAGCTGGGTAGCGTCGGCACACTGGGTGGCGACGTTGCCGAGGAAGATCGCGCGCTTCTCGCCTTCGACCAGGCTGGCTGCAATCTTGCGGCTCTCGTCGCAGACGGCAGCGTTTTCCAGACCGGCCGGGACGGCCACACCCTTTGCTTCGGCGGCGGCGCGAACCACTGCGGCCAGCGCCAGCGCCAGTTGCGACGGGGCCACAGAGAGGCTGCCGTAAAGCTTGATCAGTTGATCGTCGCCAGCCACTGACAACAGGCTGACCTTGGTCCACTTCTTGGCGGCCTGACGCAAGCGCTGAGCGATCAGCGGATGATCCTTGCGCAAGAAGGAACCGACCACCAACGCGGCGTCGAGATCCTTGATCTCGGCCAGACGCATGCCCAGCCAGGGCGCACCGGCCCGCTTGAAGTCAGACCCGAAATCGGACTGACGGGCGCGGAAATCGATATTGCCGCTGCCCATGCCCTTCATCAGCTTGCCCAGCAGGAACAGCTCCTCGACCGTGGCATGCTGTGCGGCCAGCGCGGCGACAGCGTCACCGCCGTGATCGCGGACGATGTCCTTGAGGCCGTGAGCGACGTAATCGAGAGCGACATTCCATTCGACCTGACGCCACTCGCCACCCTGCTTGACCATCGGCTTGGTCAGGCGGGCATCGGAATTCAGTGCCTGGTAGGAGAAACGTTCCTTGTCAGAAATCCAGCACTCGTTGACCGCTTCGTTCTCGCGCGGCAAAACGCGCATCACGTTGTCGTGCTTGACCTGGACGACCAGGTTGGCGCCGACCGAATCGTGCGGGCTAACCGACTTGCGCCGTTGCAGTTCCCACGAGCGGGCGGTGTAGCGGAAAGGCTTCGAGGTCAGCGCGCCGACCGGGCACAGGTCAATCATGTTGCCGGACAGTTCGGAATCGACCGAACGACCGACGAAGGTCATGATCTCGGAGTGCATGTTGCGGTTGGCCATGCCCAGTTCCATGATGCCGGCGACTTCCTGGCCGAAACGAACGCAGCGCGTGCAGTGGATGCAGCGGCTCATTTCCTGCATCGAGATCAGCGGGCCGACATCCTTGTGGAAGACGACATGCTTTTCCTCGGTGTAACGGCTCTTCATCGGGCCGTAACCGACCGACATGTCCTGCAGCTGGCATTCGCCGCCCTGATCGCAGATCGGGCAGTCGAGCGGGTGGTTGATCAGCAGGAATTCCATCACCCCCTTCTGCGCCTTGACGGCCAGGTCGGAGTGGGTAAACACCTTCATGCCATTGGTCACCGGCGTCGCGCACGCAGGCAACGGCTTAGGCGCTTTTTCCACCTGGACCAGACACATCCGGCAGTTGGCCGCGATGGATAATTTCTTGTGATAGCAGAAATGCGGGATATAGACACCCAACTGCTGCGCGGCATCCATCACCGTGCTGCCGTCGGGCACTTGCGCTTTCTTGCCGTCGATTTCGATTTCTAGCATGTCGCTACCTTGTAGCCAGTTCTTTCGTAACTAACGCCTAAGCCGTCAGGCCGGGATCTTGTGGAAGCCGCTACCGGCCCACTGGATATCCTTCGGGACCAGACAGGTCTTGTGCTCGATGTGGTACTCGAATTCGCTGCCAAAATGCTTGAGGAAACTCTGCACCGGGAAGGCCGCTGCGTCGCCGAGCGCGCAGATGGTCCGGCCGGCGATGTTACCGAGCACGCTGTTGAGCAGGTCGAGGTCTTCCGGCTTGCCCTGGCCGTTCTCGATACGATGCACGACCTTGTACATCCAGGCTGTACCTTCGCGGCAGGGCGTGCATTGACCACAGGATTCTTCGTGGTAAAAGAAGGATAGACGCTCCAGCGCCTTGACCATGCACACGGTCTCGTCCATGACGATGACCGCGCCGGAACCAAGCATCGACCCGCCTTTGCTGATCGAGTCGTAATCCATGGTGCAGTCCATGATTACGTCGGCCGGCATGACTGGCGCCGACGAGCCGCCGGGAATGACCGCCTTCAGCTTGCGCCCACCGCGCATGCCGCCGCACATTTCGAGCAGCGTCGAGAACGGCGTGCCGAGCGGGATTTCGTAGTTGCCCGGGCGATTGACGTGGCCGGATACCGAGAACAGCTTGGTACCGCCATTGTTCGGCTTGCCCAGATTGAGGAACTCCTCGCCGCCCATTTTCAGGATGAAGGGGATGGAAGCGAAGGTCTCGGTATTGTTGATCGTCGTCGGCCGGCCGTACAGACCAAAGGAAGCCGGGAACGGCGGCTTGAAGCGCGGCTGGCCCTTCTTGCCCTCGATCGATTCGAGCAACGCGGTTTCCTCACCGCAAATGTAGGCGCCGTAACCATGATGGGCAAACAGTTCGAAGCTGAACTGGGTGCCGAGGATGTTCTGGCCGAGCAGACCGGCAGCACGGACTTCGTCGAGCGCTTCCTCGAAGCGCTTGTAGATTTCCCAGATTTCGCCGTGCACGTAGTTGTAGCCACGATTGGCGCCCATCGCGAAACCGGCGATGATCATGCCCTCAATGACCGCATGCGGGTTGTAGCGCATGATGTCGCGGTCCTTGAAGGTCCCCGGTTCACCTTCGTCGGTATTGCAGACGACGTACTTGTCACCGGGAAAGGAACGCGGCATGAACGACCATTTCAGACCGGTCGGGAAGCCTGCGCCACCACGACCGCGCAGGACCGATTTCTTGACTTCACCAATGACGTCTTCCTGGGTCATGCCAGTCTGCAGAATGCGCTTCAACTGCTCGTAGCCACCACGAGCGACGTAATCCTTGAATCGCCAGCCGTCATCACCATTCAGGCCGGCCATCAGGACCGGATTGATTGCCCCCATCATGGCCATTATTTGCACTCCTCAAGGAGCTTGTCGATCTGTTCCGGATGCATGTGGCTGCACATCGAGCGGTTATTGACGATGAACACTGGCGCATCGCCGCAGGCACCCATGCACTCGCCTTCCTTGAGCGTGAACTTGCCGTCGGCTGTGGTCTCGCCGTAGCCGACGCCGAGCTTCTGCTGCAGGTACTCGCCGGCGTGATAGCCACCGGACAGCGCGCACGGCAGGTTGGTACACACCGTGATCTTGTACTTGCCGACCGGCTTCAAGTCGTACATGTTGTAGAAGGAAGCAACCTCGTAGGCAGCAATCGGCGGCATGCCGAGATAATCGGCAACGGCTTCGATGGCCTCAGGCGGCAGCCAGCCCTTTTCTTCCTGGGCGTGAGCCAGACAGGCCATGACGGCCGACTGCTTCTGCTCTGCGGGGTACTTGGCGACCTCGCGGGCGAATTTCTGTAGGGTGTCAGCGGAAAACATCAGCGGTCAATCTCGCCAAAAACAACATCCTGGGAACCGATGATCGTCACGACGTCGGCCAACATATGGCCCTTCGCCATTTCGTCCATCGCCGCCAGATGCGCAAAGCCCGGCGCCCGGATCTTCATACGGTAGGGCTTGTTGGCACCGTCGGAAACGAAATAGATGCCGAACTCGCCCTTCGGATGTTCGATCGCGGCATAGGCCTCGCCCGGCGGCACATGGATGCCTTCGGTGAACAGCTTGAAGTGGTGGATCAGCTCTTCCATGTTCGACTTCATCGCCTCGCGGTTCGGCGGTGCCACCTTGTGATTGTCGGTGATCACCGGACCCGGGTTGGCGCGCAACCAGGCGATACACTGTTTGATGATGCGGTTCGACTGGAGCATTTCCTCCATGCGCACCAGGTAGCGGTCATAGCTGTCGCCATTGACGCCAACCGGCACATCGAAGTCGACCTTGTCGTAGGCCGCGTAGGGCTGCTTCTTGCGCAGATCCCAAGCAATCCCGGAACCGCGCAGCATGGCGCCGGTGAAGCCGAGTTGCAT
>JAVEXE010000260.1:0-3167 GCA_034004105.1 Azonexus sp. | reverse complement strand
CGTCATCCTCACCAAACGGCGCTACCTCGAAGCGCCGCTGCAAAACAGTTGCCAGGACGGATATCGAACACATCACCGCCATGGCTGGTGGTGTTTGTGTGGATTCGGAAACGGCCTTGGCCATGCGACCAAGCCAGCTTGGCAGGAGCGTTGCCGGAATGTCCGGGACCGGCATGCGGCCCGGAATGATCGGGTCAGGCCAGTTCTCGCCAATGCTGGCCAGGGACTCACTATTCGTTGCCGCCTCGACGACGGGCTTACTGGTTGGTGCGGCCTGTGCTTTGGCGATAACTTCCGCAACCGCCGCCGCTCCGGCCTCGCGTGCCAGGTCATTAAAATCGGATCGGTCAGACATGGCACACCCCTTGTTCAAACTCAGGGATAGCCAGGGCAGCGCCTACCGCACGCGCCGCCTCTCTCGCAGCCGTGACGCCCGGGTTGCCGGATGTCTTGATGTCGTTGTCGGCACAGATCACCAGGGGCAGGTCGGGGAATTTCGTTCGTAACGAAATTGCTACTGGCTTGAGGTTGCCAGCATCAAACGCAATGGCCGTTGCGTGCCCGGTTGCCGCGTAGATTGTCGCGCCGGTCGCGTAGCCCTCGCAGATGCAGAGCACCCCGCACGGCCTACCGATGGCGTGATAACAGCCGCGCTTGCGGCCTCCTGTGAGGAACGTTTTTTTGCCGTCCGCCCCGATGAATTGCAAGCTCGACAGCTTGCCGTCCACGTCGCGTAACGGGATCACCAACTGGCCTCGCAGATCACGCACGCCGTAGGCCTGAACCGCTTTGTGGGCAAGGTAAGGATGATCGCCGGTGGCAGGTTTGGCACGCTCCCACAGCCGCAAGGCACGCGCCGCCGCCTCTGCCTGAACCTTGGCAGTCTCAGCCGCGTGCGCAGCTCTCGCAGCGCGTTGCCGCTCGGCCATGGCCTGACGTTCCGCCGCCGTCATTGATTCCGGCTTTGCTGCGGTCCACGTGTGTGACTGGCCAGTTTTCCAACTACCAAAAGCCCCGAAGGGCTTGGCGTCATTGTGAAAAGAGTACCAGCCGTTGGTGGTCCCGGATTTGTCACCCTCTACCCGG
Organism: Azonexus sp.; assembly: GCA_034004105.1. Lineage (GTDB taxonomy): Bacteria > Pseudomonadota > Gammaproteobacteria > Burkholderiales > Rhodocyclaceae > Azonexus. The sequence continues at coordinate 2,081 of JAVEXE010000260.1, read as the reverse complement.
AAACGGTGGATTTGCCCATCAGCGATGATTGACGGTTTGTGCATGGCCAGGCCGGAATCAGCCATGGCCACCAGGAAGGCATCAGTTGCTTGAATCACAGCACCTCCCCTTTGTGATACTTCATAACCGCACGGACAACACGCTTCAGGCCTTTGCCGCTGCGTTTTGCTGTGGCGCTACAGGTTTCGCAAATGTCGTATTCGAAAAAGGCATTCAGGCCGGGAATAGGCTGAATTCTGGCCCTCATGCGGCGTTGTGTTGGTTTGCTAAAGTGCTTGAGGCAGCACGCACACTCGGGGTTTGGTGTGCCGATGTGCAACTCGTTCTCGAAGTTCATAGCAACCCCGCTTTCAGATCATCAAGGATGCGGTCAGCGCTGATCGCGGTCAGGTGGATAACGTCCTGAGTGTGATACGCCAGCTCGATCAGGGCTTGTGTATCGGGCAGCTTTTCCGGCGCGGTGCACTGGTCAGGCTGCGCAGCAACCAGGCGTCCGGCGTTGATTTCGTCAAAGACTCGAAGGGCAAACGCGGCGCAGATTTCGCGTTCTTTCGGGGTCAAGGCTTCGAGCAGGGCGGCAGAGTTTGTGGTGCTCATGATTGCACCTCGCTGCGCTCGATAGCGCCAGCCTGACGAAGGTTGTAGCGATAGTCTTCATGCTTTGAACCAACGTAATTGCCATAATCGAAAGCGACGTACTTCCCCAGGGCGGCAAGCCTCTGAACTCTTAGTCCGCTCCATGTCTCATCTTTCTTTTTCGTCTCGAATTCTTTCTCAATCGAAAAGAAAATTTCCTCAAGCCAGCCAATAGCCTCAGATGCGCCGTCGATTACGTTTATGACGTCTTGCGGATGATCGCCAAATACCTTGATGGCAATCTTAATGTCAGCCTTTTGGATGGCCTCGATAAATTCCGGGTTGTTGGCGTCGTAGGTTTGTGCGTCGCTCATTTCGCACCCCCGACACGGAAAGCACCGCGAAATGCCAGGGCGGGGCCGGTGATGTGGCGAAGGCCGCGATGAGCAGCCGGGCGAAGCGATAGAGGAAAAAGGCGCGGGGTGCGCTCAGAGGTGCCCGCGTTGCGGGTCTTGATGGTGATGGCCATATGGCCTCCTTTGACTTCGAGATTTAGAGAACCACCAGAAAACTGGCGGGGGTTGTCTCTCCGCGTCAAAGGATGCGGCCGGGGCGTTACCGCTACCCGCAACCCCCGTTGATGGTCGACGGACTGCTGGCGTGAGCAATCCATCAGCATTCGCTGAGGGCAAAACGAAAAACCAGAAGGCTGCAAACTGCTGGCCGTCTGGTTCCGGCCTTTGACTTTGAGAGAGCCTTCATTCTGCGCCAGGCCGGTTGACCGTGTCAAGCCGTTGCCGGGTTTGCGTCGCCAGGTGCGCTTCTGACGGCGATTTCGGCGTGACGGTTTTTCGTAAGGGCTGGGGTCGACGGAGCGGTTTGCTTGAACGCAGCTTGCTGCCAGTTGATAATGGTCGTGTTTGAGTTTTTGGCCAGCCTTCGCGCTGGCCTTTTTCTTGTTGTGCATGTCGGCCTCCGGTCAGGCCGCTTGCGCGTCGATGAAGGCGCGGATATCTGCCACACGCCAGGCGGTGGTTCTCTCGGAAAGCTTTACAGGCTTTGGCGCTTTGCCGGATTTAACCCAGGAAAACCACGTCGACCGCGACACCGGAACTACGGATAACACACCGGGAAGACGAACGTAACCCTCGGCGGGTAATTGGGGTTTTTGAACTGTTGCAGCCATGTCGTACCTCATAAGGCGTTGTTGAACATGGCTGAATGCTGCGGTTTTCTTCCGTTCCTATCTAGTAAGCATTTTTTTTAGGGTTTGAAAAAAATGTTTACGCGTTCAATAAGGCCTGCCGAACGCCCTGCAAACTCAGGTCAATACCGAGGATGGATTTCAGTAATCGGCGCCACTCCTCGGTTGTAAGTTCTGGCTGATACCCGTACATATCTGCGCAGTCAGAGAATCCGCTACGAAGCACACGCAGACAATCAATCCATGACTAATGGCTGCTAGACAGCCATGGGTTATTGGCGTATCTAGTGCTTACGGGCAA
>JAVEXE010000037.1:12985-14727 GCA_034004105.1 Azonexus sp. | reverse complement strand
AATCGAAGCCCTGCTGGAACAAGTCGCGCGCTCAGGGGCGGACGTGTTTGTGCCGTATTTTGCCGGGCAAGATCAACTGACGCTGCTCAAGCGCTTTGCCGAACTCGGGCTGAAGCAGCGGATGGCTGTCGTCATGGGGCACTATGACGAGCTGCTGGCCAGCCAGTTGCCAGCCGCAGTACGAGAGGGGCTTTACTCCAGCAATACCTATTTCATGTCGCTCGATACGGCGGAAAACCGTCAGTATCTGCAAAAGCTGAGTCGCCAACCTGGCATCAAAGGTGTCTGGCCTCAAGGAAACGGTTTTCTGACCAACTTTGGCGAAGGTGCCTATCTCTGCGTTCATGCTTTCGCTCGTGCCGCCGAAACCGCAGGCCGGCTCGATGCCCCGGCACTGATCGAGACCCTTGAACGGGTCCGGGTCACCGGACCGCAAGGCGTGGTCGACATGGATGCCAGAAGCCATCACGCCAGCGTTAATTGTTATCTGGCCTGCTGCGATGCCAATGGCAGCTTCCGCATCATCCAGAATTTTGGGCGTATCTCGCCACAAATTCCGGCGCGTTACCGCAAGCCCGAAAGCGTGGCGAACCTGCATGAGTCGATTGCTTCACCCGCTGTCACGGCACGCATTGCCGCCGAACTCGGCGCTGCGCGGACACGCGTGGATGCCGCCCGACACATTCTGTCGATTGCGGACATGGCAATTATCGCCACCAATAGCCAAGGCATCATCACCGAATCCAACCGCAGTGCGCAAGCGATGTTTGGCTATCAGGAAACGGAAATGCTTGGCTTGTCCGTACATGCCCTGCTGCCGCCACATTTCCGGCAACGCCATGCAGAACTTCTTCAAGCCTTCGTTCTCGGACAAGACAGCGAACGTCGGATGAACCAGCGTAACGAGGTCGTGGGCTACCGCAAGGACGGTAGCTTCTTTCCCCTCGAAGCCTCAATCGCGAAATTTCCCGGTCAGGACGACTGCCTGCTCGTGGTCACCCTGCGGGACATCACCGATCGCAAGCGTGCCGAAGAAGAACTGACCCGGCGTGCCACCCACGATACCCTGACCGGCCTGCCCAATCGGGCACTGATCCGCGAACGCCTCGCCAATGCGCTACAACGTTCGCGTCGGAATGGTTTAAGCGTCGCACTGCTTTTTGTCGACCTTGACGGATTCAAGTTGATCAACGACACGCATGGGCATGATGCCGGCGATATCTTGTTGAAATGCGTAGCCAGACGTTTGATGGATCAAGTACGCCCTGGCGATACGGTGGCTCGCCTTGCCGGCGACGAATTTGTCATTTTATGCGAACAAGTCGAGCAACCCGCCGGGATGGCTGTTCTGGCAGGCCGGCTGAACGACATCATGCGCCAGCCGATCGAGTTCAATGGTCATGATCTGTTCGTGACAGCGAGTATTGGGGTTGCGATTGGCACGGGCAGCACACATTCCGCTGACGACATGCTGCGGTATGCGGATACCGCCATGTATGCCGTCAAGGAGCATGGCCGCGACGGCTGGCAATTTTTCAGTGACAGCCTGCAGGAACAGGCCAGACAACGTCTGGCAATTACCCAGGGCTTGCGACTGGCGATCGAGCGTCAGGAATTGTCCGTTCGCTTTCAACCGATTGTCAGTGCGGAAACCGGCCATATCGCCGGTGCGGAAATTCTCTTGCGCTGGCGCCCCGCCAGCGGTGAAATTTCGCCGGCAGTTTTCATCCCGATTGCCGAGT
>JAVEXE010000037.1:11073-12885 GCA_034004105.1 Azonexus sp. | reverse complement strand
CATCGCTGGGGAAACACAGCCCCTTATGTATCGGTCAATGTGTCGGCCCGACAACTTAACGAAACCTCATTGGTCGACGATTTTGCCTCCATCTTGCGCGAAACGGATGCTGACCCCAGCCGGCTGCTACTGGAAATCACTGAAACCTCGCTGATGGCCGATGTGGAAACCAATCTGCGCATTCTGCGCCGGCTCGCCGAACTGGGCCTGCGGGTTGCCGTTGACGACTTTGGTACCGGCTATTCCTCGCTGGCACAACTGACCCGCCTGCCGGTCAATGTGCTGAAAATTGATCGAGCGTTTGTGGACGGCCTGGAGAAAAGCGAAGAAAGCCGGACCATCATCCGTGCCGTCATCGGCATTGGTCGCTCGCTGGGCTTGAAACTGGTCGCCGAGGGTGTCGAAACCGGCGCACAGCAACGCGAACTGTGCACCTATGGCTGCGACATGATCCAGGGGTATTACTTTCACCGCCCCCTGGAGGAAAAGGTATTCACAGAAACCTATCAGCAGGAAATTGGCCAGCGTAATGCTGAACAACAGGCTCCACTGTACTTTCTGATCTACGTCAGCCAGAGCAGCTTAGCCTTCGATCAAGCCCAATTGAATACCATGCTGAAAGGCTTCCAGACCAGTAACCGGATGAATGGTGTCTCTGGTTGCCTGATTCATCAAGACGGCGAATTCATGCAATTGCTCGAAGGCGAACGCGAAACCTTGCTCGCCTTGCTCGACCGGATCCGCAGCGACCCAAGACATGCGCAACTCAAGGTCGTTGCGCAAGGACCATTGCGTAAGCGCATCTTCAGCGATTGGGGCATGGTCTTGCGGGATCTGGCGTCAGAACAGGATATCCTGCCCAATCTGGCACAAGGACAGAAACGTCGTTGGCGATTGCACGATCTGGCCGACGACCCCCTGTTTTGCTACGCCTACATCACGGCTCACGCCGACAAGGTCCGACGCTAAGACGCATTGCCTGAAAAAACGGCCAATTTTGCGGTCGACCGCAAAATCCGGGCAAAAAAAGGGAGGCTGCAGCCTCCCTCTTCAATCCTGAGCAGGTCTTACTTGACCTTGCCCAGCATGTAATCGACGGCGCCCTTGATTTCGTCGTCAGACAGTTTGGCAGCACCGCCCTTGGGTGGCATGGCGCCCTTGCCGTTGATCGCAGACGCGTAGAGTGCAGCGGCACCAGCGCCGAGACGCGAAGCCCAGGCACCCTTGTCATCGATTTTCGGTGCGCCAGCAGCGCCGGTGTTATGGCAGGCACCACAAACACTGTTATAAACCGTCGGGCCATCTTTTGGCGCACCGCCTGCAGCTTCAGCTTCCGCCTTGGCCAGCGAGAAACGGGCGACCGGCTGAATGCGCAGTTCGGCTTCGCTATTGTCGGCGCCACTGTTGGCCGCCGAATCGAAAGATTTGTTGGTCAGCGGATAAATGATCGCAATCAGGACGATGGCGACAATGATCGTCACCCACATGATGCTCTTGGAGGAATGTTGCTCGGCCATGCTGAAGACCCCGTAGGCTAGTTGGACAAAGTGCTCAATTATAACGGGTAGCTTATAATTCAGCGCAAAAAAAACCCCGCCAGCGGCGGGGTGGAAGGGTCTCGAATGGGGGGAATTCGAGAGGAGGGGTTCAATGCCCTTGCAGTTTAATTTTTAGCCCGCTCCCTGTCTGTCTCGCTTCGTGCCCGTTCTGTAACGAAATGTAGTCCAGACACTACAAAATCTACCGGAAACCCGACATGTCCCTGAGTGCTCTCGAAATCCTGGCTGAAACCTGTGGCAATCGCCTGCTGGC
>JAVEXE010000037.1:0-10973 GCA_034004105.1 Azonexus sp. | reverse complement strand
TCTGTCTCGCTTCGTGCCCGTTCTGTAACGAAATGTAGTCCAGACACTACAAAATCTACCGGAAACCCGACATGTCCCTGAGTGCTCTCGAAATCCTGGCTGAAACCTGTGGCAATCGCCTGCTGGCGCGCGGTGAGATGTGCTGTTGTGCGGAATCCTGCACAGGCGGCTGGGTCGCCGAAACCATGACAGCAATTGCCGGCAGCTCTGAATGGTTCGAACGTGGCTTTGTCACGTACTCGAATGCCGCCAAAACAGACCTGCTGGGTGTGGATGCAAATCTGATCCAAACGCAGGGTGCCGTATCCGAAGCCGTTGCCCGCGCCATGGCCCTTGGCGCACTGGCCAATAGTCCCGCCGATTGGTCCCTGGCCATCACTGGCATTGCCGGTCCAGGCGGCGGATCGGCTAGCAAACCGGTCGGTACAGTCTGCTTCGCCTGGGCCTATCGTCATGGCAGCAGCGAGGTCCAGACCTGTCATTTTGTCGGAGACCGCGCTGCCGTCAGGGCGCAATCGGTCAAGCATGCCCTATCCGGCTTGCTCGATCGTCTGGGATCAAGCGGCCAGATTGCCTGATTGGACCCGGCAAGCTCAATCAGGCAACGGGGCAAACAAGGCGGCCAGATCGTCGTCGCTGAACTTCATGTCCACATCCCTATCCTCAGACAGGATGCCCGCAGCCAGCTGCGATTTGCGCTCCTGCAGGGAAAGAATTTTTTCTTCGATACTGCCGCTCACGATCAACTTGTAGACAAATACCGGCTTATCCTGCCCCAGACGGTGCGCCCGGTCTGTTGCCTGATTCTCGACTGCCGGATTCCACCACGGGTCGTAATGAATCACCGTATCGGCAGCCGTCAGGTTGAGTCCAACGCCACCGGCTTTCAAGCTGATCAGGAAGATGGAGACCTCACCCTCCTGGAAAGCCTTGATCGGCGTCTCGCGGTCAACCGTATCTCCGGTCAATTTTGCATAACCGAGACCGGCCTTGGTCAATTCCTTCTCGATCAGGGCAAGCATGCTGGTGAATTGCGAGAACAACAGAACGCGACGGCCTTCGTCGACCATTTCAGGCAACATCGCCATCAAGAGATCCAGCTTTGCCCGCTCGCTGACCTTACGCGCCGAAGCCGACTTGACCAAACGCGGGTCGCAACAGACCTGACGCAGTTTCAGCAAAGCATCCAGCAGGACGATTTGACTACGGGCAAAGCCCCGCTGGGCGATCTCATCCCGGACCTTGGCATCCATGGCTGCCCGCACGGTTTCATAAAGGTCACGTTGGCCGCCCTCTAGCTCGACGCTGCGAACAATAATGGTTTTGGGCGGCAGCTCCTGGGCCACATCTTCCTTCTTGCGCCGCAAGATGAAAGGGCGGATCCGCCGGGCCAAGAGATCACGCCGGGCGCTATCGCCGAATTTTTCGATTGGCGTGCGCCAGTATTTGGTGAAATGTTTGCCTGTCCCCAGAAAGCCCGGCAACAGAAAATCAAACTGGCTCCACAACTCGCCCAAATGATTTTCCAAGGGCGTGCCGGTGAGACAGAGGCGATGCCGGGCATTGATCCGTCGGACCGCCTCCGCGCTACGGCTTTGCGCGTTCTTGACCGTCTGCGCCTCGTCGAGAATCAGCAGGTGATAGTCCTGGGTGACCAACTCATCGGCATCGCGCCAAAGCAAGGGGTAGGTGGTCAGTACAACATCGTGCTCGCCAATTTCCGGAAAACGGCTCTTGCGGTCCGGACCATGCAAGGACAAGACGCGCAAATCCGGGGCAAACCGCGCAGCTTCATTTTTCCAGTTGAAAATCAGCGAAGTCGGCAGAATGATCAGCGCCGGGCGGTCAAGGCGACCACTTTCTTTTTCAAGCAGCAGATGGGCCAGCGTTTGGGCGGTTTTTCCCAAGCCCATGTCATCGGCCAGGATGCCACAGAGTTTTTGCTCACGCAGGAACTGCAGCCAGGCCAGCCCCTCCCGCTGATACGGTCGCAATTCTAGCCGCAGCCCCTCAGGTGGCGCGATTTCGCTGATGCCTTGCGCAGCCTGCAAACGTTCGGCCAGCGCCAGCACATCGCCCTGGCCGCGGAATTCCCAGCGACTGGTATCGTTCAGGTCATTCAGCCGTGCAGCATCAAAACGAGAGATCCGCAGGGTCTCACCCTGTCCCAGACCATCGAACAAGTCGATCAAGGTGCCGGCAAGCGGTTTGATCCGGCTGGCCGGAACGAGCAGGCGCTTGCCATCGTGGGTCAACAGGGCAATTTTTTCCTCATCACCAATCCGGCTCAACGCGCCGTTTTCCAGCCAGCGACCATCTCGACGGAACAGGTCGGCGAGCATCGGCGCCAGTGGCAAACGCTCACCCTCGACAATCACCCCCATGTCGAGATTGAACCAGCCGTCGTCGCCCTCGGTCAGTTCGGCATCCCAGGCGTCGATTTCGATCACGTGATGACGGAAATTTTCCGGGAACTCGACGATCCAACCGGATTTTTTCAGCACCGGCAGGTAGTCGTGCATGAAGCTTTGCCAGCTTGCCTCGTTGGCAAGGCCATACAAGCCTTGCGGTGCTGCACCGAAGGTGTGCAGCACATGCTGCGGCACACGCTCCATCCCTGTTTGGGCGAGTACGGCCAGCGCCTGCGCTTCTTCGGCCGGCCGGCGATGCAGACGCACGGTCTCACCGTCCGGCAAGGTCAGATACTCAGCCGTCTCACCCGGCCGCACGTCGGCATCGGCATAGCGAAAAACCACACGACCGACATCAAAAGCACCGCCACCATAGGTGGCCGGATAATTGCGCCAGGCTTGTTGACCATGGACGAACAGCGTTTCAAGCACCAGAACCGGCACCAGCGGCGCGTCAATCTGACGCAATCTGGCTTGGGCATTCTCAGCAGGCAACGGCAACTCAGGGGCCAGTTCGGACAGCGCATTGGCAACCAGCCCGGCCTCCTTCGCCGACAGCGGCGGGAGTTTGAACAGGCGACTGACCACGGCGGGATTGCCACGCACCTCCAGCGGCCCGGCTTCATTCTCGGTGAAATCCACATACCAGGGCGGGTCGACCGCAAGCACCAGCTCCGCGGCAGGCTCGGGTTTCAGGTAAGGACGCTGAAATCCGCGTGCATCCACCTGCCAACCGACCATCGCTGGCCGGGTTGCACCGGCCACCAGTGGCAACGACGGGTCTTCTTCAAGATAGAAACGATGGGTCGCCACCATCCGGGCAAGAATTTCGGCACCGTGTTTCGGCCCGAGGCCATAAGCGCGCAGACCGCTGTCGTGGCCCCGCTCGGACCACAGTAGCCGGAGAATACCGAGATCGGCCTCGTTGACGAATTGCGGCGGACTGACCAGCGCTCGCTCGACATTCCACCACTCATCAGCCGACTCGGCGTACTTCCCCTTGACCAGCACAATGCCAAAATGGCTGGCATTGGCATTGGTTTTGAGCAGATAAAACAACTGCTGACGCGCACTGACAGGACGCGCTTTTTTCTTTGCCACCGCAATCGAAGCCCGACGCAAATCCTCAACCCAAGAGAGCACACTGCTGCTCACCCGCTCGACCGGATTGCGCTCAGCGATGGCCTTGAGCAACAGCGCGGCGATATGCTTACAGCCATAGCCTACGGGGCAACTGCACTGCGCCAGCAAGCCGCCTTCTGGAGAAATCAGGGCTAGCGCGTGGTAAGGCCTGCGAGCCGATCCTTGAACATAGCCAGAAATCCCGCTCGTATCCATTTGAAAATCGCTGACCAGATCAATATACGGGCGCCCCTTGGCCAGCGAGGGAGCTCCCAGCCAGGCGAGAATATCTGCCTCGGAGAAATCGTTCAGATTCGGGATTTTTTTAGGCATCAGAAGAAATGTTCAAGGCTGATCAGGATAAGCAACAGGGCAATCAGCGCCAGCCAGAAGTTTTGCTGTCGCTGCGCTCGAATCAATTTCTCCAGTTGCGGCTGCAAGTCTGCCTTGGGCGGCTGTGACAAGCTTTGATGCACCAGCCTGGGGAGTTGTGGCAACGTTCGAGCCAAATAGGGCGCTTCCTGCTTGAAAACACGCACCAGCCCGCGCCAACCGACCTGCTCGCTCATCCAGCGCTCAAGGAAAGGTTTGGCGGTTTTCCAGAGATCGAGATCTGGATCAAGTTGCCGCCCCAAGCCCTCGATATTAAGCAAGGTCTTCTGCAACATCACCAACTGAGGCTGAATCTCGACGTTGAAGCGGCGGGAAGTTTGAAACAGGCGCAGCAACACCTTGCCAAAAGAAATATCCTTCAACGGACGGTCGAATATGGGTTCACAAACCGCCCGGATTGCTGCTTCGAACTCGTCAACCCGGGTCTCTTTTGGCGCCCATCCTGACTCGATGTGGGCCTCTGCCACACGCTTGTAGTCACGCCGGAAAAATGCCAGAAAGTTCTGCGCCAGATAGTTTTTGTCGGTGTCGGTCAAGGTGCCGACAATCCCGAAATCGAGGGCAATGTAACGTCCGTCCGCCGCCACGAAAATATTGCCTGGATGCATATCGGCATGAAAGAAACCATCGCGAAAAACCTGGGTGAAGAATATTTCCACACCAGCCTCGGACAATTTGCCCAGATCAATCCCGTCAGCACGCAGTTGCTCAATCCGGGAAATTGGCGTTCCCTTCATTCGCTCCATGACCATCACAGTCGAAGTGCAGAAATCCCAATACACCTCGGGCACGATGAGCAACTTTGAATCGGTAAAGTTTCGCCGCAATTGCGAAGCGTTGGCCGCCTCGCGCATCAGATCGAGCTCATCGCGCAAATATTTGGCAAATTCCGCGACCACCTCGCGCGGCTTGAGACGTTTGCCGTCCGACCAGAGCTTTTCCAGCAGCATTGCGCCGCTGTCCATCAAGGCCAAGTCGTGTTCGATCACCGAGAGCATGTTGGGGCGCAGAATCTTGACGGCCACTTCGTGCCCGCCATCGCGTTCGTGCAATCGGGCAAAATGCACTTGGGCGATTGACGCCGACGCAACCGGCTGCGGGTCGAATTCCGCAAAAACTTCGCCAACCGGACGACCGTAGGCCTTCTCGATTTCTTGCAAGGCCAGAGCAGAATCAAAGGGCGGAACTCGATCCTGCAATTTCGCCAGCTCGTCCGCAATATCCGTCGGCATCAGATCCCGACGGGTGGACAGTACCTGACCAAACTTGACGAAAATCGGCCCCAGCGCCTCCAGGGCCAGCCGTAAACGCTCGGCTCGCGGTTGATTCAGTTGACGCCAGAACTGCAGGGCATTGGTCAGACGAACCAAACGGCCCGTAGGCTCATGTTCGAACACCATCTGATCCAGGCCGAAGCGACTGGCAACCGTAGCAATCTTGAGCAGGCGGAAAAAACGCATGTGAGGGCAGGCCGGATTCAGAGCAAACGCGGATGTTAACATGCTGATCAAGCCCGTGCACTGCTCCTCCGGCAATCTCGCGACTTGCAGCAAACGCATCCCAGCCGAATTCAGCTACACTGATGCGCAATACAACAACAAAGTCCATCGCCCCATGCACGAACATCGAACGCCGTCCGATATCGCCCGGGAAGCGCTCAAGCGCCTTGCGATGCGCCATTTGGCTCCCACACCGGCCAATTACCAAGCCTGTTACAACGAAATCGCCAATTTACCCAACGCTGCCCCCTTCCCGGAACCACAACTGCGTCACCTGGTATCCCAGCTGCAGATCCGCAACGATGCTCAGGGCGATCACCTGCCCCGCTTGGAAATGGCCATCAACAGTCGCAGCTGGTCGGCCTTTCAAGAATCCTTGCTGGCTTTTATTGGCGCAGGGTCAGCAAACACACCACGCACCGAAGCCTTGCCGGCGGTCGTTGCCGATGCGCTCAAACAGTTTCTCGACACGCTTCTGCCCGCTTTTGCCGAAGACGATGCCCGCTTTGCCACTGCCATGGCACAGTTACTGGAAACCTTGTCGAGCAAACCCTGTGAACTACTGCGCCTGAGTGCAGCCCTCGAACGGGTATGCAGCCTGACACCCGGCGCCGTGGAGGAACAGCGGGAAATTCGGCTGGTACTACTTCGCCTACTCCAGCGGATCATCGAAAATATCGGCGAACTCAGCGTCGACGATCAATGGTTCAAGGGGCAAATCGATGGTCTGATGGCCGTTGTCTCCCCCCCATTGACCCTTCGCCACCTCGACGAGATGGAACGTCGCTTGCGTGATGTCATCGACAAACAGACGCACGCCCACGCCCGTTCTTTACAGGCACGCGCCGAAATGCGGCAGATGCTGTCGACCTTTATCGAACGGCTGGCCAGCGTCAGCGAGTCCAGCGCGAGTTTTCAAGGTCGCATCGAAGACAACGCCCAGAAAATTGCCGGCATCCAGCATATTGAAGACTTGGCGCCAGTGCTGCACGACATCATCCGCGCCACTCAGGACATGGCGGAAGAAACCCAGCGTTCTCGCACAGAGTTACAAACCCTGCAGGCAAAAGCACAAGCGACCGAAGCACAACTGGTACAACTGCACCGCGAACTCGACAATGCCAGCGCACTGGCTCGCCACGACCCGCTGACTGACACCCTCAATCGCAAGGGTCTGGATGAAGCGCTGGAACGGGAAATTTCAGCCATGCAACGGCGCAGTACAGCTTTGTCGGTCTGCTTGCTGGACATTGACAATTTCAAATCGCTGAACGACCGACTGGGACATGCGGTTGGCGACTCAGCGCTGGTCCATCTTGCCAACGTGACACGGCGCCACATGCGCCCGATGGATACGCTGGCACGCTACGGCGGTGAGGAGTTTGTCATCCTGATGCCGGACACGCCGCTGAATCAGGGCGTTGAGGCCATGGTTCGCCTCCAGCGAGAGCTGACCAAAGCCATTTTTCTGGCCGACAAGGAAAAACTTCTGATCACATTCAGCGCCGGCGTAGCACAGATGAACAACGAGGAAACCGGCAGCGAAGCCATTCGCCGCGCGGATCAAGCCATGTATCTCGCTAAACGCGCCGGAAAAAACCGGGTTTTCGCTGCCTGAATCTGCTCATACCAAACGGTTGTCACTCACCGTAAAGCGGCCTCAACTGGCTGACAGCGTATAATCGGCGCTTTGCATTTTTCTGCCGGTATTCCTAATGGCCCAAGACGTCAAGACTCAACTGACCGCCCTGTTGCAACAGGCGCTGGCTAGTGTTGCACCTAGCGCAACCGATACACCGATTCAACTCGAACGCCCGCGCGATCCTTCCCACGGCGACTTCGCGACCAACCTGGCGATGCAACTGGCCCGAGCCCTGAAGAAAAATCCTCGCGAAATTGCCCAACAACTGCTCAACGAACTGCCGCCATCGTCGTTGGTTACCGCAGCCGAAGTTGCCGGGGCCGGTTTCATCAATTTCCGTCTCGACGCAGGCACCAAAACCGATGTTGTCAAAGCCGTTCTAAGCGAAAAAGAGAATTTTGGCCGGTCGACCGCAGGAGGCTGGCAAAAAGTCCAGGTTGAATTCGTTTCGGCTAACCCAACCGGGCCGCTGCACGTAGGACATGGCCGCGGTGCCGCTTACGGTGCCTCGCTATCCAGCCTGCTCACCTTTGCCGGCTGGGATGTGACCCGCGAATACTATGTCAACGATGCTGGCCGGCAGATGGACATTCTCGGCCTGTCGACCTGGCTGCGTTACCTGGAGGAGCACGACGTTACCGTGCCTTTCCCGCCCAATGCCTACCAGGGCAGCTACGTCCGGGACATGGCCGGTCAGTTGAAAAACGCCCATGGTGACAAATACGTTCGGACAGCAGACGCCGTACTCTCGGGTACGCCGGGCCTGCCCGAAGCCGGACGCAGTGACGACGAAGCCAAGCAACAACGCGAGTTGCACCTTGACGCCCTGATTGCCCAAGCCAAAACCCTGCTTGGCCCCGATTGGGAATATGTCCATCAACACGCCCTGAACGAACAGTTGGCCGATTGCCGGGACGATCTGGAACAATTCGGCGTGCATTTCGACGTCTGGTTCTCCGAGAAGGCACTCTACGACACCGGCCTGGTCGCCCGCTGCGTCGACCTGCTGGAAAAGAAGGGCCACCTCTACGTGCAGAACGGTGCCCGCTGGTTCCGGTCGACCGCCTTTGGTGACGAAAAAGACCGCGTCGTACAGCGTGAAAACGGCCTCTACACCTATTTCGCATCCGACATCGCCTACCACCTGAACAAGTTCGAGCGCGGTTTCGACAAGGTCATCAACATCTGGGGCGCAGATCACCACGGCTACATCCCGCGTGTTACCGGTGCGGTGAAGGCGCTTGATCTGGATGCCGACAAACTGCAGGTAGCGCTGGTCCAGTTCGCCGTACTCTACCGCAATGGTCAGAAGGCCTCGATGTCTACCCGCTCGGGTGAGTTCGTTACCCTGCGCGAACTGCGCGGCGAGGTTGGCAATGACGCCTGCCGTTTCTTTTACGCCCTTCGCAAGTCCGATCAGCACCTCGATTTCGACCTTGATCTGGCCAAGAGCCAGACCAACGAAAACCCGGTGTATTACATCCAGTACGCCCACGCCCGCATCTGTTCAGTTCTTAACCAATGGGATGGCGATATTGAGAGCCTGCTCGACACCGACCTGGCATTGCTGAGCAACCCACGCGAACTCGCCATCGCCAATCAACTGGGCCAATTCCGCGAAGTCATCGAAACAGCCGCGCGCGAACTGGCACCACACATGATCGCTTTCTATCTCAAGGACCTGGCTGGTGAATTCCACGGCTGGTACAACGCAGAGCGCATGCTGGTTGAAGATGAAAAACTGCGTGATGCCCGTGTTGCCTTGGCAGCCTCGGTACGTCAGGTCATCCGCAATGGTCTGAGCATTCTAGGCGTCAGCGCCCCGGAATCGATGTAAGGAAAAGCATGACCCGCGACATGAAATCCGCCAAAAAGCCGCCAGCCAGAAAAAAATCCGGCGGTGGCACGCTACTTGGCATGTTCATCGGACTGGTGCTTGGCGTCTGCCTGGCTGCTGGCGTAGTCTGGTACATCAACAAAGCGCCCCTGCCTTTCAGTAACAAGATGCAGCAAGCCGAAGCCCGCCCAGCGCCGGAGCAGCCCATTACCCTGCCGGGCAAGCCGGGCGACCCGCCGCCGGAAAAGCGCTTCCAGTTCTATGACATTCTTCCTGGCAAAACCGAAGCCGTGCCAGAGAAGGAGGGGCAAGCCGGCCTGCCACCACCCCCTGCCGCCAGCACGAAAAAGCCTGGCGAAGTGGAAAAAACCAAGGAAAGCAAAACACCGCTTTTCCTGCAGGCAGGCTCGTTCTCTTCGGCCGCTGATGCCGACAATCAGAAAGCCAAACTGGCTTTCATGGGTGTCGAGTCCACCGTACAACAGATCATGATTGAAGAAAAAACCTTGTACCGCGTCCGTATCGGCCCCTATTTCAATGTTGAAACCTTGAACAAAGTTCGCGCTGAACTTGCCAAATCCGGGATTGAAGCCCAGTTATCCAAATAAAAAAGGAGTCACGCATGGAGTCTGCCCGCCGCCGTTTTCTTTCCTCTTCCCTGGCCCTTGGTGCCGCAATGAGCGTTTCTGCGCCGCTGTTTGCGCAGACCGCCGGCCGAGAATTCAACCCGATCAACCCCATCCAGCCCACCGACGACCCAAGCAAGATCGAAGTGGTTGAATTCTTCAGCTACGGCTGTCCGCATTGTGCCGACTTCAACCCCTTGCTCAACCTCTGGGCGGCCAAACTGCCTGCCGATGTCGTGCTGAAAAAAGTGCCCGTCAGCTTCGGTCGCGCCGCCTGGGCCAATGCGGCCAAGCTCTATTACGCGCTGGAAGTGACCGGCGACCTCAAGCGCCTGGAAGGCGATGTGTTCAAGGCCATTCATCAGGAACGCACCAATCTCTTTGATGAAAAAACCATCAACAGCTGGGTCGCTGCCCGCGGCGTAGACGGCAAGAAATTCAGCGAAGCGTTTGGCTCCTTCGGCGTCATGAGCAAGCTGCGCCGGGGTGACCAGATGGCCCAAGCCTTCAAGATCGAGGGCGTTCCGGCACTGGCCGTGGATGGCAAGTTCCTCATTGCCGCCATGGGTTTTGAGCAACAACTGGCCACTGCCGACAAGCTGATCGCCCGCGCACGTAGCGAAAAGTCGGGCAAGAAATAAGCAAACGACAAAACGAACGACCAAAATTGAACCGCAAGGTCTTCATCACAGGCGCCTCGTCCGGTATCGGCGAGGCGCTGGCCGTTTACTACGCACAACAGGGCGCTCAACTCGGCCTGGTGGGTAGACGCGCTGAGCGGCTGGCAGAACTCAATGAACGGCTTGGCGGCCAGCATGCCTGCTACGCCCTGGATGTCAGTGATGCGGAAGCCTTGCACGATGCCGCGCAGGATTTCATCAACCGCTTTGGCCCACCCGATATCGTGATCGCCAATGCCGGCGTATCCGCTGGCACCCTGACCGAACACGAAGAAGACCTGGCGGTATTTCGCCGGATCATGGATATCAACGTCTTTGGCATGGCGGCCACGTTTGCACCCTTCATTCCGGCGATGAAAGCCGCTGGCGGCCAGCGTCGCTTGTGCGGCATCGCCTCGGTAGCTGGGATTCGTGGCCTGCCCGGTGCCGAAGCCTATTCAGCCTCAAAAGCCGCCGCCATCGCCTACCTGGAAAGCCTGCGCCTGGAATTACGCCCTGCCGGCATCCCGGTTGTCACCATCGCCCCCGGCTACATCGAAACCCCGATGACTGCGGTCAACCCCTATCCGATGCCCTTTTTGCTGCCCACCGCCGAAGCCGCCAAGCGCTTCGCCGCTGCCATTGACGCCGGCACCCGCTACACCGTCATTCCATGGCAAATGGGCTGGGTCGCCAAGCTTCTGCGCCTGATGCCCAACTGGCTTTACGACCGACTCTTCACCAACGCCCCGCGCAAACCACGCGGCTTGCTAAAATAGCCCGA